>NZ_JAUOSD010000053.1:0-7625 GCF_030548265.1 Marinovum sp. 2_MG-2023 | reverse complement strand
TCGCATCTGTCTGCTCCTTCAGAGTTGGCGCAGACTCTACATTACGGTGAGGGATTTCGCGGGGGGCAGGTCAATACTCATGCTGCCTCGTCGTCGAGATCACCGTCGTCCTCATTGTCTCGTCCCAGGTCTTCGTGCATCGCGTCACCGCCATCGTCCGCGGGAGGCAGGCCCCCCTCGCCCGCAGGATCGTCGAAGAGCGGCATCTGGCAGGCATCTTCGAGGTTGGTCTCCGCGTGCTTGTTTGCCTTAGCCGCCGCACGTGCGGCTTCCTGCCGACCGAGGAGCCGACCCTCCAGTCCCGCGATGACCACCCGAAGATCTGCGACTTGCTCCTCGAGCTCCGCCGTAGCCGCTTCGGCCCCCTGGGCCCGAGCCGTCATCGCCTCCAATTCGTCCTCGACGGTGCCGACATCGGTCTCCCATTCGTCCAAATTCTTGCGGAGTTCTGCCACCTCCTCCGCATGTGCACGTCGGCTCACCGCGGCCGCTTCGTCGGCGGCGCGAAACGCGGCCTCCCAGAGCGCGGTCGTAAGTTCCGCGACCTCTTCAGGCATGTCCGGAACCGCGCTCTCCGCCTTGGCGCGCGCCTCCCGCTCAGCTTTGATCGCCTTGACGATCGGAGTGAGATCGCGGAACGAACAAGGCCCGATCTGTTCGCGAACATTCGCGTTGGTGATGGGTTTGCCGAGCTTTTCGAGCTCGGTCACTGCCGCCTTGGCCTTCTTTTCCAGTGCAACGATCGTCTTTTGGGTCTTGGTTGCCATCTTTGGCTCCTACCTTTGGTAATGGTAAGCGCCGGTAATACCGTTACCTGCGCTACCACCCCGGCGGGGTGGCAGGAAGTAATTGGGTGCAAGAGCGATGGACGCAAAACATCTCCACCGTTCCCAAGAGATTTCTTCGTTTGGAATTGACCGAACAGGCCAGCCGCCGTTGATTAGCACTGGTTCGACCGGCTCGGTTTCTTACTTAAAGCCCGTTTTCTTTGCGCAACTTGCGCATTCGGTCGAAGTCGATGAGGTTGATTGAACTGGTTCGTCCCTGGTGACCTCTTCGGTGGCGGCGAACGTGAAAAGCGCCGCTCAGTAGGCACAGAGGCCCTCCGGTGTCATCTCAGCCACACTGGAGTTTGCAAGTGTTTTGAGTTGCGATGCAACAGTGCGAATCCCCCAGGAGTCGTAGGTGCGCGAAGGCACATCAACGTCAGTTTCGGCGATACACTCGAACCTGGCCCGAACGAAACGGACGCCAAGGATGGGGACCGCAGCTTTCAGGACGTCTCCGGTCGTCGCATGAGCTTACCCAGTTCGGCGCGATACTCGTAACAGTGACGCGACTTCTCCTGTAGACGCTTGACGGCTTCATGGACGACTTCCAAAGGCACAATGAACCACTCTCGAGGGTGAACAGGTGTGCCAAAGCGATCCTGAATCGTAATGTCGAGACGACCGGGTGCGAAGCATCGGTGTAGGAGATTTTCGAGTGCGACACGATTGATGTCGATGAGCTCGAACTTGGCAACGAGCTCGACCTCGGCCATGAGGAATGTCGGCTCCTTCGCAGCGTTGGCGAACCGCCGTGCAATCTGCCCACCCGTTACACCGATCTTATGGATGACCTCCCGGTTTGCCGCTACCGTGGGATGATCTGATTGGCTTCGCAGAACATAGATGGTGCCAGTCTCGGTGCCGCCTCCTTCCACTGGGTCGTTGAATAGCGGCCCGGCATCCGGGTCCGTGATACGTCTTCCGGCCGGGTCCTGTGTCAGCGCCTTCTGAAGAGACCGAGTCAGCAGGTTGCTTTCGGTGCCGTTATCGAAGATCACGCGAAGTCGGCTGTCCCGGTTGCCTGACTCGTTCGTAAAAGGGTCACCGGCATGGGCGACATAGGCTGTAAGACCGTCGACGATGAAGAACCGACCCGCTTCGATTTCCGACTTCCGCTCGAACCTCAGGGTCTGCCGCGCGCCGCTCTTGATGTCCCCTCGGACAGCGTCGAACAGCGGCCCAAACCGGGCGAAATCTTCGCACGGTTGGCGGCTCGCGATGTCCTCCGGCGTTGCACGACGTTCCGCATAGGGGCGCACGTGCTTCAGATCGGTAAGGTCTGACGCATCGGAACTCACGCCCAATGAAGCAAGAAGCGCATCGTCGTCGAGCTGCGCAGGCTCTGTCGTCGTTTCCAAGACATCGGGGGCGTTGGATAGCAGGCCATATGTGTCAAAGTCGGCCAGCAAGCCTTTGCACTCAGTCTGATCGCGAAGTCGGTCGAGGCGGACCGCGTAGAGGCGCTCGAAAATGTCTCGTTCGGCACCATGTTGGGGAACGCGCCCATGGTCTTGCACGAACTTCTGGATATCCTCGAAGCCGGCGATGATCCGGGCCTCCCGGGGACTGGTCGCGGTTTTCTTCTTTTCAACGGGATCGAGGCCAAGGTCGGCAAGGATATCAAGATCTGATCGGTCAGGCATTTGCCGCCGCCTTTCGCTGGAGGAAGGCAATGCCCTCGGCCATCTGGCGTTCCCAGGCGTCCGTTGAGGTGATCGACGGGAGCCGTCCTGTCTCCTGCCTGAAACGCACGGCGCGCTCGGCAAGCATCCGCGCTTCCTCGTGCGATAGGTTGATACGCTTCTTGGCAATGATGGCAGCAACCTCCTTCAGCGTTCCCTCGTCCATTGACTTCGCCAGGATCGCCCTGGCGGTCTGGAACGGATTTATGCGGTCAATGAGGTCGATCTCGAGCTCCTTCACGTCCGTCACGTATTGCCGAACACCATCGATGAAGGCGGTGTTCGCTTTTGGCTCGTCGCCCGGTTCGTGAGCCGGCGCGTTCTTCTTTCCTTGCTGCGTCATCGCAATTGCGGCAACCGCATGCTGGCGGACAGCCTCGCGATCATCATCCGACAGCTCCGGATACTTGTCCGCTACTATGCGGCCCATCTTCACTTGCGTGAGTTCTTCTGCCGGCGTCTCATCATCAAACACCCCTTTCTCGACGGTCTGACGATCCTGGACAAACGCCGCCAGCACCTCGTTGATGTCTTGTTCGCAGATGCGCTTCGCCTCCGTGCTCTTCGGCGGCACCAGGCCCGCGATCTCCATGTGGAACTGCCCGGTCGCTTCGTTGAAGCCAACGTTCGTTTTGCCGCTCTGGTATCCCGTCTCGCCGTAGTCGAAACCCTCTTTCCTGCCTGCCGCCTTCGGAGTGAAAGTGAACTTGGGGGCGAGGACCTGTTCCATCAGGAGGCTCGCTGCGATCGCCTTCAGGGTGTCGTTTACGGCCTCATTAACCGTTTCCTCGGACGCGTCGGGTTCGGCGATCAGGTTCGTGAACTGCGCGCTGGTCTTTCCTGGCGCATCCCGGGTTGCCCGGCCGATGATCTGGACGATCTCAGTCAGAGACGAGCGGTAACCCACCGTCAGCGCGTGCTCGCACCAGATCCAATCGAAACCCTCTTTCGCCATGCCGAGCGCAATGATGATGTCCACGTGGTCGCGGTCGTCTGAATGGGTCGGGTCCTTCAGCGAGCCGATCACGCGATCCCGGCGTGCACCATCGTCGTCAACGAGATCTGCCACCTTGAGAATTGTCCCGTCGGGCCGTTCAACGAGCTGAAAGCCTGTCTTCGGATCGGCACCCTTCCAAGTCCCCAGTGCCTGCATGATATCCTCGGCCTCGCGGATTTTGTCGCCGAGGCTCTCTCGGGCGTTCACGTTCGGGATGTGGACGATCGTTTTGCGCGACGGGTCGAGCACCTCTGAAATCGCGTCGAGATAGCGGCCAGAATAGAAGTAGTAACCGATATCGAGCGACTTCAGGTAATCGTAGCCATTCAGCTGCTCGTAATAGGTGTAGGTCACTGTCTCGAACCTGGCCTCGTCGTCGGGCATCAGAACGGCCTCGGCGTCGCCGCGGAAGTAACTACCCGTCATGGCCACGATATTCGTCCTGTCCCGAGCCATGAAGTCCCTCAAGTGGGCGCCGAGCTTGTTGTCCGGGTTTGCGCTGACGTGGTGAAATTCATCTACGGCGATCAGGCGGTCGTCGAAGGCTTCCACCCCCATCTCATCCACCGCGAAGCGGAAGGTCGCATGGGTGCAGACCAGCACACGGTCATCCGACGCCAAGAACGCCTTGACCGACGCCACCTTGCCCTTGGCAACCTTCAAATCATCGGCACCAGGCGCGTTGCAGAGGTTCCACTGAGGTGCGACGGTCCAGTCAGCCCAGAAACCGTATTGCGACAGCGGGGTATCCTTGAACGATGCACCGATGGACCGCTCCGGCACGACAATAATGGCCTGCCTCAGCCCCTGGTTTTCAAGCTTATCGAGCGCGATGAACATGAGCGCGCGCGACTTGCCCGACGCCGGAGGCGACTTGATCAGTAAGTATTGCTCGCCGCGCTTCTGGTAGGCGCGCTCCTGCATGGCGCGCATCCCAAGCTCGTTCGAGGACTTCGACGCACCGGTCGCGGCATAC
Source organism: Marinovum sp. 2_MG-2023 (assembly GCF_030548265.1). Lineage (NCBI taxonomy): Bacteria > Pseudomonadati > Pseudomonadota > Alphaproteobacteria > Rhodobacterales > Roseobacteraceae > Marinovum > Marinovum sp. 2_MG-2023. The sequence continues at coordinate 3,140 of NZ_JAUOSD010000053.1, read as the reverse complement.
TGAACCGAGACGGATAGGGCTGTCTTCACGTGGTCTGTCATTTCTACTCCAAGTATTCAGCGAGATCGAGTAGCTTGCCACATCTCGCCCTGTCGTCGTCCAGCGGATTGTCCACAAGATACGCGGTCATCGCATCCCGCAATCGTTGGCGATCATCTTTGCTTCCGATATCGGCGCCCGCGAATTCGGTAATCTTGATGGCGGGATGAAAGCGCTCGTTCCCGATATCGAAGTCGGGACATGACGTCTTCCGGACGAAAAGCGCCAATGCCCGCGCACCTGTGGGCGGCGTTCGAAAGTCAACGATGTATCCTTCGTCTGGCAATGTGCCGTCACTCCAGTCCCAGTATACTTCGCACAACGGTCCATGACGCCTCTGCGCCTCCGCGTCTCCGAGGTCGACCACCTCAATCTCTTCTGGATCGGTCAGTTCATCGAAGACAGCGAAGAACGAATTTTCGAAATCTTCGGGTCGCGCGCGAAGGGCTTTGACAAGAGGTTCCGGGTGAAGAACAATCTTGTCGGCTTCCTTCGCAGCCTCGCTCCGTAGGTTCCAGCGACGTTGCGCCAACGCAAGATCATCGTCGGTCACCTCCCGGCTTTCGCCCCAAAGCCTTTCGAACATCGAAGCGATTTCGGCCCGCTCGGACTGATAGAGGATATTTGCTTCGGCCCAACCGTCTTTGGCACCCTCTGCACCCAACCCGTTTGCAGACATATTCGAGGAGCCGAGGAAGGAGACGTCCCCGACAACGCCGAGCTTTACATGCAAGCCGACGTGATGTCGGACCTGAACACCGGTCTTGATCAGGCGTCTGACCTCTTCCGGATTGGTTCCGCCACCCATGAGATTGCAGGTTATCCTGACCGCCTCGCCCGAAAGACCGAGATCTTTTGCTGCCCCATCGCCCCAGTAGGCGACGGCAAGACGGGCAGCCGACTCCCTCTTGAAAGCCTTTCTCAAGTCACGTCTCAGTTCGGGTCCATCAAGAAACTTTGGCATTATGCCTTGTCCTTCTTCGCGGTCGTTTTGGTATACATGTCGAAGAGCTTTTCCGAGGCGTTCGGTGTCGTTGCGGAAGCGCCAGCCGATGTAGATGCGCTCCAGGGTTTCGTCGTTGCGAACATGGGCGGCGCAAAGATCGTCGGGCATCTTCTCGAAGTCATAGAGCTCGGCGATAGTGGCGGGGAAATGCAGGGTGCCCTCGCCTCGGCCCTTGGGATTCCCGTCATGGCGACAGTGTGCATTTTGAGGGCGCTCGACTTGTCCATGGTCCGAGGCGGCTTGATCAGCTGAAGCCGCTCGTAGCCTTTTCGGTAGGCACCCTTTTGGATGCCGAGCTCATTCGAGGTCGTCGAACTGCCCGTCGCGGCATACTGCACTGAGACGGAGGGGGCGGTTTTCACATGGTTTGTCATGTGTCCTCACCTGCTTCAATTGCGGCGGTCCAAGCGTCTTCGATTACGCGGTCCTCGGCGAGGAAGAATTCGCGACCGAGAGAGCGCCCTTCGCGGTCGAGCACGGCGATCATGGCCGCTTCGGCAGCCTTGCCCTGGATGGAGCCGGGAAACGCCGATCGCCCTTCGGCCTCGGTGGATTTCAGGACATTCCATTGAAAGGGGCCGACCGGGAGGTGCCGGTTGTGAGCTTCCCGCCTGTCCTCAGGCACCTTGGAGAATCCCGCCTTCACAATCTTGCCTCTGGCACTCGGGTCGTTGAGGAAGATGCCCGGTTTGCCGGACAGCGCCAGGACGTAGACGTGGCATGGGCCCTCAGCCTCCCTGTGTTCTGTTGGGGATTGCGAAGTCGGACCTGCGCGGCTTGGCCGAAGCACGTCCTCCGCAGGGCCGCGAATTCCATCTACCGGAGGCTGATTGAAAACGTCCACTTTTACAAAGTCGAGAGCGAGAAGCCCGCGAGCCTCATCGGCGGTCAGCGGCATGCCCTGTGCGCCGATGACCTGCGCCCGACCGGGCGTGTAGGTTTCCGGCGCGAAGTCTTCGATCAGAGGCCTGTTGTGCGGAAGAACACGCCAGGCGTTGATGACGCGGACAGCATGGCTCCACTTCCCGGCTGATCTTTCTGCACTCTCTTTCTCGGCAAAGGCGGTGCTTGGCATGTAATCCCGATCCTTTCCAAGCTCATGAGAGCATTGCAACAGGCCGATGACCCTCTGTCGCTCGGTCGGCTCCGCGCGGCTCGATCCCACTATGACAACCAGCACACCGGGTTCGCTCCGGTTGACGAAGCTCTTGCGGGTGGCTTCCTGGGTGAAACCAGTAAATCCCCATATGTCAGGGTCAAATCCGTCGAAATAGGTGATCCAGACATTGGGCGGATCGGCGTTGATTGCATCGAGCGGGGACATCATGACGCCTTCTCCTTCTTCGAGGTCATCTTGGTATACATGTCGAAGAGTTTTTCGAGGCGTTCCGTGTCGTTGCGGAACCGGCGGCCGATGTAGATGCGCTCCAGGGTTTCGTCGTTGCGGTCATGGGCGGCGCGGAGGTCGTCGGGCACCTTCTCGGGGTCGTAGAGTTCGGCGATGGTGGCTGGGAAATGCGCCTCGCGGGCGAGCAGGATGTCCTCGGCGCAGCGGGTGAGGTTGGCTTTGTCAGTCTCGGTGAGCTTCGGGACGGGGAAGGTATGCCAGCCGAGAGTATTGGAATAGCGGAAGTCAGTTTTCATTTTACCGCAGACGGTCGCGATCCAAATGAGGTGTAGACGCGAGGCAATTAAAGCGAGGTTCCAGAGTGGAGCATCCAAAAGGGCGAATGCTTCACTCTGAACCGCCCCCAGTTTGCCGGAGGCAGATTACTTCATCTCATGCGACCATATCTAACGTGTTGAACTGTGCATAGTACCTCTCTTCTGCTTCAGCGGGTGGGATATATCCGATAGGCTCAAGCAGGCGGCGATTGTTAAACCAGTCGACCCATTTGAGCGTTTCCCATTCGACGGCGGCCATGGTTTTCCATGGACCAAGCCGGTGAATGACCTCAGCTTTGTAGAGACCGTTTATCGTTTCGGCCAAGGCATTGTCATAGGAATCGCCAACGCTGCCAACAGAGGGTTCGATCCCTGCCAGGGCCAATCGCTCGGTATAGCGAATGGACAAATATTGCCCGCCGCGGTCCGA
>NZ_JAUOSD010000052.1:0-9071 GCF_030548265.1 Marinovum sp. 2_MG-2023 | reverse complement strand
TTCGCATCTGTCTGCTCCTTCAGAGTTGGCGCAGACTCTACATTACGGTGAGGGATTTCGCGGGGGGCAGGTCAATCGCAAAGCGCATCAAAGCCCGAAGGCGCGTCGAAAGCGTCGAACAGATTGCACAGGGCAGCGCCATGACGGCGCACATGCTGCTCCGTATCTGCGATCCGGTCATATGTGGCCTGTGGGATGTTTTCATTAGTGGTGTCCATGTGGTTGGATTGTTTTGGGTGGGTGCCATTCTGCGGCGTCACGAAATCCTGCATGAGGGGAGGTGGTTGGTCTGGCGGTGCGCTCCTTTTGTCTTGGAGGGAGTAGGGCTGTTTGCTGGTATCAATGAGATTGGTCGTTTCACGAATGCACGAAGAAGAAAAATGCGCGTGCTCAAAATTTTCTTGCGAGCCCCCCACGCCGTCGCCAAGGTAACGAGGCGGGGAGAGATACATCACGCTGTTTGATCTGTATCGGATTTGAACACCCCCGCATCCTGGAGGGCCTGTTCCAAACCGTCAGCAAGGAGACAGATTTCCGGAACAATTGGATCGTCGGGTTCGAGCAGTGCAAGGTCCGGGCCATCGCCCCAGTCGTCATTGTAAGCGTATTCGAGAAACAGAAGGTTCCGCAGCTCAAGCAATTGGCGGCGCAGGCGACGGGTGAATGGCCTGTGGTGGCTCAGCATATCTTCAAAATCGATGCGATCGCCCAGACGAGATTGATACTCGCGGTGTACGGCCTCAAAGATTTTGAGGAACGCCTCGGCCCTTTTGCCCAATTTCAGGTTTGTTGCCTTCTCAGAGCAATCTCCGACCGCGTAAGCGAGCACTTGGGGCGGCACGAAAGCGGGACAGGTCCATCGTGGCACGCCGGCCAATTTTGCCGAACCACTTCACAGGCAGTGGGGCTTTCCAGTGAGGGTGTTCGGCAAAGGTGGACTGACCTGAAACAAGGTAAGTGGTCCATGATATTGAGAGAACTAAACAAGTACGTATTCGCCACATTCGCTAAATTCAGAACGATCTCTGCCCTTCGCCGTTAAGTCACATTCGCGTGAGTTTCCACCTGCTGGAAGCCACTTTCGTTGTTGACGGAATGTCAGCCAGCTGTGTCTAAGGGGGGAGGAAAAAGGAAAGCGTTTTGATCGGTCGTCTCATCATCATAATTGTTGCGCTGCAGCTCGTTGTGACGAGTGCCTTTGCGCATGTGATGTCGATGCCCGAGCAATGTGCGCAGCCGATGGCCCAGCACATGCATTGTGAAGAAACGTCCTTTTCCCAGGATCAGGACGTTGAGGTTGCTTTCGAAACCGAGCAGCAAAGCGAGCCCCTGGGGCTTTTGCATTGTGCCAGCGTTGCCTGCACGGACCAGTTCGCGGGCAGCCCTGTGCCTGCCCTGATCCGGGCGCCGCTGAGCGCCAAGCTGACACCCGAAGAGCCAAGGATGGCTTTGCAATCCGTGTATCTTTCCCAACTGCGGCCGCCCTCGGCCTGACATCGCCTGTCCGGCGTTGATTGCGGTGTCGTCTGCACAGGCGCGCCCGGCAATCCGATCACATGCCGCCAATCCGGGGCCAAGCCCGCGGCGCATCTGATCCTCTTCTCCCTGCTTTCACTGTTTTTGCAGTGACCTTCTCTCTGCGTGGCCAATCGCTGGCCCACGCCCATGGAAAATACATGAAACACACGAATTTTCTGCGGCCTCTCGCCGTGGTGCTGGGGCTTGCCCTCGGCGTGTCGGCACAGGCTGGCACCTATGACATCAGTGTCGACAAGGTCCGGATCGACACCGGCACTTTCAAGAAAAACGGGATTGGCTACAACGGAAGCCAGACCCCGACCATCCTGAATTTCCAGGAAGGCGACGACGTCGTCATCCGCGTAAAGAACAATTTGCGCGAAAGCACATCCATCCATTGGCATGGCCTGATCCTGCCGTTCCAGCAGGACGGGGTGCCGGGCATCAGCTTCAACGGTATCAAGCCGGGCGAAACCTTCACCTATCGCTTTCCGATCGAACAGGCCGGCACCTACTGGTTTCACAGCCACTCGGGTTTTCAGGAGCCGGACGGTGCCTATGGCGCCATCGTGATTTCCCCCAAGGGCGGCGAAGCCGTGCCAACGGACCGTGATTACGTGGTGCAACTGACTGACAAACATCCGCACAGCGGATCGCGGATTTTCCGCAACCTGAAGGCTTCGGCGGACTATTACAACCGCGCCCAACGCACCGCGCAGGACTTGATCGAAGATGCCGGTGCCAGCGGATTGAAAGCCGCGCTACAGGATCGGAAAATGTGGGGCGCGATGCGCATGATGCCCACAGATATCGAGGATGTGCAGGGCTTTACGCCGCTGATCAACGGGGCCAGCACGCAGCAGAACTGGACTGGCATCTTCAAACCCGGTGAGAAGGTGCGCCTGCGGCTGATCAATTCGTCGGCGACGACCTATTTCGATGTGCGCCTGCCCGGTTTGAAAATGACCGTGGTGCAGGCCGATGGCAATGACGTGAAGCCGGTAACGGTGGATGAGCTGCGGATTGCCGTTGCTGAAACCTATGATGTGATCGTCCAGCCGCGTGAGGCCAAGGCTTACTCGATCATCGGCGAGAGCGCAGGCCGCACCGCGATGGTGCGCGCCACGCTGGCCCCGTCCGAAGGCATGGTTGGTCCCTATTACAAGATGCGGTCCCGGCCGCTTCTGACCATGGCCGATATGGGGGGCATGATGGACGGCATGGACCATTCCGGCATGGAAATGGATGGGATGGACATGAGCGGCTTTGATATGTCCGGCATGGATCACTCTGGCCATGACATGAGCGGTATGGACATGTCGGGCATGGATCATTCCGGTATGGATATGGGCGGCATGGACATGGCCGCTGGCATACCTGTTGTTCCAGCCGAAGGGGCATCCGGTGCCGCCTTCTATGCGCCGGGCAGCGGATTGATCCCGTCGGCGGCAAATGGTGGCAAGTTTCTGGGCTACGAAGATCTGCGCGCCCGCAAGCCGCTCTATCGTGACCGCGCCGCCACGCGTGAAATCGAGATCCGCCTGACCGGCAACATGGAGCGCTATATCTGGTCCATCGACGGCGTCAAATACGAAGACGCCGACCCGATCCGTCTGACCTATGGCGAACGTGTCCGGTTCAAATTCGTCAACGAAACCATGATGGCGCACCCGATGCATCTGCATGGCATGTGGACGATCATCGACACCGGCAAAGGGGCCTATGACCCCGTGAAACACACGGTCAGCGTGGCGCCGGGCACGACACTTTACACCGAGACCGAAGTTGATGCGCCGGGCCAATGGGCCTTTCACTGTCACCTCTCTTATCACATGGCCGGCGGCATGTTCCGCAAGGTCATCGTCGAAGGCGGGCCATCCTGATGGGCGCGTATTCCAAGGAAAACAATCACATGAAAAACCTGCTTCTTGGCGCGGCAGTCGGGCCGTTTCTTGCGCTGTCCTTTGCGTCTGATGCTTTGGCGGAATTGGGCGTTTCCCCGACGGTCTGGGGGGTGCGGACCGACAAGCTCGAATACCGGATGGGCGAAGAAGAAAACGCCTTTGCCTGGGAATTCGCGGCCTGGGTTGGCAATGACGATCTGCGTCTTGTCTGGCAAAGCGAAGGTGCGAAAATCGAGGGCGGCGACGTCGAGGAGATGAGCAACCAGATCCGTCTTCAGAAGCCGATCACCGAATTCTTCGATGGTTTCATCGGGGTCGCAGCGTCGACGCCGGAGGGCGCGCCCGAACGCTATTATGGCGCTTTTGGCGTGACCGGCCTCGCGTCGCAGTGGTTTGAGGTCGAGGCGGCACTTTACCTGTCGGAATATCCCTACATCGGGGCAGAGGTGGAATATGAGGGGCTGCTGACCAACCGGCTGATCCTGACACCCTCGATCGAAGTCAGCCTGCCATTGGCGGATGACCCGGATCGGGAAATCGCGGCGGGTGGTGCCACGACCGAGCTGGGGCTGCGGCTGAGCTATGACCTGATCGGGCGCAATCTGTCCCCCTATATTGGCGTGAACTATGAACGCGCCTTTGGCGGGACGGCGGACATTCTGCGCGACCATGGCCACGAAGTGGACGAGCTGACCAGCGTGGTCGGCGTCAATTTCATGTTCTGATCTTTCTGCGCCCCTCTCGGTATCTGCTTTTGCAAAACAAGAGAGAGCCGCAGGGGCGCAGCTTTTCAACCGAAACCAACCAAGGGAACATCCCAATGAAATTTCGTACAATCCTTACCTCTGCTGTACTTTCCGTCGGCCTCGCGCTCAGTGCGGGCGCGGCACTCGCACACGACAAGGGCATGATGACCATGCCGAGCAATGGTCAAACTGTCGGGGCGGACACCAAGGTCATGCACCTGATGTTCACCGATCCGATGCAGATCACCACCGTCACGATGAAGGTGCCTGACGGAAAGACCTATAAGATCAATGGTCCGGCTGCGAACAAGGCCGTGAAGACCTGGGAAGGCAAGCTGCCGAAACTCGCGCCGGGCAACTACAAGGTCGACTGGCGCGGCATGTCGCCCGATGGCCACCCGATGAATGGCAGCTTCGCGTTCAAGGTCGCGAACTGATCATGGGCGGGGTTCTTGCCGCACTGGAACCGGTGCAGATCGCCTCGATCCTCGTCAAGGCGGGGATGTATGTCACTGTCCTGCTTGCGGCGGGCTCCGTCATAAATCTCTGGCTTCTGACCGAGCTGGATGCCGCTGCAAGCCGTCGTCTCAGGCGGCTTGCAGCATGGTCAGCTGTGGGCGGGATCGTTTTCAGCGCGCTGAACATCCCGCTACGTGCGGCGTTCTTCTATGGTGGGATCGGCGGCGCGCTTGATCCGATGATGCTTCAGATTGCCTTCTTCGGTCCGCTTGGGCTGTCCGTGGGGACCGCGATTGCCGGCCTTCTCGCCATTCTTCCCATTATGTTTGACCGTGATTGGACGCGATCCGTGGCCAGCGTCGGTGTGGTCTGCGTGGCGATCAGTTTTGCGCTGCGCGGTCATGCGACCGGCGACCCAAGGCTGGCGCTCTCGACCCTGTTTGTCTTTCACATCCTTGCGGCCAGTTTCTGGATCGGAGGCTTCTATCCTCTCTACGACATGGCCGGGCGCGGCAACGCGGCCGCTGTGCGCACCGTCGAACGGTTCGGGCAGGCGGCGCTGGTCATGGTCGGGCTGCTTGTTGTCGCGGGGGTGGTGATCCTGGTGATCCTGGCCGGCGATCCGATCGCGGTCCTGACCCAGCCCTGGGGCCAGTTTCTGACGCTGAAACTGGCGGTGGTGGCGCTGCTTCTTGCGCTTGCAGGGCTGAACAAGCTTCGGCTGACACCGGCTCTGGCAGAAAACGGGAACGCTGCTCCGCTGCGAATGTCGATCCGTTGGGAGGTCGCGGCCTTTCTTGTGATCCTGCTTGTCACTGCGACCTTCACGTCCACCGTTGCGCCAGAGCACATCGGCTGAGCCTGCGAAGCGGTATGTCGTTCAGCCGAAAAAAGGGGGCGTCAAGAAGACGCCCCTATGTCTCATCTCAAACGCTGAGGGCGCGAAGGCCCATCACGATCATCATCAGGTTCCCGGTCAGGGAAATGAAGCCAAGCGGCACATTTCGGTGGGTGCCGATTATTTCTTTCCGCTGATCTCCTCCTGATAGGCGCGTTCGCGGTCCGGCCATGTGGATTTGATGTATTCGAGTATGGCGTGGATTTGCGCGTCCTCCAGAGTATCGCCAAAGCCCGGCATGTTGCTTTCATAGCCATCGCCGACAACTGCGGCCGTCCCCTCCCGCGTTATTTGAAACAGGATGTCGTCGCTGTGATGCCACGTGTGACCCGTGGCATCATGGGGCGGTGCAGGAAGTCGTCCATCAGCGTCGCGGCTGCGCCAGTCCGGTTGACCTTCAAGCTTGGCCCCGTGACAAGAGGCGCAGTTCTCTTGGTAGAGCGCTGCGCCATCTATGCCTTCTGCCATGGCGGAGCAGGCCGCGCCGGTAAGTGCCATCGCAAGCAAATGAAACCGGCTCATGTGACGGTAATCCAATTGTTCATGCCAGAGGCGGCGTGCCCCAACATGTGACAATGCAGCAGCCATTTACCGGGGTTATCCGCGACAAAGGCGATCTCGGTCGTTTGGTCTGGCATCACCAATACCGTGTCCCGAAGCGGGCCGAGGGTTCCGTTTGCGTCGCGCACCCGGAAGTGCATCCCGTGCAGGTGCATCGCATGAGGAAAGATCGTGGTGTTCGTCATGCGGATGCGGGCCGTTTCCCCGCGTGACAGGGCGGCAAAGGGCGTCTCTCCCAGACCGGCCTGTCCCGCCAGCGCCCAGAATTGGCCGTTCTGGACCAGGTCTTGCCAGCCCATCGTCTGACCGTTGAACTGCGCAGTTTCCAGCCCGCGCATGGCGCCACCTTGCAGGGGCATGTCAAATGTACGGGCCGCGTCGATCCCGGGGATGTCCATGCCTGGGTTGGGCGGCAAGGGCGCAGGCATGTCACGCTGAACCGTGGCCGCGCGTCCGGTGACTGTGAATTCGGCCAGCACCTGCCAACTGTCGTCGGAGGCAGCAAACAGAAGCCCGGCGGGCGCGCCTTCATCGGCGGTGACATCCACGATCAGGTCCATGCGCTGCGCCGGGGCAAGGACAATCGTGGTTGTCACCGGCTCGGGTGTCGAAAGAGGCATCCCGTCGAGCGCGATTGTCCATCCTTTTAGCCCTTCAAGTCTAAGCCCAAAGATCTGGGCATTTGCGGCGTTGATCAGCCGCAAGCGCAGCCGTTCATTCTGCCGCGCCGCGAGGTTGTAATTGAAGCGCCCGTTCACCCCCACCAGATTGCCGATGCGGCCGCCATGGCTCTGCGCCATCGGAGCGGCAAAATTATCGACGAACTGCCCGGTGTCCGGGTCAAGCAACCAGTCGTCGATCATCAGAACCTCATCGCGGTCAATGTCGGGCTGTGTCGGTTCTTCAACGATCAGCGCACCGGCAAGGCCCCGCGCAACCTGCTTCATGGAATTGGTGTGCGCGTGATACCAATAGGTGCCAGCGTCCGGCAGATCGAAGGCATAGTCGAAGCCTTCTCCGGGCGGCACCGGCGCCTGGGTTAGCCCCGCAACGCCGTCCATTGCATTGTCTATTCGAATGCCGTGCCAGTGGACCGAGGTGGGCACATTCAGGGCGTTGACCAGTCGCCGTTCAAACCGGCTGCCTTGGGCCGCGCGGATCATGGGGCCGGGGATACTGCCGTCGTAACTCCAGACCGGCGTGGCCGGATACCTGTCCGGGGCAAGCTGGATCATGGCCTCCTTGGCCGTCAATAGCGGGACGTCCTGGGCGAAGGCCGGGCGGGCCAGCGCGGTAGCGGCAAGACCCGCGCAGAAGTGGCGGCGCGTCAAATTCATATCAGTTGATCCCATTTGTGCGTTGCACTTCGCGGACGTAGGCAATGATGGTGCGAACTTCAGCAGGTGTGACCCGTGGCTGGGGCGGCATGTCGCCGAATTTCCAGTGGTGCGCTCGCACGCCATTTTGTGCAGCCAATAGAAATGCCATGTCCCCATGGTGTGACGGCTCATAGATCTTGTGGATCAGGGGCGGGGCAAATCCCATCTTCCCAGCGGCATCTGTGCCGTGACAGTCAGCACAGACCGCATCGAATGCCCGTTTGCCCATAGAGGCCTCGGGCGAAAGGCTTTCCGGCAGGGTGACGACGACCATGGCCGCGCCTTCGGTGGGGCCTGATTCTTGCTGAATCTGTGGGTCCTGATCAGGGAGGCGGGTGAAGGCATATGTGCCAAGTGCTGCGGCGATGACCGCAGCCCCGGCAATGAACGTGATTTTCATGATATTTTCCTGTCCTTGCGCAGCGTTTGGAGGTGCGCATTCTCAAATTGGCCGGACGATTGTCAGCCCAGGCGGCAGTAGAGAAGGATCAGGTCCGAGGGGGCGGCAGATTCAATGCCAAGTGAATGGATGCCCCCCTGTAGGCATCGGGCCATGCTTGACGATGGCCGAGGATCTCTTGGTCCCGTTGTGACAGTGCATCAACGATAAGAGCCATTGGGGCACAAAGGGACATATCCGCGCAAGGCGTTCCCTGATGCGTCTTATCCCCCTCGGCGCCCTCCATTTCGACCATCTCTTCTGGACAGGATGGACATTCATGCGTCGTCATCGCGGCCGCATCAAAATGCAGCGATGAGACCAACACCAAAAAGTTGGACAGAAGGATGATGGAGATCAGGCGCATGCGGGCTTTCTTACGTGTCATAATCAGTATGAGACGCCACGGGGCAGGGGTCAATCCTGACCCGAAGTGCCCACGCGCAACATGTCCCCACTCGTGCCACATGACAGGTGCACTTCAAATAGCATCGCCGTGTCAGGTTGCGGCCTGCCCAAGCCTCCAAGCCGACGCTGATCCCCCCCCCAGAAACTAGTGGTGTTCAATAGTAGGGTCTTCTCGGCGAGATATCTGAGGGGCCCACGTTAAAGAAAGGACGATACCGAGACACGCAGCTCATGGCGATGCTGAAGCATGCAAAGGGCGGTGTGCCAGTTTCCATTAATAGTGGGCGCAGTTTGTTCGGTGGGACGACGTGAGTAGTGTGGTTGCCACAAGAGACGTCTGTTGAGTTGTGTGAAGTGCTCTACCAAGACGAGGCCGCATACAGACCCAGCGATGAGTGCCAGTAATCGGTCAAAGACGCGAGACTTGAACCCCATCTCTCGCTCATCGTTGTTCTTGGTCCATTGGATTTGCGCTGTCAGGGATTCTGCGTGTTCGGGCCGTGCGATTGGGGTCTTCACGCATCTGACTCGTTTTTCTGGCGTATTTTTTGTTGCTGGATTTTGGTTTGAGTCGGGTTTGTGAGGTTGTTCTTGTGGGTAAGTCTGTGGGCGACTCTAGATGTGGGGTTTTTGGGGTGTGATGTATATACTGGGTTGTTGTGTTGGATGAGGGTGGATGTGGGTTTGCTCAAAAACTATTCACGCTAACCAGTTGATTTTGTTTATTTTTCGCAAAAACTTTGCAAAACTTTGGGATTT
>NZ_JAUOSD010000051.1:0-9736 GCF_030548265.1 Marinovum sp. 2_MG-2023 | reverse complement strand
ATACCCCTACGCCTGCGGCGGCCGGGGCTGTTGTTTAAAAGCGACTGGGCGCACCGGGTTATTCTTGGGTTTTCTTTTTGTTCCCCGCGGGGGGCGCGCCCCCCGGACCCCCGGGATATTTTTGAACAGAAGAAGGGCAGGGACGTCAGGCGCAGGCCGGGCTGTCACTGCGCCAACGGTGAATCGGGATATGGGGTTGGGTGGCGAGGCGGGCGCGGGTGTCGTGCCACATCGAGCGCCACAGCTGCCAGTCGTGCAGGACCGTGTCGGGATGGCGTCGCGATCGGGCGATGAATTCCGGGAAATGCGCGCGGCCGGTGGGTTGGCCGGTGACGTTGTAGCGGATGTCGAATGACCAGCGGAAGGCGTCGGATGTATTGACCAGCGAGGCATGCGGGGTGAGCGGGTGGAAGAGAACTGCGCCGCCTGCCTTGACCGGCAGGGGCAGAGCGCGGGCTTCGTCCAGGACGCCGTCGGCGATGGCGGTCTGTTTCCTGGGGCAATGTGGATACATTTGCGGTTTGCCGGGAACCACCTGAAGACAGCCGTTTTCCACGGTGGCATCGCTGATCGCCAGCCAGACGGTCACCATTTGCGTGGCATCGCCGCTTTCATGCGCCACTGCGCGATCCTGGTGCCAGTCGGTGGCCGTGACATGGGCGCGGCTTTCAGCGCCGTGCAGGGTGGTGGCGGGGGGCTTCAGGCGCACATGCTGGATCGGGTTCGAGGTGATTTCCGGCCCGATCAGATCTTCGACCATGTCCAGCAGACGCGGCGCGGTCAGCATGTCAAAGACCGCCGGGCCAAAATGGAACGGCGTGTCCGGTGTGATTGCATCCCCCGGCAATGAGATATCCATTGGCTGGAACCAGTCGCAGCCGGCGGCATAGCTTGTCAGCAGTTTTTGCCAGAAATCCTGACCGGTGGCGTCGGGCACACGGCCCTGAGCCTGCCAGTTTGCATAAAGCCGATCAAGTAAGCTGGCATATTCCGCTTGGACCGCTTGCAACCGGGCGGCATCCAGCACGTTTTCCACCACAAGGTAACCTTGGGTTTCGAAATGGTCGATCTGGGTTTGTGTCAGCATGGGCGTCTCCGGAAGGCCGGAATTGGGGCCGGCAGAATGTCATGCGGTGCGGGCATGACAGTCAACGGGTCCCGATGGGGCTGTGTGGTCCTTGGTGTGATCGGGGCGAACGCGCCGCCCCGACCAAATTCGTGTTGTGTTGTGTCAGAGGAAGATCGACACCATTGAGGGCCAGACCAGCAACACTGTCAGCGCTGTCAGCTGCAGGACAATGAATGGCAGGAAACCCCGGAAGATGTCGGTCAGCGAAATATGCGGCGGGGCCACAGATTTCAGATAGAAGGCCGCCGGACCAAACGGGGGCGACAGGAACGACACCTGCATGTTCATACAGAACACCACGCCGAACCAGACCTGCACATGGCGCGGATCAAGATCGCCGATCAGGCCGATTTCCTCGATCGGCAGTTTCAGCACGATTGGCAGGAACACCGGCATGATCAACAGGACGATGCCGACCCAATCCATGAACATCCCCATGATCAGGAAGATGAACATCATCACCAGGATCACGCCCATGGTGGGCATGTCGGCGCCGACAATCATGTTGGCCACATAGGTCGGACCACCGGCCAGCGTATAGGCCGCGGCAAGTGCCGCTGCACCGATGGTGACCCAGATGATCGTGCCGGTCGACTTCAGCGTGCGCATCAGGCTGTCCCAGACGATGTCGAAGGTCATCTCGCGTCGGGCAAGCCCGATCACGAAGACCGCGACAACACCCATGCCGGCCGCTTCGGTGATGCCGGTGATGCCCATGTAGATCGAGCCAAGCACAACGCCGATCACGATGGTGGGGGCGACCAGACCTTTGCCCATTTCCCAACCCTGCGCCGTGCGTTCCTTGCCGACGACGACAAAGACAGCCACCGCAGCAATGACAAAGGCACCGATGATCCAGGGAATGTCGCTGACCATGCCAAGGGCAATGGGATCCACGCCTTCGGTCACGGTGTTTTCACCCGTCGCGGTAAAGAACAGCGCCCGCAACAGCAGGACCGCTGTGAACCACATGGTGAATTTGCCGAGGAAGCCCAGGAACATCAGACCCTTTTCACTGCCGCGCGGTGCGTCGGGGTCTTCTTCTGGCAGGGGGGCCAGATCCGGGTTCAGCTGGGTGCGGATGATGATGTAGACGATAAAGAAGGACGCCAGCATCAGACCGGGCAGGAAGGATGCGGTGAACAGCGCCTTGATCGAGGTTTCCGTCACCAGACCGTAGAAAATCAAAACGATCGACGGCGGGATCATCGTGCCAAGCGAGCCGGAGGCACAGATCGTGCCAATGGCAAGGTTCTGGTTATAGCCCAACCGCAGCATCTGGGGCAGGGCGATCAGGCCAAGCAGCACAACCTCGCCGCCGATGATGCCCGACATGGCGGCCATGATCACGGCCATGATCGACGTGACAATCGCAATCCCGCCGCGCGCCCGGCTGAGCCAGGTGTTGAGCGAGGAATACATGTCGCGTGCAATGCCCGACCGTTCCAGCAGTGAGGCCATGAAGATGAACAACGGCACCGAGATCAGTACATAGTTGGTCATCTGGCGATAGACCGCCTGACCCAGCACCGACAATGGCCCGCGTCCGAAGGTGTTGAACAGCAGGTCAAAGTCGAATTTCAGGACAAGTGTGACCACCGCCAGAAAGGCCGAGGCAAAGCCAAGCGGCATGCCGATGGCCAACAGCGCGAACATCCCGAGCAGGAGCAGCAGGCTGAGTGTTCCAATATCAACCATATCAGTCGTCCCTCAGGGTTTTGCGGATGTTTTCGATTTCGGTTTCGTCGATGTCGTCGAGCGGCGAATGATGTTCCGGCGCCTTGTTCCAGTCGGCAATCAGGTTTGACACCGCTTGGATGGTCACCAGAACAATGATGAACAGAATTGCGGCCTTCATCGTGCCGGGAATGGGCGGATCCCAGGCGGTGCCAAATGTCTCCATCCGCAGAAGGCGGGTTTTGGCATCGTTATAGCCGCCCCAGACCAGCGAGAAGGTGAAGCAGACGATCAGCCCGACGGATATCACATCCGAGGTCTTCTGCATCCAGCGGGGCATCATGTCATAGATCACATAGATGCGGATGTGGCTGCGCTGTTGCATGGCGTATTGCCCGGCAAACAGGAACACCACCGCCGCGATCCACAGCGACATTTCGTTCGCCCAGAGTGTCGGGCGGCTAAAGACGTAGCGCGACACAACTTCGTAGAACATGACCACAACGATCAATGCGATGCCGATCATCGCCATGCGCGACGTGACCAGCGACAGAATGTCGAAGAAACCGCGCGGCTCTGGTTCGATATGGCCGATGCGATCCGACAAAAAGAGCGCCGTGCAGAGCAATGTCAGAAAGATTGATGCCAGCATGATCGCCACGATGGGCCGGCCCTGCGGGCGGATCATTTCATGCATTCCGATGGCATCTTCGGATATGAACTGGTTAAGGATCAACCAGGCAAAAATTGCGGCGGTTATGGCCCCGAATACTTTGGCGGCGGTTTTGACAGGCCCGCGTGCCGAGCCGAGCCAGACATTGTCTTTTTCCATGCTCGTCCTCCCCTTGTTTGGTGATGTCGTTTGTTGGTTGATGTCTTCAAAAAACTGGCGAGCCCCAAGGGACCCGCCAGCCATGTTTGAAACGATCAGATGATCGACATCACTTGGCGATCAGACCGAGATCCGCCAGGTAGCCACGGTGGCTTTCGACCAGAGCAGCGGCTTCTGGTGTCTTGGCGGCCCAACCGTCCCACGAACGCTGGGCAGCAGCGCGGAAATCGGCACGGTCTTTTTCCGACCAGTTGTGCAATGTCACGCCAGCGGCGGTCAGCTCTGCTGCGGCTTCGGCGTTCTTCTTTTCATTCGACAGAGCGGTGTGCAGGGTCAGTTTCTGCATGGCGGTGTCGATGATGCGCTGATGCTTGTCGCTCAGCCCGTCCCAGACGGCTTTGTTACAGGCCAGGTGGTCCGACGGCATCGAATGGAAGCCGGGATAGGTGGCATGTTTCACGATGTCATAGAGGCCAAGACCAACGTTGTTGGCCAGACCCGAAGCGTCCGCACCGTCGATGATGCCGGTTTCCAGCGCGGTAAAGATCTCGGTGAAATCCATCACGATCGGCGAAGCGCCCATTTCGGTGAAGATTTCGGTTTCAAGACCAGGAGGCGAACGGAATTTCCAGCCTTTGATGTCCTCGGGACCTGCAAGCGGCTTGGACGAGGACAGCGATTCCTGACCATAGAGCCACCAGCCGATCAGCTGCATGTCATGCTGGTTGTAGAGTTCCTGTGCGGCGTCATAGCCACCGCCGTAATACAGCCAGGAAACCTGCTGCCAGGGGGTGTCATAGCCACCCATGATGTCGCCGACGAACTGGAACGCCGGGTTCTTGCCGGTCTGATAGGCGCCGCCGGTCATGTCACAGTCGAGGATGCCGTTGATGGCGGCGTCAAATGTCTCTGTAGTGGCAACAACCGAGGAGGCATAGAACATTTCGATGGTGATCTCGCCGCCCGACATGGTTTGAATATCGTCGATGAATTGTGCCGCCAGCTGACCCGAGGGGTGCTCGGATGTGTAGTGCGTCTGGATCCGCAGGGTCACGTCTTCAGCTGAAGCAGCGGTCGCCGCCACTGTCAGTGCTGCCGCGGTCGCTGTCTTCAAAAGCGATTTCAGTTTCATTTAGGTCTTCCTCCCTGGTGGCCCCGTAGGACCGATTGATGCCGCGCGTTCTTGGTGGCGCGGATAGAATGGTATACCATTCGAAAGACAGGCTATCCAAAGCATTCTCGACAATCAACATCTTTTGGTATACCAAATTCGACAATTCGACCTCGCAATGATCAAATATTGCGCTTTTGGCGGGTGCACTGAAGCAATTGGAAAAGACGCAGGTAAATGGCGGAAGAAAATCGCGCGGAACATATCGCTAATCAGCTGCGGCGGGACATTCTTATGGGCGTTTTTGCCCCCGGTGCCCCGATCAAGGAGCGCGATAATGCGATTGAAATGGGGGTCAGCCGCACGCCGATGCGCGAAGCGATTCGAATCCTGGCGAAAGAGGGGCTTGTGGTGTTGCGCCCGTCCCGCAGCCCGATCGTGGCGCAGCCCACCCTGAAAGAAGTGTCCAACGCGATCGAGGTGCTGAGCGCGCTGGAGATGTTGTCGGTGCAGCTGGCCTGTGAGCATGCGACGCAAGAGGATTTGACCCGCATTCGCGCCATCGAGCAGAACATGGCGAAAAATTATGACAAGCTGGATGATGTCGAGCGATTCGAGGTCGACATGAGCTTTCACATTGCCATCGCCAAGGCATCGCATAACGAAATGCTGGCCGAGACCCATTCCTCTTATCTGGCGCGTCTTTGGCGTGCGCGATTCCTGTCTGCGACGCAGAAACGGTCGCGCGAAAGGGTGCTGCGCCAGCATGGGGCCATTGTGGCCGGTCTGGAGGCGCGTGATGTTGCCATGGCGCAAAAAGACACCAACGCGCATCTGGAGCATCTGTTGATCAACGTGCAGGAATATTTCCAATTCGAATCCGGTGCCGATGGTGCCGCGGATGATCCCACTGGGTCCGGCGGTTGAGCTGCAACTGACCCAGATCTGAATTTTAAGCCCAAACAAGGATAAAGAGACATGAAACTGATCCGCTACGGTGCCCTTGGTGCCGAAAAAACCGGCATGCTTGACGGTGATGGCAAGGTGCGTGATCTGAGCGCCCATCTGCCGGAGCTTTCGGGTGCGGCGCTGACCGCCGAATCGCTGGATGCGGTGCGGGCGTTGGATGTGAACAGCCTGCCACTGGTGGCGGAACCGGGTCGCATCGGCTCTTGCCTGGCATCGGTGCCGAATTTCTTTTGCATCGGGTTGAACTATGCCCTGCACGCCAAGGAAAGCGGCATGGACGCGCCGACGGAACCGGTGGTGTTTTCCAAGGCGACATCGGCGCTGTCCGGTCCGTTTGATGATGTGATCATTCCGCGCAATTCGACCAAGGGCGACTGGGAAGTCGAGCTGGGTGTCGTGATCGGGCGCGAGGCACTTTATGTGTCAGAGGAAGACGCGCTTGATTATGTGGCGGGCTATTGCACCGTGAACGACGTGTCCGAGCGTGAGTTCCAGATCGAAAAGCTGGGCCAGTGGATCAAAGGCAAGTCGGCCCCGACATTTGCCCCCATCGGCCCCTGGTTCGTGACCGCAGACGAGGTGCCGGACCCGCAGGCGCTGGATGTGTCGCTCTCTTTGAACGGGGATGTGGTGCAGAATTCCAATACTGCGGACATGATCTTTTCCGTGCGCGAAATCGTGTCCTATCTCAGCCAGTTCATGAAGCTGCAACCGGGTGACATTATCGCCACTGGCACGCCTTCTGGTGTTGGCATGGGCATGAACCCGCAGCGCTTCTTGCGGCCTGGCGATGTCATGGAAGTGACCGTGCAGGGGCTGGGCACCCAGCGGCAGGAAACCGTCGCCGCCAGCTAAGGCGGTTGAACACCAATGCCCCGGCACCCATCTCAGATGTTGGATGCCGGGGAACACGCGTGATCGCGCCTTGACGCAGCGACGATTTCAATGCGGATTTTCCGCCACAACACAGCCATTTCAGCAGCTGCATTGCGCAACACGGCGCAGTGGGCCGGGCAATTTGATCTTGGCTTGACGTTGCGCGCGGTGGATGTGATCAATCCGGTATACCATTTTGGGCCGGGGTGGCCGCCCGCACCTGCGGGAAATGATGCCGCCGCCCTGGCAGGACATATGTCAAACAAGGGATAGCAATGCTTGACGAGACATTTAAACCGCACGGAAAACATCTGATTGCGGGGGAATGGGTTGCGGGCGACGCAACATTCCAATCCGAACCGGCGCATGGTGCCGCACATGATTATTCCGTTGGCACGCCGGCGCTGGTCGATCAGGCCTGCAAAGCGGCGGAAGAGGCCTTTTGGTCCTTTGGATATGCCAGCCGCGAGGCGCGCGCCGAATTCCTGCGGGCGATTGCCGATGAAATCGACGCACGCGGCCCGCAAATCACCCAGATCGGCACCGAAGAAACCGGTTTGCCCGCCGCGCGGCTAGAAGGTGAGCGTGGGCGCACCGTGGGACAGTTGCGGTTGTTCGCCGAACATATCCTTGCCGGTGACTATCTGGATCGGCGGTATGATGCGGCATTGCCGGATCGCCAGCCATTGCCGCGCCCGGATTTGAAAATGGTGCAACGCCCGATTGGCCCTGTGGCGGTCTTTGGTGCGTCGAACTTCCCGCTGGCGTTTTCCACCGCGGGGGGCGACACCGCTGCGGCGCTGGCTGCGGGTTGCCCTGTTGTGGTCAAAGGCCACTCTGCGCATCCCGGCACCGGCGAAATCGTCGCCGAGGCGATTCACGCCGCAATCGCATCGCAGGGCATGAACCCCGGTGTGTTCAGCCTTATCCAGGGCGGAAAGCGTGATGTGGGCCAGGCCCTGGTGCAGCATCCGCTGATCCGTGCCGTCGGCTTTACCGGATCTTTGGGCGGTGGCCGGGCGTTGTTCGACCTGTGTGCGGCGCGCCCCGATCCAATTCCGTTCTTTGGCGAGCTGGGGTCGGTCAATCCGATGTTTGTCCTGCCCGAAGCACTGGCCGCCCGTGGCAGCCAGATTGCCGAAGGCTGGGCCGGGTCGTTGACCATGGGCGCGGGACAGTTCTGTACCAATCCCGGCATCACCGTCCTGATTGACGGGCCAGAGGCGGATGCCTTTACCGCGGCGGCCACAGCTGCGCTGAAGCCGATGGGCGCACAGACCATGCTGACCGACGGGATTGCGGCCGCCTATCGCGACGGGCGGGACCGGGTTGCCGGCAGCACCGGCGTACAGGAGCTGGTCAGCAGCACCTGTGACCTGCGCAACGCCACACCCTATCTGTTTGCCACCACCGGTGCCGAATGGTTGGCGAACGAGGCGCTGGGCGAAGAAGTGTTCGGACCGCTCGGGTTGATTGTGCGGGTCAAGGATGCCGACGAGATGCAAACACTGGCGCAGAGCCTGGTAGGCCAGTTGACCTGTACCTTGCATTTGGATGACGGCGACTCGGATCTGGGACGGCAATTGATGCCGGTCCTTGAGCGCAAGGCCGGACGCGTGTTGGCAAATGGATTCCCCACCGGGGTCGAGGTGTCGGACACTATGGTGCACGGCGGACCTTACCCCGCCAGCACCAATTTCGGCGCGACATCGGTTGGAACCATGTCGATCCGGCGGTTCCTGCGGCCGGTCTGCTATCAGAACCTGCCGGATGCCTTGCTGCCCGATGACCTGAAATAATTCAAAATAGCCGGACGGCCCGCACAATGTTGCGGGCCGTTTGCGTTTCAACCCTTTCCTATCTTGCCGCCGGAGATCACATATGGCCGCTACATTCTTTGACCGTCGTTCCTGTACCTTGGGTGAGGGGCCGCTTTGGCACCCGGAACGGGGGCAATTGTTCTGGTTTGACATCCTGGGTCGCCAGTTGCTGAGCCGGGAGGGCGACACCGCTCTCGAATGGTCGTTTGATGAATATGTCTCGGCGGCGGGCTGGGTGGATCGTGATACGCTTCTTGTCGCGTCACAGACCTCGCTGATGCGCTTTGACATTCCCAGCGGCGCGCATGAGGTGATTGCACCTCTGGAGGCTGACAATACTGTCACACGCTCTAACGATGGCCGCGCCGATCCGCAGGGCGGTTTCTGGATCGGAACAATGGGGATCAATGCCGAACCGGGGGCAGGGGCGATCTATCGCTATTACAAAGGCGCGGTCGAACGGATCTTTGCCGATATCACGGTTTCCAATGCGATCTGTTTCGCCCCGGACGGGCGGCATGCCTATTACGCCGATACGCCAACCCTTCAGATCATGGTGCAGCCGCTGGACGCCGAAGGA
Organism: Marinovum sp. 2_MG-2023; assembly: GCF_030548265.1. NCBI lineage: Bacteria > Pseudomonadati > Pseudomonadota > Alphaproteobacteria > Rhodobacterales > Roseobacteraceae > Marinovum > Marinovum sp. 2_MG-2023. The sequence goes on along the minus strand of NZ_JAUOSD010000051.1, from coordinate 742 downwards.
TGGCCCGATGGTGCGCCAGAGGTCTTTGTGGATCTGAACGAAGCGGGGCTGAAGCCCGATGGCGCTGTCGTGGATTCCCAAGGGGCGCTTTGGAATGCACAGTGGGGCGCTGGCCGCGTGGCGCGCTATTTGCCGGATGGTACTTTGGATCAGGTGATCGAAGTGCCGGGGCTGCACAGCACTTGCCCGTCTTTTGGAGGTGAGGATCTGCGCACTCTATATGTCACCAGCGCAAGCGCCGGCCTCGATTCCCCTGATTCCGCCCAGGGCGCGACCTTTGTTGCCACGGTTGAGGTTGCCGGACAGGCCGAACACAGGGTTGTGCTGGCCTGATTGACCGCCAGAAGCGGGAATCCAGAGCTCCCAAAGCTCATAATCGGGGGCTTTAGGGGCAAACGACTCGGGATTTGTGGTCCCGAGTCGGACAAAACCCGGAAAACCACCAAAAGCCTTGGGCTGAAATCCCCGTTTTTGTCCGTTTGCTCAAAAACTATTCACGCTAACCAGTTGATTTTGTTTATTTTTCGCAAAAACTTTGCAAAACTTTGGGATTTTGTGATTTTGTGCTTGCGGGTTTTGCTGGGTAACACTAGAACCCCCTTCACCGGCGGCGCTGAGGCGCGCAACGGGACGCCAGACGGGGCGGCGGCGACGAGGCAACGAGGCGCTGACGCAGACGAGACGGAGAAATTTTTGAGGTATTGACGGGCGGGCGCGCCAATAAGTTAGGGCGCATCCGGTT
>NZ_JAUOSD010000050.1:0-10027 GCF_030548265.1 Marinovum sp. 2_MG-2023 | reverse complement strand
ATGATCCACAGCCGCGCAAACACCATCATCCCCCGCGCAGAACGCGTCGGATGGCACTAACCAGTGAAAATCGCGACGAATATCATCGCGATGCGCATCTGATCTGACTCAAATGACGCGGCCGGATGTCCAGGATATCCGGCCGTATCAGGTGCCGCGCGTATCCGGGGATATTGTTCAGAGGTCGGTCAGGGGGCCAAGGCGCACTTCGTTTGTCGGAAGGCCCGCCACATCAAGGTCCAGGGCAAACAGACCGCCGTCGAGGTCAGGCGCATCCAGCCCGATCGCGGCGCTGGTGATATAGAGGCGTTTCAGATCGGGACCACCAAAACAGCAGCTTGTCGGGCGGCGAACCGGCAGGGGCACGACATGGCGCAGCGCGCCGTCCGGCGACAGGCATTCCACCCGCGCGCCATCCCAGAAGGCCACCCAGAGGTTGCCGTCCTGATCGACGCAGAGCCCGTCGGGTTTGCCCTGATCCAGTGGATAGGATGCCAGCAACCGCCGCGCCGAGAGGGCGCCGGATTGCGGATCACGATCAAAGGCATTGATTTCGCCCTTTGCGCTGTCGACCAAATAGAAATGCCGGGCATCCGGGCTCCAGCCGAGGCCATTGCTGACGGTCAATCCCGACACCAGCCGCTCTGGCCCGTTTGATCCATACTGATAGAGCGCGCCGGTCGGGCCTTTGGCACCTTCGCTCATCGTGCCGGCGCAAAGGTGTCCCGATGGATCCGCCTTGCAATCGTTCAGCCGATTGCCCGGCAGGTCGGGTTCCGGGTTGTGCAGAAATTCAAGCTGGCCGGTGGTCAGATCCAGCCGTTCCAAGCCGCGCGCGGTGGTGACAAGCAGGCCGCCGCCATGTTCGAGCAAGACGGAGCTGACCAAATACGGCAGGGTAAGGGTTGTGGTGGTTTCGGTTGCCGGGTCATAGGCATGCACGCGCTGTGCGGTGATGTCGATCCAGCGCAAACAACCGGCGCGATGATCCCAAACCGGGCTTTCGCCGCACAATGCGCCAACCGCACCAAGGCAAATCGGGGTATTGGAAGCGGGGCTTTGGCTCTCGGGCGGGGATTGGGTCATGGGAGGGGCATCCTGATGTGGTCACGCCCGTCCACTAATCATAATATGTTTGGCCGATCAAGGGCCGCCAATCGCTATTCCGGCGTCTTGACGGTTTTCGACAGGCGGTAGGCGGAATCGGCCAGATGTTCGCGCATGCGTTCCTGGGCCGCTTCGGGATCCTGGTTTTTGATCGCCTCGGCAATGGTCTGGTGCAGGGGGATGGATTTGCGATTGCGCTTTTCGTCGGGGTTGGTCAGCCGGATGGACAGCATGAGCCCGGTGAAGATGGCGTTTTCCAACGAGTCAAAATAGCGGTTGTTGGCGGCCCGCAGCACCGAGATATGAAAGGTGGCATCGGCCAGCACATAGCGGCTGTTGTCGGCGGCATGTTCCTGCATGCGCAGCGTGGCGGCAAGAATGGCGGCCAATTGGTCATCATTGCGCCGGGTGGCCGCGTGAAAGGCCGCCTTGGGTTCGATGGATTGGCGCAGTTCCATCAATTGCATAAGCCGCTCATCATCGACGGTCAGCGATTGGTGCCACATCAGGACATCACGATCCAGCATCTGCCAGTTGCGCACATCCTGCACCCGGGTGCCAATACGCTGGCGCACCTCCAACAGGCCCTTGGCCACCAGCATTTTGACCGCTTCGCGGATCACAGTTCGGCTGACGCCGAATTCATCGCAGAGCGCATTTTCATCCGGCAACAACTGGCCTGGGGCCAGCTGGCCATCCAGAATGCGTTCACCAAGTTTGCTCGACACCTGCCCCGACAGGGACCGGGCCAATGTATTCGACTGCGGGATCAGCCATTCGGTGTCAGGTGTTGTCACGATGCGTTGCCTCATTAGGTCTCGCAATCATAATACCATTTTCACCGAAGGCAATCCAAGCGTCAGGTCACATGATGACATAACACCTCGGCACCGCCGACATTGCGTTTTGGCGGGGTCTGGTTGCGGCAGATTTCCGTCGCCAGGGCACAGCGCGGCGCAAAGGCACAGCCGGCGGATTGCACCCCGGTCGGCACGGGCACGGTTTTCTTGCGGTCGCGCCGGCGCGAGGGGTCGGGCACCGGCACCGCCTCGAGCAGTTCGCGGGTATAGGGATGGGCCGGGGTGCGGAAAAGAGTGTCGCGGTCGGCCAGCTCTACGATGCGGCCACGGTACATCACCGCCACCCGGTCACAGATATGTTCGACCACCGCCAGATCATGCGCGATGAAGATATAGGTCAGGTCGAATTCGTCCTGCAAATCCTGAAGCAGGTTCAGGGTCTGCGCCTGGATCGACACGTCCAGCGCCGATACGGCCTCATCCGCGATCACCAGTTTCGGGCCGGTGGCCAGCGCGCGGGCAATGCCGATCCGTTGCCGTTGCCCGCCGGAAAACGCGCCGGGATAGCGATGCAGAAATTCGGGGCGCAGCCCGACCTGTTGCAGCAATTGTGCCACCCGTTCGGCCAGCGCCTTGCCTGTCAGACCTTCGGATTTGCGCAGGGCCTGACCGATCAGTTCGATCACCGGCAGGCGCGGGTTGAGCGAGCTTTGCGGATCCTGAAAGATCATCCGAATGCTTTGCCATTGTTTGCGCAGCTCGGCCTTGTCGAGGTCGGTCAGGGTCACGGGCGCGCTGTCATCCGGGCGATAGGTCACTTTGCCCGCGGTCGGATCAATGATCCGCATGATACAGCGGCCAAGCGTGGTTTTGCCCGATCCGCTTTCGCCAACGATGCCAAAGGTTTCGCCGCGCATCACGTCAAAAGACACGTCATCAACCGCCCGCACACCGGCGTCACGCTTGTTGCCGCCAAAGACCATGTCGAGGTTTTCGACAGAAAGAAGGGGGGCAGTCATGACGTCACCTTTTGATCATGCAGGAAACAGGCTGATTTGGTGGGGCCGGCGGGCTGCAATTTGGGTTCGCTCTGGTCGCAGACGCCGGGGATTGCGTGGTCGCACCTTGTCCGGAAGGAACAGCCCGACGGGCGCGACAGCGGATGTGGCACCATGCCCCGGATCGCAGGCAGGCGATCGCGGCGCTCGGCCCCGATACGTGGGATCGAGGCCATGAGCGCGCGGGTATAGGGGTGCTGGGGATTGGCAAAGATGTCGTGTACGTCGCCGTATTCCACCACCTTGCCCATATACATCACCGCCACGTCTTCGGCGACCTCGGCCACCACGCCCAGATCATGGGTGATCAGCATCACCGCCATGTTCAGCTCTTCTTTCAACTCGGCGATCAGATCAAGGATCTGTGCCTGGGTTGTCACATCCAGCGCGGTTGTCGGTTCATCCGCGATCAACAGCCGGGGTTGGCAGGACAGCGCCATGGCGATCATCGCCCGTTGCCGCATGCCACCAGAAAGCTCGAACGGATAGGCCATGTAGCGCCCGGTGGGGTCGGGGATACCGACTTTGTCGAGCATTTCGATGGCAATCTCGCGGGCCTCGGCCTTGGTCACCTTGCGGTGCAGCAGGATGGTTTCGCTGATCTGTTGGCCGATACGGGTGATCGGACCCAGCGACGACATCGGTTCCTGAAAGATCATCGCAATGTCTTTGCCGCGCACTTCGCGCATGCGGCGTGATCCGGGGCGTTCCGCCGCCAGATCCACCGTGCGCCCATCCGCCGCGCGATAGATGATTTCGCCGCCGACAATGCGTCCGGGTTGATCCACGATCCGCAGAACGGAGCGCGCGGTGATGGATTTGCCACAGCCGGATTCCCCCAGAACACAAAGTGTTCGGTCGGGCTGGATCGTCAGGTCGACGCCGTCGACCGCCTTGACCAACCCGTCATGGGTAAAGAAATGCGTCTGAAGGTTGCGGATTTCCAGAAGGGGCGAGGTGTCAGTGTGCATTGGGGTCTGCGGCATCACGAAGTCCGTCTCCTAGGAAGTTGAGGGCAAGTACCGCGATCACGATCGCGACGCCGGGGCTCCACAGAAGCCAGGGGGCTTCGATGATGGTGCGCACGTTCTGGGCCTCTTTCAACAGAGTACCCCAAGAGATTTGGGGCGGCTGAAGGCCGATGCCCAAAAAGGACAGCGAGGTTTCCGCCAGGATCATCAAAGGCACCGCAAGGGTCAGCGAGGCGATGATGTGGCTCGAAAAGCTGGGGACCATGTGTTTCAGGATGATTTCCCGGTCGGCAAGGCCATCCAGACGCGCGGCGGTGATGAAATCTTCGGATCGCAGCGACAGGAACTTGCCCCGCACCTCGCGGGCCAGTGATGTCCAACCGATCATCGACACGATGATTGTCACCACGAAATAGGTGCGCAGCGGCGGCCAATCCAACGGGATCGCAGCAGCCAGCCCCATCCAGAGCGGAATGGTGGGCACCGAGCGGATGAATTCGATCAGACGCTGGATCAGGTTGTCAGCCCAGCCGCCGTAATAGCCGGAAATCCCGCCCAAAATCACCCCGATCACCAGCGATACAGCCACACCGACCAGGCCGATCGACATCGACACCCGCGTGCCGACAATGATCCGGCTGAGGATGTCGCGGCCAAGCCGGTCCGCGCCAAGAAGATGCGCCCGGTCGCGGGGATTTGTCGGCCCGAAAAGATGGGTGCGCGACGACACAAGGCCAAGCAGCTTGTATTCATGCCCCTTCACGAAGAAGCCAAGCGGCACGAAGCTGTCTGGATCATCGACAAAGGTGCGGCGGCGCAATTCGCGGTTCAGCTCCATCTTCTTGGCGCTGGCGTGCAATTGGAGGCGCCAGCCGCCGTCCGGTTCATGTACGATCAGGCCAAGCGATTGCGGCGGCTGAAAGGTGTGGCGCACCGACGTGTCATGTGGGTCCATTGGCGTCAGAAATTCGCCCAGGGCCGCCACCAGATAGATCAGACCGACAATCCACAGGCTGAACATGGCCAGCCGGTGACGGCGGAACTTGCGCCAGATCAGGGTCCAGGGCCCCAGAATTTCGGGCGTGGCGATGCCATCTTCGTCGATGGCCGGGTTTTTTGTGATCGCGGTCATTGGTAACGAATCCTTGGGTCAATCCAGGCCAGAAGAAGGTCGGAAATCAGCGTCCCCAGCACCGTCAGCATGCTGACAATCAGGATCAGAGATCCGGCAAGGTACATGTCCTGCACCAGCAGGGCGCGCAGCAACAGCGGACCGGTGGTCGGCAGGTTCATCACCACGGCAACGATGATTTCACCCGACACCAGCGTTGGCAGGATCCACCCGATGGTGGAGACAAAGGGGTTCAGCGCAACACGCACCGGATAGCGCAGCAGCAGTTGGAATTCCGACATGCCCTTGGCCCGGGCGGTCACGACATAGGGGCGATACAGCTCGTCCAGCAGGTTGGCGCGCATGATGCGGATCAGGGCGGCGGCGCCGGATGTGCCGACCACGACGATGGGCATCCAGATATGTTTGAACAGATCGACGTATTTGTCCCATGTCCACGGCGCATCAAGGTATTCCGGGCTGACCAGACCACCCACCGATTGGCCGAAGTATTTGAACGATATGTACATCATCACCAGCGCCAGCAGGAAGTTCGGGATCGCAAGCCCGATAAAGCCAAAGAACGTGGCGATGTAATCCCCGGCGGAATACTTGCGCACCGCCGAATAGATGCCGATGGGCAGGGCCGTGGCCCAGATGAACAACAATGTCAGGATCGAGATACCGAAGGTCCAGCCAAGGCGGTTCCAGATCAGATCGCCAACGGGGCGGTTCTTTTCGAACGACAGGCCGAAATCGCCGTGCAGCAGGATGGCCTTCATCCATTTGTAGTATTGCACATGCATCGGCTGGCCGAGGCCGTATTGTTCGCGCAGAACCTCCATCGCGCCGGTGTCTTCGACGCCTGCTTCGCCCATTTCGGCGGCCAGCGTGTCAAGATAATCGCCCGGAGGCAGTTGAATGATGATGAACGTGGTGATGGACACCAGGAACAGGGTCGGGATCATGTACATGATCCGGCGGAGAATAAACCCCCACATGATCAGGACCTTTCTGTAACGGGAATGAGTGATGTCAGACTAAAAGTGTGTGGCCGGGATCGAAACCCCGACCACACCAGGAGGAACCTAGTCTAGAGATTTACCACCTTCATAGTACATCTGCGCGGTATAGGGCGCGGGGTACCAAAGCTGACCGGCAATCGGCAGCGGGTCGGGCACATTGCCAACGTTGTTGCGGGCAATGCCAAAGGGCGCTTCGTTCTGGACCAGACCGATGGTGAACAGCTGCGGCATTGCCAGATCAAGCATCTCTTGCATCCGCGCCTTCTGGTCTTCGGGGCTGGTGGCCGAAAGCACCTTGGCATAGGCGTCAAAGACCGCTTTGACCTCTTCTGGCGGCTCTTCGCCCTTGGTGTTGTCGATGCCCCATTCGGCCCAACGCACAGCCCAGTTGACGGTGTTGCCCGGCAGCGGCAGATAGCAGATCGGTGCGGTATAGGCATCGGCCTGACCGCCGGCACAGTTCCACATATAGGCGTCATGTTCGTTGGAGCGGACAATTTCCATCAACCGCGAGCGGTCTGTGGCGCGCACCTGAATGTCGATGCCGACATCCGCAGCATATTCCGCCACCAGCTGCATCGCATCCGGGAATTGAAGCCCAAAGACATCCGCAACCATGAAGATCAGCTGGAACCGTTCGCCATCGGGACCGATGCGGAAGCCGTCATCGTCTTTTTCCGGCATCACCTTGTCGAGGAATTCGTTCGCAAGATCAGGATCATAGGCGGTGTACTGCTTGGCGTATTCCTCTTTGTACAGACCAGAGGTTTCGCGCGGCGATGTCTGAACCGGAAGCCCGGAACCAAAGTACAGCAGATCAATGATTTCCTGACGGTTGACAGCATGTGACAGCCCGGCGCGGAAGTTGAGATCGTTGATCACCTTGCGCTTGTTGGGATCCTCGTGATTGAGGTTCATCATCAGGATCATCGTGTTGGACGGCAGATCGTTGGTCGAGAAGAAACGATATTTGCCGCGCTCCATGTTGTCGGTCAACACCGCTTTGAATGCGGGACGGCCAACGTGGCGGTTCATATAGTCGATTTCGCCATTGAACGCCTTGAGCAGGATGGTTTCAACATCTTCGACCTGATCATAGGTGATGCGGTCGAAATAGGGCAGCTGCTGGCCTTCGCTGTCCACCTTCCAGTAGTAGGGGTTGCGCTCTGCGACCACACGGTCGGTCGAGCCATAGGCGTTGGTCAGATGCCAGGCATGCAGCACCGGGCGATCCGGGTTTTGCCAGAACAGCGGCGTGTGCATTGGTCCGGCTTTGAGGTTGAAAAGCTGCACCCAATCGTTGGCGGCAGGTTCGGCATCGACCAGCGCCTGAACATCCGGGTTATACTTTTCGTGGAATTGTTCCAGATAGTGGCGGCCGTATGCGGTGGGATAGTAGCCAAAGCCATAAGCCATCTGCTGGATGAACAGACCGTTGGGCGAGCCGAATTTGAACTCGACGGTGTAATCGTCGATCTTGGTCACCTGAACCGGGCCGTCGGGGCCGACATAATTAGGGTGTTTGGTGGGCGTCAGATCTTCGTTCAGGAAGATATCATTGTACCAGAACATGATATCGTCCGCATCAAACGGATCACCATCCGACCATTTCATGCCTTCACGCAGGTGAAAGGTGAATGTGGTCGCGTCTTCGGACACATCCCAGCTTTTGGCGATGTTCGGGCGGACCTCTGTCCATTCCACATCCCAGCGAACCAGATTGTCGCTGCCGATGGTGCGGACCATATTGTGTTGGTCGCCGCCACCCAGGATCGCACGGCGCATGGTGCCGCCATATTCGCCGGGTTTGTCGACCACTTCCAGAACCAGCGGTTCAAGTGGCAGGCGGTCATCGACCGGCGGAAGCGCGCCGCTTTCCACCAGGGGTTTCAGGATCGGCGCTTCCTCGAACGCCATGGCCGGGGCGGCCAGCCCCAGCAATGCCGCAAGCGACACCGCCAGATGGCGTGACTTCATAGTGTGTTTCATGTCTCTCCTCCTCCGTTGATACTGGATTTTACCAGTTGGTGACGGCCCCATCAGGCCGAACCAGATGCGGGGATTCCACGTGGTGTGGATTCTCCGCTGCGCGTAATGCGTCTTCGTCGATTTCGATCCCCAACCCGGGCGCATCGCTGACGATGTAATCCGGGCCTTCCATTTGGGTCTGAACCGGGAAAATGGTGGTGTCGTGGAACCCCAGTGCTTCGACCGGGCTTTGACGGGTTTCTACCCAGCTGAGGTTCGGAACAGCGGCGCACATATGCGCGGTGGCCGCGGTGCAAACCGGGCCCAGCGGGTTATGTGGCATCAAATCAATGTAATGCCGTTCGCTCCAGCCGGCGACCTTCATTGATTCAGTAAATCCGCCGATGTTGCAAATGTCGAGCCGCATGTATTGCGTCAGACCCTGCTCCAGATAGGGCGCGGCCTGCCATTTCGAGGCAAACTCTTCGCCCACGGCAAAGGGAATGTTGGTCATGCCGCGCAGCATTGCATAGGCTTCGGGGGATTCATCGCGGATCGGCTCTTCGAGAAAGTCGAGCGTTCCGGCAGGCAACAGGTTGCAGAAGCTGGCGGTTTCCGCCGGGGACAGCCGGTGGTGGAAATCAATGCCGATGGTCAATTCGTTGCCAAAGGCTTCGCGCATGGCGATCAGATCCCGCACGGTATTGGCAATACATTTGCGGGCCTCGAACACGCCATCGTCACTGTCATAGTAAGAGGGCGCGATGCGCACGCAATCCCAACCGGCATCGACCAGAAGCTTGGTTTGCGCCAGCTTTTCCTCGCCTGTTGCGGCGGTTGCGGTGGCAAAGCTGGGCACGCGATCGCGCTGCTTGCCGCCAAGCAATTGATAGACCGGCACGCCCAGACGTTTCCCGAGAATGTCGTAAAGCGCGATATCAATGGCCGACATGGCCGCCGTGATGACGCGCCCACCTTCGAAATACTGACTGCGATAGATTTCCTGCCAGATGCGGCCAATACGCTGGGAATCCTGACCGATGAGGAAGGTCGCAAGCTGTTTGATCATCGTGGCGACAGTCTGTTCGCGGGATGACAAGCCGGATTCGCCCCAACCCACGATACCGTCTTCCGTCTCGATCCGAACGAGAAGCTGATTGCGTTGCCCGACGCGGATGGAATGGGGGGTGATGGCGGCAATTTTTGTCATGTTACGGTCCATTTGTTCGGGTGGGCCCCTTGGATCCCAGTGTGACCTTGGGTGGGGTTTGTGCGTCGTTTCCTCAACATAGTACATTATTTTAAAAAAAGCATACGCTAAAATTGGAAAATAGATCCATAATTTTGCTTGCGCCGGTGGGTTGTCACGCGGCGGTTCGGGTAACGTTCTGAAAATACGCCAAATTTTAGGTCTCTGGCGCGATGGCCTCAGTTCCGGCGTTTTGTTTAATGATATGATGTTTGCGGGGGCTTTCAGTTTTGAAACCTGCGCCGTGCCGCGCAACCCGCGGCGGGATTGCCGGGTGAAACAGGCGGAAATATGCGGCCGGATCAAACCGACGATTCGCCGGTGGTCCGTTCCTGTGCGGGGGCGCTGGGCCTTGTCTTTCCTCGATGGGTGCTTGCAAAACATATTATGTTTGCCGATAACGGAGCCCATAAAGCAAAGTGAGATTTCGCACCCGGAGCGGAGATGGGGACGTGTTCAAGCCGGACAGTGGCGGCGGTTGGGGCCTGTGGTGGCCTGCGATCCGGGAACCACGGTCTTGCAAACGACGCACCCGCCCCTCTGCGACGTCTTCAACCAGGAAAGTAGCGCAATGACAGCCAGGAACATCATTCTGTTCATCACCGATCAATGGCGTTGGGACACGTTGAACCAGCCGGGGCATCCGTGCAAGCTGCCCAACCTTCAGGCGTTTCGCGCCGAGGCCACCAATCATGTGAACGCCTTTACCTCGGTGCCGCTGTGCACGCCCGCGCGCGG
>NZ_JAUOSD010000005.1:0-259987 GCF_030548265.1 Marinovum sp. 2_MG-2023 | reverse complement strand
AGACATCGAAAATAGGAGACTAACATGAAAAATATCATCGCAATCACCGCCCTCGCCCTGGCTGGCTTCGCAACAACCGCATCCGCCATGACCCAGTCGACCACCGGCAACCTGCAGCAAATCGAACGCTATGCACCGAATGCCGATCTGTCGAACCTCAGCGACGAGCGCGTGGCTCTGATCCTGGCGACAATCCACTCCGGCGACAGCGACAGCGAAGTTCGTTCCACCGTCCGTTCGCTCGTGGCCGGCAGCTGAGCTGACCCCTACGACCCGCGCTGAACGCGCATTGTCTTGCCGGAGCAATCCGGCGTGACCGACAGACCGGCCTCAAGGCCGGTCTTTCTAATTTGGCCCCCGGAACATCCAGGGGCATTCAGGGGTATTGTTGGCCCCATGGCCCATTGGCCCGCAGCGCACACACCAAAGGTGTGATTTCAAATTTCCCCCCCAAAAAACGACAAACCCCCGAAGCGGCTGCCCGGGGGTCGTCTTACTTTGTGTCCAAAGCTGGAAATGCTTAGAGCATCCCTTCGCGCTGGGCTTTCTTACGTGCCAGTTTCCGGGCACGGCGGATCGCTTCAGCTTTCTCGCGCGCTTTTTTCTCGGACGGTTTCTCGAAATGTTGCTTGAGCTTCATTTCACGAAAAACGCCTTCACGCTGCAGCTTTTTCTTCAGGGCACGAAGCGCCTGATCGACATTGTTGTCGCGAACACTAACCTGCATGTGGTTTTCACCACCTTTCTAAGTTGAAGTTGCAAGGATTTGCAGGAGTGCGCCGTATAGCAAAGCCCGAATGACTTGTCTACTATTGCCTGTGACAGGCACAGGAGGGTGTGACATGACCGACCCGAAGGAACAATTGCTGGACGCGGCCCTGGCGCATGTGGCGTTTGACGGCTGGGGCGACGACACATTCCGGGCCGCGATCGAGGACAGCGGTGTCAATGAAACCGTGGCCCGCGCCATTTGTCCGCGCGGCGCGGTCGATCTGGCGCTGGCGTTTCATCGGCGCGGCGATGCCGCCATGGTGGCGCGGTTGCACAGCACAGATCTGGCGGGCATGCGGTTTCGCGACCGGATCGCATTTGCGGTGCGCGCCCGGCTGGAGGCGGTCACCGACAAAGAGGCGGTGCGCCGCGGCACGACGCTGTTTTCGCTGCCCCATCATGCGGCAGACGGTGCTCGGGCGATCTGGGACACCTGTGACGCGATCTGGACCACATTGGGCGACACTTCGGACGATGTGAACTGGTACACGAAACGCGCGACCCTCAGCGCGGTTTACGGCGCGACAGTACTGTATTGGCTGGGCGATGACACGCCGGACCACAGCGCCACCTGGGAATTTCTGGACCGCCGGATTGACAATGTGATGCAGGTCGAGAAGCTGAAGGCACAGGTGCAGGAGCACCCGCTGTTGTCGAAATTGATGGCGGGGCCCAACGCGGTTCTGGCGAATATTCGCGCCCCTCAAATGCCCGACGACCTGCCCGGTCGGTGGACACAGCGCAGCAGTGATACATAGAGGACAGCAGATGAGCGAAACGATGTTGGCGGTGGAAATCACCGAACCCGGCGGGCCGGACGTGCTGAAAACAACCAGCCGCCCCCGCCCCACCCCGCGCGCGGATGAGGTGGTGATTCGTGTGGCCTGGGCCGGGGTGAACCGCCCTGATGCGCTGCAACGCGCCGGCAAATATGCCCCGCCGCCGACGGCCAGCGATCTGCCGGGGCTTGAGGCCTCTGGCGAGGTTGTGGCGCTTGGCGATGGCGTCAGCGACTGGCAGATCGGCGATCAGGTCTGTGCGCTGTTGCCCGGCGGTGGATATGCCGAATATGTCGCCACCCCGGCGGCGCATTGCCTGCCGGTGCCCAAGGGGATGGACCTGCGCGAAGCGGCCTGTTTGCCGGAAACTTTCTTTACCGTCTGGTCCAATGTTTTCATGCGCGGCGGCTTGCATGCCGGAGAGCGGTTTCTGGTGCATGGCGGATCATCCGGCATCGGCACCACCGCGATCCAGCTGGCCAACCACTTTGGCGCGCGGGTGTTTGCCACGGCCGGATCGGCAGAGAAGTGCAAGGCCTGTCGCGATCTGGGCGCGGAACAGGCGATCAACTATCGCGAGGCAGATTTTGTCGAGGTTCTGCGCGCCGAGGGCGGCGCCGATCTGATCCTCGATATGGTGGGCGGCGATTACATCCCCCGCAACCTCAAGGCGCTGGCCGATGAAGGCCGTTTGGTGCAGATCGCCTTCTTGCAGGGACCAAAGGCCGAGGTGAATTTCGCGCCATTGATGATGCGGCGCCAGACCATCACCGGATCCACCCTGCGGCCGCAATCCGATCTGGCAAAGGCCCGTATCGCCGCCGCATTGCGCGAACAGGTCTGGCCATTGCTGGACGCGGGCCGCATTGTCCCGGTGATGGACAGCGAATTTCCATTGACCGATGCCGCCGCCGCCCATGCCCGCATGGAGGCCAGCAATCACATTGGCAAAATCGTGTTGAAGGTGCGTTCATGAGTGAAGACCAACCCGAACGCGTGACGCCGCTGACCCTGCTTCAGGAACATGCGGTCCGCGACAGTTTCGAAACATTTCTGCCGCATATGTCCGCATCAATGCTCTATCCGCGCAAGGCGTGGCTGCGGAAATACTGCGTGAAACAGGCACTGGCGGCGCATGGCATCGCGGGGCTTTACGCGGAATTTGGTGTCTGGCGCGGGCATGGCGTCAACCTGTTTGCGCGCATGCTGACCGAGGCAGGCGGCCATGTCACCGGCTTTGACAGTTTCGAGGGGCTGGAAGAAGACTGGACCGGCCATGCCAAAGGCGGCGAAACCGGTCGTTATGACCTGGGCGGGGTGCTGCCAGAGGTGCGGCCCAATGTGACGCTGGTCAAGGGCTGGGTGCAGGACACCGTGCCGGGCTGGTTGGCCCAACAGGGCGACGCGCCCTTTGCGCTGGCGCATTTCGACATGGACACCTATACGCCCACGGCCTTTGTGCTGCGGGAAATCCGGTCACGCTTGGTGGCGGGCACGGTGATCCTGTTTGACGAGCTTTACGGCTATCCCGGCTGGCGCCATCACGAATACAAAGCCCTGCAAGAGGTCTTGCCGGACGACAGTTATCGCTTTGTCGGATTTTCGGAGCAGGCGGTGGCCATCCAGATGCTGCGGGCGCCGGAATAACCGGGCTGATCCCTTTGCGCCCGAAACCAACCGTCTGGCGCTGGCAGACATCAAGGATTTCGGGCGCACCAGATGATGCAGAAACAAGACCCCCGCCCGCGGCGGGGGGGCACGCGCTCAGGCCAGCGCCGCGCCATCGTTGGCTTCGGCATCAGCCGTGCGACGCGCCTGACGCTGTTGCGCGGTCCAGATCACCATCCCGACCTGCGGCTCGATCAGGGCAATCAGCGCCGCCATGCGCCCGGAAATACGGCGACGGCGGGACAATCCCATACGGGACATGAACGACCGGACCTCTACCGCCGAAAGCGGCGACGCGGCGGCGTCTTCGACGGTGATGTCAAACCGCACCCGCCCCATCAGAAGATCCCGGCACAGCGCCCGGATATCCGCACTGCGCAACCGCAGGGCGTCGCATCGCGACCAGGCATCCCGCGCCCGATCAAAGGCCATCGCCGGGTCATGGCCCACCGCATGAAACGCCAACGGGCGCTGCACATGGGTGATCAGCCAGATAATCTGGCCATCTTCGGTCAGCCCCCGCCGGGCCATCATCAACCCACAGTCCGAGTCCACGGCAAAGGAATTGTCGACCCACATCCGAACCCAGCTTTCGTTGTGCCGTTCGATGTCACCGGGGGTCTGTTTGAAACCGGGAAATTCGGCAGAGAACAACTTGCGTTCCACTGCGAGACGCGCCTTGCGCTCTGCCGCTTTTTTGGTGCTGAAAATTTGTCGCATGAATCACCTCGTAAAAACGAACATCGCGCCAAACAGTGGAAATCTGACTAACAAACAAAAAGCACACGGCGCGATGCCCATGGGTGACAGGATGCCCTTTGCCGTTGCGTCACACCAGTCAGGGATTCCCGACCCCCGGCCCGGTTGCCACCGTGAAAATGCACAACGCCGCCCCTTTTCAGGCGCGGCGCAGCAGTATTCATTTGGCTATTGGCGTCTGGATCACAGACGTGACAACAGTTCCGCTTTCTTGGTCTCGAACTCGGACTCGGACAATATGCCGCCCTGCTTCAACTCAGCAAGTTTCTGGATCAATGCAATGATCTGACCTGAATCGACGCCGCCGCCGACCGGGGGCTCAGATGCCGGTGCCGACTGCGGCAGATCCATCGCCGGGGAAAACGACGTCGCGTCCGGCATGGCCGGCTGGGCGTAGTTGTCTTCCATCGGGGCTGGTTGGTTCGTCATCGGCGCTTGTTGCGGGGTCTGTTGCGGGGCCTGTTGCCCCATGTCACCGCCCAAGGAAACACGTGGCAAATCCGCAACCCGGACCAGACCATATTGGCTGGTAAATGTCACCGATTGATCGCCGCTTTGCTGCTGCGAAAAGCCAGAGATATTGTGATCGCCGATGTCGAAAACTTCGATGCCACGGCCGATATCAATCGCCAGACGACGGGTCTGGGGAAATACGGCGTAGCGCATATTGTTTTGTGAGCCAGAGGACGACGGCGACCCCAATTCGGCGGGCCAGGGTTCCGCATAACCGGACCCGGACACAAACAGGCTGGTGCCGTTGCCCTGGGACTGACTTTGCGACGACATCGGCTGCGCCGCAGGCATCGGCGCGAACATCTGGTTGTTGGCCAATGCATTCGAAAGCTCGTTGCACAGCGAGTCCACAGTGGCCTTCAGGCCATTATTGAACATGTCGCCAATCATGATCATGCCGCCCATCGACCATTGGCCCATCCCGCCAAGTTCCGGGTGATTGAACTGGGCCTGGGTGCCATGGCCATTGTTCACCGAAATCAAAAGCGATTCGATTGCATCGGTCGATTTGCCATAGCGGCCTGCTATGTCGTTGATAAGTCTTTGGCCTTCGGGTGTCAGACGTGACATCTCAACTTTCCATATATCACTGATGTGCGGGGTGCACGAAAGCGCACCTAACACTTTGCGACCGACGCCGCTACATCCGAATTTTCGCCCAAAATTACGCCGCTAAAGCGCATAAAATATGGGCGGAATCAGCGGATCGGCGTGAACATCGCATCGGTCATTCGGCAGTCGCGGATCACGTCACGGCCACAGGGGACCGGGCGCAATTCCTTGGACAGGCAAACGCGCGCTTCCTGAATATGACCATCCTTGCAGGTGATGGTGATCATGTCTGCTTCCAAGTTCGGATTGGCCTGCAAAAACGCTTCTTCGACCACCGATGCCGGAATTTTCACCGCTTTATCCAGCTTGCGAAAAATCTCGGGGCGGGTGATCGCCGCATAGGCGTCGCGCGAGGCGCGGAAATAGCCCGCCGCCGACAACCCCGAGCAAACGCCATGTTTTTTCCACTGATACCAGGCAAGCCCGGCCGTGCCCATGATGTCAGCCATATCGCCGGTCATACCCCGCGACGGCGCACGTTCCACCGTCGGGCAATACGACGGCCAGCCACGGTGAAACTGTGGCCACAGCCCATGCAACGTCCAGCCGAAATCATGCCGCGCTTCACATTGCTCTGATGCCTTTGCATCCCCTTCAAGCGCGCACCAATTCGGCGACCAGCTGAGCGCGAGCACGTAATAATCAAATTCACCCGATTTTTCACCATCGGCCGCAGCCGGAATTGGCAGCAAACCAGCCATACAGAACAACAGACACAAAGCAATCAAACGCATTTTCACTTCCCTTTCCGGCTTGACGCCACTATATAGCCCCCCAGTTCCCCGACAACGGAAACCGTCCCGGCCCCGCCAGGACAGCCCATCCAGGCGCCGGGAGAGATTTGTTCTAAGGAGACCGCAAAATGGCCAAACTGCTGCACCCCAAGGCGACCGCCGTCTGGCTGGTCGACAACACCACGCTGACATTCAAACAAATCGCCGATTTTTCCGGCATGCACGAGCTTGAGGTGCAGGGCATTGCGGACGGCGATGTCGCCGCCGGCGTCAAAGGGTTTGACCCGATTGCCAACAACCAGCTGACCCAGGCCGACATCGACAAGGCCCAGGCCGATCCGATGGTGCGCATGAAGCTGAAATTCAATGCCGCCGCCCATGACGAAGACAAACGCCGTGGCCCACGCTATACGCCGCTTTCGAAACGGCAGGACCGTCCCAACGCCATTCTCTGGCTGGTGAAATTTCACCCCGAACTGGCGGACAGCCAAATCGCCAAACTTGTCGGCACCACCAAACCGACAATCCAGACCATCCGCGAGCGCACCCATTGGAACATCGCCAATATGCAACCGATCGACCCGGTCGCATTGGGCCTGTGCCGCCAGAGCGAACTGGACGCCGCCGTGCAGAAGGCCGCCTCGAAACGCGCATCGGAAGGCACGGCCATGTCGGACGACGAACGCCGCAAGCTGCTGTCGACCGAACAAAGCCTGGGGATGAGCACCGAACCACGCATTCCGACCGCGATCGAAGGTCTGGAAACCTTCTCGCTGTCCGACAGCAATGATGATGACGAAGAAGAAGATACCAGCGATATCCTCGACGCGGACAGCTTCTTCAACCTGCCCAGCGGCGGCGAGGATGACGAAGACGAACAGCCCTGATCTGGTCATCTCCATCACCTGAAACACGACAAAGACCCCGGCGATCATCTCGCCGGGGTCTTTGTTTTCCAACCACTGCGCTCACATCTCGTAACGTTGGCGCGGGTTCCGGCCAGAGCGTCTGTCATTTCAACGACGCCTCCCCATCTCTGCTCCGCACGGCACAAGGAAACCGGGCATTAAAAACAACGGGACAGAGAAAAAGGAACCCGATGAGCAATATCAATAAAACTGACGCCGTTCACCTCATGCTGGCCGGACTTGTGGCAGAGCTGTCGTTCGAAGCCTATGCATGGCTGGTTTCGCCAGCGCTGTTTGGTGTGCAGCTGGAACCGGCCAATCTGGTGATCGGGCTGACCGGAATGGCGACAGGAACACAGCTCCCCTACGCCGCCGCCTTTGCCATTCATTTCCTGATTGGCATCTTCGGCTTTGCGGCCGCAGTATGGCTGGTGAAACGCGGAACGGGCCTGGGCCATGCCACGGCGGGGCTGATAACCGGGGTGGGCCTCTGGTTTGTTGCCCAAGGCATGCTTGCCCCGCTGATGGGACGCAGCTTCATGATGGGGTTCGGCGCCTATACGCAATCCTCTTTTGTCGGCCATGTCGGCATGACATTGATCGTTGCCATTGTCTGGCGGTGGCTGGCAACACGCCGCTCGGCCCAACCGCAACCGATCTGACACCGATCAAAAAAAGCGCCCACTTGGGGTGTCCCAAGTAGGCGCAATCTCATCGCGGTGAGGCTTGGTAGGCGGTTGCCGGCCTCAGAGCTTGCCTGCCAAATGCAGATCCAGATCCTCCAGCCGATCCTGACCAAAGAACCGCTGACCATCCTCGGTGACATAAAACGGCGCGCCGAACACCCCGGCCTCGACCGCGGCCTCCAGGTTGGCGGCATAGGTTTCCGCCCCGTCCAAAAGTCCGCTGTCGGCCAGCGCCGGATCAAATCCGCATTTTTCCAGCAGATCCCGGATCACATCGTCCTGCGCAATATCGCGATCTTCAACCCAAACGGCACGGGTAAACCCATGCGCCAGTGCCGCAAGATCGCCACCACCGGCCTTTTGCGCCGCGATAAGCGCATAAGACGACGGCGCCATATTGGTCGGGAAATGCGCCGGTTTCATGTTCAGCTTCACCCCCAGCTTCTTGGCGGTCCGCTCGATGTCCTGCAAACGATAGGCCTGCCGGTTTGGGTGGCGATCCTTTGGCGGCTGGCCCCCGGTGCGGGAAAACAGCGCCATGATGTCCAGTGGCCGATATGTCACCTGCGCGCCGTGACGGGCCGCAACCTCCTCCAGCCGCGTTCCGGCAAGATAGGTGAATGGCGAAATCGTCGCGAAGTAGTAATCAATTTGTCCCATGGTGCCTGCACTCCTGACCTGTGGCTTTTGCGGACGGTAACCGCGTGCTAAGCGAAGTCAACGTCACGAATCCTTTACCTTCCCTCAGGACCGAACGCATGCCCCAAATCATCGAACCGAAGCTCATGTCAGGCAACGCCAATTTGCCGCTGGCCAAATCCATCGCCCGTCGCATGTCCATGCACCGCGGCATGAACGTCGGTCTGGTCGACGCGCGGGTAGAACGGTTCAACGACCAGGAAATCTTTGTCGAAGTCTATGAAAACGTGCGCGGCGAGGACATGTTCATCATTCAGCCGACCTCGAATCCGGCCAACGACAATCTGATGGAACTCTTGATCATGGCCGACGCCCTGCGCCGGTCCTCCGCGTCACGGATCACCGCAGTGATCCCCTATTTCGGCTATGCCCGCCAGGACCGCCGGTCCAAGGCCCGGACGCCGATTTCCGCCAAACTGGTGGCAAACATGATCGTCGAAGCCGGGATCGAACGGGTGCTGACCATGGATCTGCATGCCGCCCAGATCCAGGGGTTCTTTGATATTCCGGTCGACAACCTCTATGCCAGCCCGATCTTTGCCCTGGATATCCGCGACCAGTTCAAGGACCAATTGGATGACATCATGATTGTGTCCCCCGATGTCGGCGGCGTGGCCCGGGCCCGGGAATTGGCCAAACGCATCAATGCGCCCCTGTCCATCGTGGACAAACGCCGCGAAAAGGCGGGCGAAGTTGCCGAAATGACCGTGATCGGCGATGTCAAAGGCAAGAAATGCATCATCGTCGATGACCTCTGCGATACGGCCGGGACGCTGTGCAAAGCCGCCGAAGTGCTGATGGAGGCTGGCGCAACCGAAGTGCACTCTTATATCTCGCACGGTGTTCTGTCCGGGCCTGCGGTGGATCGGATCAGCAAATCGGTGATGAAATCGCTGGTGATCACGGATTCCATCAACCCGACCCCGGCTGTTCAAAACACCAAGAACATCCGTATCGTGCCCACCGCGCCGATCTTTGCCCAGGCCATCCTGAACATCTGGAACGGCACATCTGTCTCATCTCTTTTCGAACATGAAACGCTGGAGCCGATTTACGAAGGCATGTATTCCGGCATCTAACCCCCCGCCCAGGGCGTAAGAACAGAAGAAGCGCGGCGCAGGTCCCGTCTTCTTCTGTTCAAAAATATCCCGGGGGTGAGGCCAAAGGCCGAGGGGGCTGGCCCCCTCTCTCCGACCAAAAGGCCAAATGCTTACTGCAACGACCTAGCGCAGTTTCGGCGGCGCCACCTTCAACTGCGGCGCGCTATTGGCTGCGGCCACAAAATCCGCGATTTTCTGCGCATCCTTGACGCCCGGTGCGCTTTCCACGCCGGAGGCAACATCCACTTGCCGGGCGCCGGTCATGGCGATGGCTTCGGCGACATTGGCGGGGGTCAGCCCCCCGGCCAGCATCCATGGCAGCGGCCAGCGCCGCCCGGCAATCAACCGCCAGTCAAACGCCAACCCATTGCCACCGGGCAGGATTGCGTCCTTCGGTGCCTTGGCATCCACCAAAAGCTGATCCGCCACACGGGCATAGACATCAAGTGCGGGCAAATCGTCGGGGCCCGCAACCCCAAGCACCTTGATCACCGGCAAGCCATAGCGCGCCTTGATTTCGTGCACGCGCTCCGGGCTTTCCTGGCCATGCAATTGCACCATATCGACCGGAACCACATCGGTGATCGCATCCAGCAGCGCATTGTCGGGGTTCACCACCAGAACAACCTTGGCAATTCCCGGCGGCACCTCCAGCGCCAGGGCGCGGGCCGTCTCGGGGTCTACATAGCGTGGCGATTTCGGAAAGAAGTTGAAACCGGCATAGCTCGCGCCAGCCTCGGCCACCGCAGTGACGTCCTGTGGCCGGGTCAGGCCACAGATCTTGGTTCGGATATGGGTCATATTGACGTATCGCTCAGCTGGCTTCGTCCAGAAGCGCCAGGACCTCGTCTTCGCCTTCATGCTTCTCATCACGCAGACGACGCAGCTCGCGTTTCATCTGCTTGATTTCGCTGTCTTTGCGCGCGCTTTCAGCCCGTTGCTTGAATTCACGCAGCCATTCCCAGACAAAGCCGATCAGCAGGCCCGCGGCCACACCGGCAATGATCACCGCGAACAGCGGCAGCGTGATGGATTGGTTCACCCCGGCCAGTTCCGCCAATCCCGGCGGCAGCAAGGTGAGCGTGACAAGACCGCGATTGGCCACTGCAACCGCAATAATGGCAAGCCCCACCACCGCCAGAAACGCATATTTGATATAGCGCATGTGTTCGTCTTACTTTCCGTTCAGGCGATCGCGCAGCAGTTTCCCGGTCTTGAAAAACGGCACATGTTTTTCTTCGACTTCGACGGCCTCGCCCGTGCGTGGGTTGCGACCGGTGCGCGCATCGCGTTGTTTCACCGAGAACGCACCAAAACCACGAAGTTCGACCCGATCCCCACGCGACATCGCGTCGGTGATCTCTTCGAATATCGTGTTTACGATACGCTCCACATCCCGTTGATAAAGATGCGGGTTTTCATCCGCAAGTTTCTGGATCAGTTCCGATCTGATCATCTGCGCCATCCCCCTTGAAACGGTTCGCGCGTTCATTGCCGCACAGCTAACTATAGGAAGATTGTACCGGTTCGGAAACATCCCTTGGCGGACCTTTGGCAGCAAACCGCCTGAAAATTCGCGATTTTTTTACGTTCCTCAGCGCGAGTGCACCAATATCACCTACAGCAGCGGTCAAATCCGCACATCGGTTGCGGTTTTGCCGCTATATTGATTCGCCTTGGAATTGGGCTTCCAGCACTGTCTGAAATTATCGCCACGCGGCTTCTGCCCAGTGCCGGATCATCCCATCGCAAAAAAAAGCCCCGGCGGTGTCGCCGGGGCTTTCCAGATTTCCAAAGCTCTTGGCTTACTCGTCGTCGGCTTTCAGAGCCGCGCCAAGGATATCGCCGAGCGATGCACCCGAATCGGAGGAACCATACTGTTCGACGGCCTCTTTCTCTTCTGCAATCTCACGCGCCTTGATCGACAGACCCAGACGGCGGGTCTTGGCGTCGACGTTGGTAACGCGCACGTCGATCTTGTTACCGACCGAGAAACGCTCTGGGCGCTGCTCTGCACGGTCACGCGACAGATCGGAGCGGCGGATGAAGGATTTCATGCCTTCGTATTCCACTTCGATGCCGCCATCTTCGATCGCGGTCACTTCGACGGTCACGATCGAGCCGCGCTTCACGCCGCCAACCGCTTCTGCGAACTTGTCGCCGCCCAGTGCCTTGATCGAGAGCGAGATACGCTCTTTCTCGATGTCGACTTCGGAGACCACGGCAGGAACGATGTCGCCCTTGCGGTAGTTCTGAATCGCATCTTCGCCACGTTCGTCCCACGACAGGTCCGAAAGGTGCACCATGCCGTCGATTTCGCCGGGAAGACCAATGAACAGACCGAATTCGGTGATGTTCTTGACTTCGCCTTCGACCTGCGTGCCCTCGGGGTGGGTTTCAGCGAACACTTCCCATGGGTTGCGCATGGTCTGCTTGAGACCCAGCGACACGCGGCGCTTGGCACCATCGATTTCCAGAACCATGACTTCGACTTCTTGCGAAGTGGACACGATTTTGCCGGGGTGCACGTTCTTTTTGGTCCAGGACATTTCGGACACGTGAACAAGACCCTCGACACCTGGTTCCAGCTCCACGAACGCACCGTAGTCGGTGATGTTGGTGACGCGACCGGTGTGTGTCGATTCCAGCGGGTATTTCGCGGCAACCAGATCCCATGGATCTTCTTGCAGCTGCTTCATACCAAGGCTGATACGGTGGGTTTCCTTGTTGATCTTGATGACTTGAACCTTGACGGTTTCGCCGATCGACAGGATCTCCGAAGGATGGTTCACACGGCGCCATGCCATGTCTGTGACGTGCAACAGGCCGTCCACACCGCCGAGATCGACAAACGCGCCGTATTCGGTGATGTTCTTGACCACACCGTCAACCGCTTGGCCTTCGGCCAGGTTGGCGATGACTTCGGCACGCTGTTCGGCACGCGATTCTTCAAGGATCGCACGACGCGACACAACGATGTTGCCACGACGACGGTCCATTTTCAGGATCTGGAACGGCTGCTTCAGACCCATCAATGGGCCCGCGTCACGCACGGGGCGCACGTCAACTTGCGAACCGGGCAAGAAGGCCACGGCGCCGCCAAGATCGACTGTGAAGCCACCTTTGACACGACCAAAGATCGCACCTTCGACGCGCTGGTCGTCGGCGTAGGCTTTTTCGAGACGGTCCCAGGCTTCTTCGCGACGGGCCATTTCGCGGCTGATGACGGCTTCGCCGCGGGCGTTTTCCGCCGAACGCAGGAAGACCTCGACATCGTCGCCAACCGAAATGTCGGGCGCTTCACCGGGATTTGCGAATTCTTTAAGCTCGACACGGCCTTCCATCTTGTAGCCGACGTCGATGATGGCTTGTCCCGCTTCAATTGCGATGACTTTGCCTTTGACAACAGACCCTTCTTCGGGTGTGTCCATTTCGAAGCTTTCGTTCAGGAGGGCTTCGAATTCCTCCATCGTTGTATCTGCCATGTGGCGTTAGATTCCTTTTTCAAGTCACTATGCTGGCCGGGTGGTTGTCTCCACCGGTCTTAATTGGTGCCCGCTTGCGCGGACCGGATTGGTCACGAAAGGCATCCGCAAAACAAAGAGGGCCGGTAGAATACTCCGACCCTGCCCGATTCTGCTGCGCGGCGTTATTTGCCTTATCGACGCGGGCGTCTATACGCCTATGGCCCCGGGTGTTCAAGAAAATTCACGCGCAGCGGGTTTTACTGTAGGCTGGCCGGAACAATTGCACTGCCAATAATTGATTCCGAGTAGGCATGACATCCCTTCGCCAATCCTCTCCCTCCTCTGATCCGCGCCCCGCCGCTGCGCATTCACATCCATGGAAAATTTCCGATGTGGTGATTTTTCCGATGATTGCGCTGGGTCTTATTCTGGAATGGCTCTGTCCGACCAGTTTCGGACTGGGCCGGACGTGGGCAGCAGTGATCGGTGCGGCGGGCGCATTCGTCGGGTTTCAGTTGGTGCAATGGTCGAAACGGACCTTGGACGCCGCGTCCCAGCCCAGCCTGCCGGGTGCGCCGACAACCGCTCTGGTCACGTGTGGTCCTTTCCGGTTTTCGCGCAATCCCAATTACCTTGGCGCCGTGGTCATGGTGACGGGCGGTGCGTTGGCGCTCGACACGTTTTGGGTGCTGGCGGCGGTCGTGCCGGTGGGAGTGATCCTTGATGTCTGGATGATCCGCCCGGAAGAGGCTTATCTTCAAGAACGCTTCGGCGACGCATATTCGGCGTACCGTCTGCGTACACGCCGCTGGATCTGATGCCTGTTCAGCAAATCCGGCGCAGGATCTCGGCCGCAATTTCCGCATCCGGGTCCGGCACCGTATCCTGTGGCACCTGATCGCGTTTCAGGCTCTTCCAACCGGTGGTGAGGCTGCGGCAATGGACAAAGCTCAGGCCCGCATGGGTGCGCCGCCGCAGGAATGGCAAACGCTCCATCCCGTGGATATCCCAGCTGAATCCACCCAACCGTTTTGACGGCGCCAGACACCATTTTGGCGGACAGGGTTTCGGCGGTTGCGCGGTATGGCTGTGATCCAGATGAGAAAACGGCCCGTCGCCGCCCGGCGCGGGGTACACCCAATGGCCTGCGATCTGAACAAACCCGATGCGCGAGGTCACCGCCGCATCAAACACACTGCCGCCGCGCGTCACAATCAACTCGTCCACATCACAGTTCAAAATTGCCCGCGCCTGCGCCAGAAACCGCAACCGGAGCACATTGAACAGGGCCGTCTGCATGTATTTTTCCGTCCGCCGATAGGGTTTCTTGCCCACCGGCCCGTATTTGAACGGCACGTCCAGCACCAAAAGCTTCTGCAATCCAACCGGGGCAAGGGCCGCCCGAATGTCATCCAGCCCATAGCTGCGAGAGCCATTGTCCATCACAATCAGCGCCTGCAATCCATGGGCCTCACGGTGATAGCGTGCATGGGTCACCAACCATTCAAGCGGGTTGTCCTTGGAAATCAGGAAGGCGGTGTTCAGCCCGGCAAACCCCTCCGGCGCGGCGGGGGACACGGCGCTTGTGCCGGTCCAGCCCTGCATCAGGATCGACAGTTGTTTCGGGCAGGTCGGCACCTCCAGCTCTGCCACATCATGGCGGGCATACCGGCGCAGACGCAAAAACCGCAGCGGCTGATCATCCCCCCGAAACACCGCCTTGCGAAACCCGGCGCGAAAATTATTGAGCGGCGGACAGATCAGGAACAGCCGGCCGGCAGACCAGATCGCATCATACCACAGGGTTTCACGATCCAATGCATCAAGGTATCCCTCTGGCTGGTATTTCGCCGCCAGGACCGTGTCACGCTTCATGTGATCCGGCAGGGTGAGTGAGGCGAAATCGCCGCTCATCGTCTCAGCAATACCGCTCAGGGCCGACATATTGGCCCGGGCTGTAGCGATCGCCATGTGCCCAGCCGACCGGCAGCGCCTCTTCAATCCGCAAGAGATCCTCTGCCGTCAGGGTCATCTCTGCGCCCCGCACGCATTGGCGGAAATGATCGACCGACCGGGTGCCCGGGATTGGAATGACATGATCGCCCTGCGCCAGGAGCCAGGCAATCGCCAGCGCCGCTGTCGGCTCGCCCATATCCGCCGCCAAGGCCCGCAACCGGTCTGACGCGGCAATATTGGCTTCGTAATTGGGCGAGGCGAAACGCGGATTGGTCTTCATCCACGCCAAAGAAGGCACACGGTCTTTGGTGATCGGCGTATCGGTCAGGAACGACCGCCCCACCGGCGAAAACGCCACCAACGCCGTGCCCTGACGTGCGCATTCCTGCACCATGCCCAGCTCTGGCGCGCGGCTGGCCAGTGAATATTCGTTCTGCACAGCAGCCACCGGCGCGATGGCCGCCGCACGCCGCAACGAGGCAGGGGCAATTTCGGAAAAGCCAAAGGCCTTGATCTTGCCCTTGGCCACCAATGCCGCCAAGGTTTCGGTCACCTCTTCGATGGCACGCGTCTCTTCCCGGCGGTGCACATAAAACAGATCCACCGCCTCAATTCCCAAACGCGTCAGGCTGGCGTCCAATTCCGCTTCAAGATGTTCAGCCGAATTGTCAAAACACCGGTTGCCATCCGCGTCCGTCGTGATGCCCGCCTTGGTCGCGATATGGAATTCCCCGCGCGCGGTGGGGTTGCTCTGAAAATACGCGCCAATCGCACGCTCCGAGCGCCCCATGCCATAGACATTCGACGTGTCGATATGGCTCACCCCCAGATCGCGGGCCGCATCCAGAATGGCCCAGGAATTTTCCTCGGTCGTCGGGCCGTAGAATTCGGCAAACGACATTGCACCAACGCCCATCACCGACACGTTGACACCTGCGATCTTGCGCTGTTGCATGGTTATTTTCCCTGTTCCTGTCGGGCACGGACCACGGCCAGGGCGGCGGCAAATGCCTCTTCGATGCTCATGTTCGTGGTATCGATATGGGCTGCGTCATCTGCCGGTCTCAGGGGCGCCTCGGTGCGCCCCATGTCGCGTTCATCCCGCGCGCGCACATCGGCCAGAACCACGTCAAAAGTGGTATCTGTCCCCTTTTGGCGCAATTCCTGAAACCGGCGCTCGGCACGCACCTCGGCGCTAGCGGTGACATATAATTTGGCCTCCGCATCGGGGCAGATCACGGTGCCAATGTCACGCCCATCCAGAACCGCCCCGCCATCCCGGCGCGCAAAAGCACGTTGGAAATCCACCAATGCGGCGCGGACCTCGGCCAAGACCGCCACTTTCGAGGCCGCCTGTGCAATCTCTGGCGTCCGCAGACCCGCGTAGTCCAGGTCTTCGGCCCGCAGCTCGGTAGCTGCTTGCAATGGGACAACACCCTCCAGCACCCGACGCCCAACCGCACGATACAGCAGTCCCGTGTCCAGATGCGCAAATCCCAATTCGCGCGCCAAAGCCTTGGACACTGTCCCCTTGCCCGAGGCGGCAGGCCCATCGACCGCAATTGTAAACGCCATGTGATCCTCTTTCCCTACGCCGTCTGCGGGTGAACACCCCGACCACAGGTCGCAGATTAGCCAATGCCCGACAGATGTTAAAGCGGCCATGGCCGGTCATATATTGCCGGTCATATATTCCGCGACGCACCTGCCGCCAAAACGCGCGCATGGCTGCAACAGACAATGCAGAAAACCGGCGGACCGAACAGATCCACGACCTGCCAATCGGTCACAAACCGCGCCACCGCATCACCAGACCGGCGTCAATTCCGATCCTCAACACCAATAGCGGCAGAGACCCGGTGTCGGGCGCACGGCGATCAAAGACCGCGCACGCCAACACCCTGCGCAACCAAAAACTTTCGCGCGACGGTCAGGACAAAACGATCCTGCCCATCGCGATATGTGTGCGATTCGAAGCGCCTATGCCTCGCGGCGACAATCCGCGCCAAGCGATGCCATCAATGGCTCGAATATCGGGAATGAGGTGGCAATCGGCGTGCCATCATCTACCCGCACCGGCGCTTTCGTCGACATGCCAAGCACCATGAACGACATGGCAATCCGGTGGTCCAGATGGCTGGCACAGGTCGCGCCGCCCGCAACCGTACCCGGCCCCTGCCCCGTCACACGCCACCAATCCGGCCCATCCTCGACCGTGACGCCACAGGCGCACAGACCGCTGGCCATCGCCTCGATCCGGTCGCTTTCCTTGACCCGCAATTCCTTGACCCCGGTCATATTGGTCACACCGGTCGCATTGGCGGCAACAACCGACAACACCGGATATTCGTCAATCATGCTCGCCGCGCGCTCTGGTGGCACGTCAATGCCCTTCATCTTGGGCGAGTATTTCGCCCGCAGGTCGGCCACTGGCTCTCCGCCTTCTTCGCGCATGTTCTCAAATGTCAGATCCGCGCCCATTTCCTGCAACGTGGTAAACAACCCCGCCCGCGTCGGGTTCAACCCGATCCCCGGCACCAACACGTCAGACCCCGGCGTGATCAGCGCAGCACAGACCGGAAACGCGGCAGACGACGGATCACGCGGCACAGCGATCACCTGCGGTTTCAATTCCGGTTGCCCGGTCAGGGTGATCACCCGCCCAGCTTCAGTAACCTCTGTGGTGATTGTGGCGCCAAATCCGGCCAACATCCGCTCGGTATGGTCGCGGGTGGCCTCTTTTTCGATCACCACCGTCTGGCCCGGCGCATTCAAACCGGCCAGCAAAACCGCCGACTTCACCTGGGCCGAGGGCACCGGAACCTCATATCGCACTGGGACGGGATCGGCCGCACCGACCAATGTCATGGGCAACCGCCCGCCGGATCGTCCAACCGATTGCGTCCCGAACAAAGCCAACGGATCTGTAACCCGCGCCATCGGCCGGCCATTCAGACTGGCGTCGCCGGTAAAGGTCACGGTGATGGGCGTGGTGGCCATCGACCCCATAATCAACCGCACACCTGTGCCGGAATTGCCGCAATCCAACACATTGTCCGGCTCGGAAAACCCGCCGACGCCGACGCCAAACACATGCCAGGTGCCGTCATCATCGCGCACGACCTCAGCGCCAAAGGCGCGCATCGCCTTGGCTGTGTCCAGCACATCCTCGCCTTCCAGCAAACCTGTCACAACGGTTTCACCAACCGCCATCGCCCCCAGGATCAGCGACCGGTGTGAAATCGACTTGTCGCCCGGAACCTCGGCCACGCCGGTCAGCGGGCCACAGGGGGTCGAGATCATCGGAATAGGCGTGCCATGACCAGACATGTCGGAAAATCCTTTGTTATCGCTCACGGACCTCTTAGCAAGCGCGCCGAAGGGGGTCCATCCCAGCTTGTCGGCCGTCGAAATTTTGCCGGCTCAATTTTGCCAGCTCTCAATGTTGCCAGCGCCCTGTGCCGCGTGCCACGGCGGCTTTCCTCTGACCAAAAATATCCTGGGGGTGAGGCCAAAGGCCGAGGGGGCTGGCCCCCTCATCCCCCTGTTCCCGCACAGAAACAGCCCGCCGTTATCGTTTACGGAAGGTCAGGTAATGCGGCACCCGCCCCTCACGAAGGGCTTTTTGTTCATAGCGGGTGGAAATCCAGTCATCCCAGGGGGTGCGCCAATCGTCCGGGCTTTCGGCCAGCCACTCGAACCCATGGCGCGGCACCTGCTCCAGGGTCTGGCGCACATAGTCGGGAATGTCCGTGGCGACACGAAATTCCGCCCCCGGCTTCATCAATTCCGACAGCGGCTCCAGATGCTCCGGCGTCACAAACCGACGGCGGTGGTGACGTTTCTTTGGCCAGGGATCCGGATACAGCAAAAACGCCTTGGCGACAGAAGCCTTGGGCAGCACATCAAACAGATCACGGGCATCGCCTGGATGAATGCACAGGTTGTCGACATCCGCGTCCCGCACCTTGCCCAACAGCATCGCCACACCATTGATATAGGGTTCGGCACCGATGATCCCGACGTCCGGATTGGCCGCGGCCTGATGCACCAGATGTTCACCGCCGCCGAACCCAACCTCCACCCAAAGATCACGACCACCAAACAGCGTCGCGACATCCAGCGGCGCGCGCTCCGGGTTCACGTCCCAGCCCACCGGACCGGGTGACAAGGCCTCCAGATCCTCATCAAGGTAGGCCTCTTGCGCAGGGCGCAGGCCCTTGCCTTTGAAACGGCCATAGAAATTGCGCCATGGGGCGCCCGAAGGGTGTTTGCCGGGGTGTTTTGTCTCGCTCATGGGGCGCGGGTGTAACGGGGTCGCGGCGGCGGCGCAACGGGGTCAGGCCACTTGACGCAGAACATCAACCGCTCTGCGGGCGTCACACCCGCTCTATCGCAATCGCAGTGCCTTCGCCGCCGCCAATACAGATCGCCGCCACGCCGCGTTTCAACCCGCGTTTTTCCAGCGCATTCAACAGTGTCACCATGATCCGCGCGCCCGAGGCCCCAATCGGATGCCCCAGGGCACATGCCCCGCCATTCACGTTGACCACATCGCGCGGCAATCCCATTTCCTTCATGAACGCCATCGGCACCACGGCAAAAGCTTCGTTGATCTCCCACAGATCCACATCCGACAATTTCCACCCAATCCGATCCAGCAGCTTTTTCGCGGCGGGCACCGGCGCGGTGGTGAACCATCCCGGCGCCTGAGCATGGCTGGCATGGCCAAGGATACGCCCGCGCGGCGCGACGCCCCGGGTTTCGGCCATCTCTTGTGTGCCCAGCACCATCGCCGCCGCCCCGTCCGAAATCGACGACGCATTGGCCGCTGTGACGGTCCCGTCCTTGCGGAAAGCCGGCTTCAACATCGGGATTTTTTCCGGGCGCGCCTTGCCGGGTTGCTCATCACAGGTGATGATTTCTTCGCCATGGCGCTGATGCAAGGTCACCGGGGCTATTTCATCTTTGAACGCGCCGTCGCGTTCCGCCGCCAACGCATTGTCGAGCGAGCCGATCGCAAACTGATCCTGTGCCTCGCGGCTGAATTGGTAATGTTCGGCGCAATCTTCGGCAAATGTGCCCATCAAACGCCCCTTGTCATAGGCATCTTCCAGCCCGTCCAGAAACATGTGATCGATCACCTGACCATGACCAATCCGTGCACCGCCACGCATTTTGGCCAAAAGATACGGCGCCTGGGTCATGCTTTCCATTCCGCCCGCAACGATCCCGTCACCGGCGCCCAGCGCAATCCGGTCAAACGCCATCATTGCCGCCTTCATCCCGGAGCCACACATCTTGTTCAGCGTGGTTGCGGGCACGTCTTCGCCCAGACCGGCGGCAAAACCCGCTTGGCGCGCCGGGGCCTGCCCCTGACCGGCGGGCAGGACACAGCCCATCAGCACTTCGTCAATTGTCGGCTTGCCGGCATCGCGATGCGCCGCGGCAATGGCCACCCCGCCCAGGGTCGCGGCCGGAACCCCATCGAAGTCACCCTGAAATCCGCCCATCGGCGTGCGTGCCGCGCCCAGGATCATCACGTCTTTCATTGCCGTCTCCCAAAAGCTTCGAAAATGCATACCGAATAGTAAGGTTTGAAGTCTAGCTTACCTTGAACTTGGCAACACAGGACAGAGTTTGCAATGGACATGAGCAGTAGACACGAAGGCGCACTTCAAATTGTCGAAGTCAACGCACAGCGGATTGATGCCGCCGTCGCGATTCAGTTCAAGGATATGATGCGGGCGGAAACCGATGGCCCGACACAGCGGGTCATCTTGGATCTCAGCCAGGTGGAATTCATCGATTCCAGTGGCTTGGGGGCGATTGTCGCCGCCATGAAACAACTGGGACCGGGGCGGCAGCTTGACCTTGCCGGGCTGACCCCAAATGTCGACAGCGTGTTCCGGCTGACCCGGATGGACACGGTGTTTTCGCTCTACCCGACGCTCGACGCGGCTTTGATGGCCAAAGCGGTGTGATGATTCCCCCGGTGGCCCAAAGTCCCGCCCAAACACAGGTCGCCATGCCCCACGGTTCACAATGTAGCACCCGTATCGAAGCACAAAGCAATACGATGGCCGTACGCGACATTCTGGACCGTGCACTGGCGTGCCTGTCCGATTGGGATGTTGCGGCGGACCGCATCGGCCCGGTGCATATCGTGCTGGCCGAGGTGATGAACAATGTCGTGGAGCATGCCTATAGCTACGCCGAGGGTCTGCCGATCGCGTTGGAAATGCAGCTGCAGGGCGGGCAATTGAGCTGCACTGTCATTGATAGCGGCAAGGCCTTTCCCGATGGGGAACCCCCTGTCGGGGCGAAAGTCTGTCTGGATTGCGACATGGCGGACATGCCCGAAGGCGGATTTGGCTGGTTCATGATTCGCGAACAATCCGATTCTCTGAGCTACGAACGCCGCGACGGCCGCAATCACCTGACTGTAAATTTCTCGGTTTAGTGATCTGGCACACAGTCTGGATGCGTTCCCGCCCTTTGCCCCAGTTTCGCCGCAATACCGACCTAGGGCCGCCAGATTGAAAGCCGATAACGTAAGTGTAGCTGCATATAGCTTCCCTCGGCGCCGAGTATTAATAGCCCCCACCCAGTGCGCGGCGTCGAGGTACTTCCCCCCCCAGAAAAATTTGAAATCGATGCCAGACATGGCGCAACACCCGACGGGTCAAACCATTGTGTCAGGCCAGTGTTTTTGGATCAGCCCGCATTCGACCCGCTTGCCCGGCGCGTACGTGACGCAAGCCAGCGCCCAACAGCCAATTCACCACCAAAATGGGCCGAAGGCGATCCCGCCGACAGCCTTTCACGCGCAGCGCACAACACCCGATATTGCCAGAAATCAAAGATGATCCGCGCGCCCGGTGCCCCCGGCGCGTCAGCGGTGACGCGAACCGCCTGCATCATCGGAAACCCGTGTCCGGCCGATGACGCTTAGTTCAATTGGAAGTGCAGCGGATAAGACCCGTCTTCAAATTCGCCAAACAGATCGGGAATGTCCGGGTGATCCACCGGGCGACCGGAATAATCCGCCACCAGATTCTGTTCCGAGACATAGGCGACATAGAAGCTCTGATCATTTTCCGCCAACAAATGATAGAACGGCTGATCGCGCACGGGGCGGCTTTCCTCTGGAATGGCATTATACCATTCCTCGGTGTTGCTGAATTCAGGATCCACATCAAAAACCACACCGCGAAACGGATGCTTTTTATGTTTGACCACCTGGCCCAGATAATATTTTGCGCGAGTCGTATACATGCCGGAAAGCCCTCTATCGTCGCACAGTAGCGTCATCAAGAGGGATTTGTCCAATTTTCGAGACGATTTTTCAGGAAACAGTCTGTCCTTGCTCACCAACAGGGCGCCGCCCTGCCCGGCCACCTGGACAAAAGGTGATTTCACTATAGCGCAGGATCGGCTATGCTGGAAAAAAACAAAATAAAAGCGAGAGGCAAATGAGCAGAGTCCTTCGCGCCTTGGTCATCGTATTGGCGGTTGCGTCCTGTGGCGGCGGCAATCACTCCGCCCCGCGCAATCTTGATGATGCATGTGCGATTTTGAAGCAACGGCCAAAGTATATCCGGGCCTTCCGGGCGGCCGAGCGGCGCTGGGGTGTTCCGGTGCACGTGCAAATGGCGACGATCTATCAGGAAAGCAAATTCATCGGCAACGCCCGCACCCCATTGCGCTACAGCCTGGGGGTTATTCCCATGGGGCGGCAAAGTTCCGCTTATGGCTATGCCCAGGCGCTGGATGCCACATGGGATGAATACCGGGACGAAACCGGCAAACGCGGCGCAAAACGGGATCAGATCAATGATGCCACCGATTTCATGGGTTGGTACATGAACAAAACCCGCGCGCGTAACGGCGTATCGTTGCATGATGCCCGCAATCAATACCTCGCCTACCACGAGGGCCACACCGGTTTTGCCCGTGGATCTTATAACAGCAAGGCCTGGCTGCTGCGGGTCGCGGATGAAATCGGCACCCGCGCCATCACATATCAGGTGCAATTGGCCAGCTGCCGACAGGCGCGCTAATCTGCCAACATTCTGACACCCGCGCCCCGCCCTATGCGGCGGGGCCTCCTCCAACCGTGAGACCGCCATGGATGATCAAACCCGCATCGAATTAGAGGCCGCCGCCTTTCGCACCCTGCGCGAACACCTGATGGAAAAACGCACGGATGTGCAGAATATCGACCTGATGAACCTGGCCGGCTTTTGCCGCAATTGTTTGTCGCGTTGGTATCAAGAGGCCGCAAACGCCCGCGACATCGACATGGACAAAGAACAGGCGCGCGAGATTTTTTACGGCATGCCCTATGCCGACTGGCGCGCAAAATTCCAGACCGAAGCAGGCGACGCACAAAAGGCGGCGTTCTCCAAAGCGTTTGCTGATAACGTCGGCGACAAGGGGTAACGCCCCGAAAGTTGCGCCTAAAAAACTCGGCTGTGCGCCTTAGCCGTACTGCCGGGTCAATTGTGGGCCACAACGCTCGGGCCCAAATCGGACCTCGCCACACCGCCCGTTTTCATGGTCAATCTCCAGATCGGCCTCCAAGGTGGCGATCCGGGCCTCTCTGTCCGCCAGCAACCCAATCGCCCCACGCAGTTCATTGCGCAAACGGTCAAGTTCGGCGCGCTGCGGCACTTTCTGGCGGCGCATCCCGCGCAAACCCCAGCCGACTGCGGCCCCAACCAAAAGGCCGGCAGCGCCCATTGCGACAAACTCAAAACTGACAACCATCATCGCCCCCAGACGAAACAAGCAGATAAATGTCCAGGCCATTCCATCGCATGCGCGTCTTGGGAAATGTGCGGTGATACGCCCCGGATCTGCCCGGCCAATCCGACCCAAAGCGATCCAGGGGAAAACACCCCCGATGCCGGTGCGGCCATTCGGCCAACCAGCCCCCGACGCGGCCCGCGGAAAGCGCCCGGCCACGTCCCCACACAAACACCAACACCACTTGGCCGCTCAAGTCCTAAGGTGAAAGCCAGTCAAAATCGGCGGCAAAGCGTGGCTTTTGCGCCGCCTGTCAGCGCGATTTCGCCAATTTCCGGATCTATGTCACAGTGCCGGATCTGTGCCACAGTGCCGGACCTTCGTCAGATCGCCGCTTTGCGGCTTTCCTCCAGATAGATCTGGCGCAGACGGGACGCCACCGGCCCCGGCGTGCCATCGCCCACCGCATCACCATCAATTTCCACCACCGGCATCACAAAGGTCGAGGCCGAGGTCACAAAGGCCTCATCCGCCTGCTTGGCCTCTTCGATGGTAAAGCTGCGCTCTTCGACTTTCATCTGCGCCTCTTCGGCGAACCGCAGAACCGCCGCGCGGGTGATGCCATGCAAGATGTCGCTGGACAGGGCGCGGGTGACAATGCGCCCATCCTTGACGATATAGGCGTTGTTCGACGTGCCTTCGGTGACGACCCCATCCTCAACCAACCAGGCATCATCGGCCCCGGCCTTCTTGGCCATCATCTTACCCATCGACGGATAGAGCAATTGCACCGTCTTGATATCACGGCGGCCCCAGCGAATATCCTCGATCGAAATGACCTTGATCCCCGTCTTTGCCGCCGGGTTGTCGGCCAGCCCGGGCTTGTTCTGGGTGAACAACACAACCGTCAGCGGCGTCGTGGCCGGATCAGGGAACACAAAATCCCGGTCTCCCGGCGCGCCGCGCGTGACCTGTAGATAAATCATGCCTTCGACGATGTCGTTTTTCGCAACCAGCTCGCGGTGAATCTCCAGCAATGCCTCTGCGGTCATCGGCAGGGCCATATCCAATTCGATCAAAGACCGCTCCAGACGCGCCGCGTGGCCCGCGAAATCAATCAGCTTGCCATCCAGAACCGATGTCACCTCATACACCCCATCCGCCATCAGGAAACCGCGATCAAAAATCGATACGACCGCCTCTTCCTCGGGCAGATAGGTTCCATTGACATATACAATGCGACTCATCGGTTTTCTCCGTCTTGGCTCAGCCCCAAAGGGCCGGTTCCGGGGGGTGGACGCCAGCGGCGTCGAAATTCAAGGGGTGGTCGCGGTCTTCGGCCAGAAGCAATGGTCCGTCAAGATCCGTAAACGCCGCGCCCTGCGCCACCAGTGTCGCCGGCGCCATCGCCAGCGATGACCCGACCATACAGCCAACCATCACACCAAACCCCGCGGCGCGGGCGGTGTCCCGCAGGGCCAGCGCCTCGGTCAGGCCGCCGGTCTTGTCCAGTTTGATATTAACGATGTCATATTTGCCATGCAGCCCGGCAAGGGACGCCCGGTCATGGCAGCTTTCATCGGCACAGACCGGCACCGGCCGCTCCATCCCCAAAAGCGCGTCATCCGCAGCGGCGGGCAATGGTTGCTCGACCAGATCCACCCCGAGCCGCAGCAAATGCGGCGCCAGTTCGGCATAGACCTCGGCGCTCCAGCCCTCATTGGCATCAATGATGATCCGCGATTTCGGCGCGCCGGCGCGAACGGCCTCTAGCCTTGGCATATCATCGGGCGTGCCCAATTTGATCTTCAAGATCGGCCGCGCCTGATGCTTCTCCGCCTGCGCCCGCATTTTCTCCGGCTCATCCAACGAGAGTGTAAAGGCCGTCACCTCTGGTCCCGGCGCGGCCAGCCCGGCCAGATCCCAAACCCGCCGACCGGCCTGTTTCGCGGCCAGATCCCACAGCGCACAATCCACCGCATTTCGCGCGGCACCGGGCGGCAGGGCGGCTTGCAGATCTTCGCGTGTGATCCCCTGTGGCAGGCCGGAAACCTGTGCAGCAACAGACTCCAGCGTCTCGCCATAGCGCGCATAGGGCACGCATTCGCCCCGCCCCGTCACCCCGGCGCGGGTCACGGACACCGTCAGCACCTCTGCCACGGTGCGCGATCCGCGCGAGATGGTGAAAACCTCGGCCAATGGGAAACTGTCACGCTGGATGTCGATCACAGGGGGCCTGCCCTTCTTCTCTTTTCAAATACGCATTCTACCGCTGGCGATGGGCGCAACGGTGCAACCGGGTCACATCGCCGTCAATGCATCCACCAATCGCTGCGCCCCCTGGCGGAACGGATCAACCGCCGGAAGTCCCATACGGGCCTCCACATCCGCCAGATAGGCCAGCGCCTCTTCCTCGGACATATGTGCGGTATTCACCGAAATGCCGATCACCTCGCAGGCGGGATTGGCAATCCGCGCCAGCGGCAGCGCCATGTCGCGCAGCGCCTCAAGCGACGGCAGGCTGTATCCCGGCAATCCCCGCATATGGCTGCGGGTCGGCTCATGGCTGAGGATCAGCGCATCCGGCTGACCGCCATGGATCAACGCCATGGTCACACCGGAAAACGATACATGGAACAGGCTGCCCTGACCTTCGATGATATCCCAATGGTCGGCGTCATTGTCCGGTGTCAGCCATTCCACCGCCCCGGCCATGAAATCCGCCACAACCGCATCCAGCGGAATGCCATCCCCGGTGATCAGGATACCGGTCTGGCCGGTGGGGCGGAACGTGCTTTTCAGGCCCCGCTCTTTCATCGCACGGTCCAACGCCAGCCCGGTGTACATCTTGCCAACCGAACAATCGGTTCCCACCGCCAACACCCGTTTGCCACGGCGTTTCACGCCATCGGCAATGGGGTATTCGACCGTCGGCACCCGCACGTCATGCAGGGCCCGACCGTGTTTCTGTGCCGCCGCCACCAGATCGGCCTCGTCCCGCAACAGGTTGTGCAGGCCCGACGCCAGATCATAACCGGCCTCCAATGCCGCCAACAGCACCTGTTTCCATGCCGGGCTGATCTTGCCGCCGCGATTGGCCACGCCGATCACCAGCGTTTTTGCCCCTGCTGCACGGCCCTCTGCCAGGGTCATATCCGCCAGTTTCATGTCGGCCTTGCAGCCGTCCATGCGCAATTGGCCGACCACGTTTTCAGGTCGCCAATCTTTGATCCCCTGCGCAACCTTTGCGGCCAGCGCGTCGGGGGCATCACCGAGGAAAAGCAGGTAAGGTGTCTGGATCATGGCAGCGCTCCGGAAATTTGGGATTTGCGGCACATCTAACATTGCAAGAGGCGGCAGGTTTCCGAAATTTGGCCTTGGATCGACAATTTGGGGGAGATTCTTCGTCAAATTGACAGTTTCCCACAAGATTCTGCGCTTAATTCCGATCTGACCAAATTTTCAGCACATTGAAAACCCGTCAATCGACCAGAATTGCTGCATCTGCAAAACAGACTTGCGCAACGCAGCGTAATTTAATATCGCTACCACAGTCAGTTTCGCAACATCATTTCACCGAGGTCGCCAATGTCCTTCCGAATTCAGCCCCCCGCCCCCGCTCGCCCGAATCGATGCCAATTGTTCGGCCCCGGCTCGCGCCCTGCGATTTTCGAAAAGATGGCCGCATCCGCCGCGGATGTCATCAACCTTGACCTCGAAGATTCAGTCGCCCCGAGTGACAAGGACAGCGCCCGCGCCAATATCATCCAGGCCATTGGTGACATCGACTGGGGCAAAAAGACCCTTTCGGTGCGCATCAACGGTCTGGACACGCCTTATTGGTATCGCGACGTTGTGGACCTTCTGGAACAGGCCGGCGACCGGTTGGATCAGATCATGATCCCCAAAGTTGGCTGTGCCGGCGATCTTTATGCCGTGGATGCGCTGGTGTCCGCGATCGAAGCCGCCAAGGGCCGCAGCAAACGCATTGCGTTTGAGGTCATCATCGAAAGCGCCGCCGGCATCGCCCATGTCGAAGACATCGCCGCTGCCTCGCCCCGGCTTGAGGCGATGAGCCTCGGGGCTGCGGATTTCGCCGCTTCGATGGGCATGGCCACCACCGGCATCGGCGGCACGCAGGAAAACTATTACATGCTGCGCGAAGGGGTCAAACATTGGTCCGACCCCTGGCATTGGGCGCAGGCCGCGATTGTCGCCGCCTGCCGCACCCACGGCGTGCTGCCGGTGGATGGCCCGTTTGGCGATTTCAGCGACGACGAAGGTTTCCGCGCTCAGGCGCTGCGCTCTGCGACCTTGGGCATGGTTGGCAAATGGGCCATCCATCCGAAACAAGTCGCCATCGCAAACGAGGTCTTTACCCCATCGGAAAGCGCCGTCACCGAAGCGCGCGAAATCCTGGCCGCAATGGAAGACGCCAAAGCCAAAGGCGAAGGCGCCACCGTATACAAAGGACGATTGGTCGACATTGCCTCGATCAAACAGGCAGAGGTGATCGTGCGGCAATCTGAGATGATTGCCAGTAACTGACCCTTAGCGTTCTTGTGTCAAAGTATGGCGTCCGCATAGTACCTGCGGTCGCCATATTGGATTCAGGAAGAGGTGTATGCCCCAGCGTCTGACATTGTTGCATAGCGCCGAGGTCCACTGCCGGACCTTTGATTCCCTACGCGATCGGCTGGCCCCTTCGGCAAGTCTGACCCACAAGGTGCGGCCCGATTGGCTCGCGCGGGCGCGCGAGGCCGGGATGACGCAACATCTTTCGGCGGAAATCCACATGGCCGTGCGATCCGCACCCGGCCGGGTGCTGTGCACCTGCACCACCATCGCCGAAACAGCGGCGGCGGCGGGGGCAATCCGTATTGATCAACCGATGATGCGCCGCGCCGCGCAATCCACCGGACCCATCCTGTTGGTCTGCGCCTTGAATAGCACGGCCGCCACCAGCCGCGATCTGCTGCAAAACTGTCTCGACAGTCTGGACCGCGACACTGCGATCACCCTCTTGGTGGTCGAAGAATTCTGGCCCTTGTTCGAAGCCGGGCAAGAGGCCAATTTCAGTGCCGCAATTGCCGCCGCAGTGATCGAGGCGACCCAGGCGCGACCGGACTTCACGACGGTTGTTCTTGCCCAAGCTTCAATGGCCAACGCGGCACATTTGCTGGATGGAATCGCGCCAGAGGTTCTGACCGCACCGGAACTGGCCTTGCGGGCGGCGCTGGACCTTGGGCCGGAACAGAAACCGGCCCGTGATCTAGGCCCGCTCGTCCTTGGGCGATCCCATTACAACAAATGATGTGATCTCTTTCACCTGGGGCAATGCGCCCAGAACATCGGTGTGAAAGGCCTTGTAGCTTGGCAGATCGGCACATTCGACCCGCAGCATATATTCGATGACACCGGTGATGTTGTGGCATTCCCGCACCTCGGGTGCCCGGGAAATCGCGCGTTCAAACGCCTCTTGCGCGGCTTTGGAATGTTCAGACAGGCCAACCCCCACCAGAACCACAAATCCACGCCCCATCCGCGCCGGATCGAACACCGCGCGATAGCCCGTGATCACCCCATCGCGTTCCAAGGCCGCCACCCGCCGTAAACAGGCAGAGGGCGACAGGCCAATCTCTTCGGCCAGTGCCTGGTTGCTGATCCGGCCATCACGCGCCAACGCGCGCAATATTCTGCCGTCGATTCCATCAATATCCGTCATGGATTGCACAAATACAGCATTCACACAGGGATTTGCAATTTCACGGCGCAAACTCCGTGAAATATTGCGGCAATGACCTATGACCTTTTCCTTGCCCTTGCGGGCTTTGCCATTGCGACCAGCGTGACGCCGGGACCGAACAACATGATGCTGATGGCGTCGGGTGCCAATTTCGGCGTGCGCCGCAGCATTCCCCATATGCTGGGCATCATATCGGGGTTTCCGGCCATGATCTTTTTGGTTGGGGTGGGTGTGATGCAGGTGTTCGACGCCTGGCCCGGCCTGCGCGATGCGCTTTTGGTGGCTTCGGTGGTCTATATGCTGTGGCTTGCATGGAAAATTGCCACCGCCGCACCACCGCCGGAAAACAACAATGAGGTCACAAGCCGATCCCGCCCGCTGTCCTTTCTGCAATCGGCAGGTTTTCAGTGGATCAACCCCAAGGCCTGGACCATGGGGATGAGTGCCATCACAGTCTATGCCGCCAGCCGCGATTTGACGGCCATCCTGTGGGTGGCGTTAATTTACGTTGGGGCGGGCATGATCAGCACAACGGTCTGGGTCGTGTTGGGCCAACAGATCCGCCGCATCCTGCGCAACCCCCGACACCTGCGGCTATTCAATATATTGATGGCGGGATTGTTGATTGCCTCACTTTTGCCGGCCCTGATGGCAGGCTAAACGCGGGTCACAGATTGCATCCTGCGCCACATCGGGCCATATACGCCCTGCAGCAAAGGAGTGTCGCATGGCGCATTATCTCGATTTTGAAAAACCATTGGCCGAGATCGAGGGCAAGGCCGAAGAATTGCGGGCGATTGCCCGCCAGAGCGACGACGCAATGGATGTCGAGGAAGAAGCAGGCGCGCTGGACCGCAAAGCGGCAGCGATGCTGAAGGATCTGTACAAGGATCTGACACCTTGGCGCAAATGCCAGGTCGCCCGCCATCCACAGCGCCCCCACTGCAAAGATTATATCGAGGCGCTGTTCACAGAATTCACGCCGCTGGCCGGCGACCGCAATTTTGGCGAAGATCTGGCGATCATGGGCGGCCTGGCCCGGCTGGACGACCGCCCGGTGATGGTGATCGGCCATGAAAAAGGCCATGACACCCAATCGCGGCTGGACCGCAATTTCGGCATGGCCCGCCCCGAAGGCTATCGCAAGGCCGTGCGGCTGATGGAAATGGCCGACCGCTTTGGCCTGCCTGTGATCACCCTGGTCGACACCGCCGGGGCCTATCCCGGCAAAGGCGCCGAAGAACGCGGCCAATCCGAAGCGATTGCCCGGTCCACCGAAACCAGCCTGAACCTTGGCGTGCCTGTGGTGTCGGTGATCATCGGCGAAGGCGGCTCTGGCGGTGCGGTGGCGCTGGCCACAGCCAACCGGGTGGCGATGCTGGAACATGCTGTCTATTCGGTGATCTCGCCCGAGGGCTGCGCATCGATTCTGTGGAAAGACGCCGAAAAGATGCGCGAAGCGGCACAGGCGCTGCGGCTGACGGCGCAGGATCTTTACAAACTGGGGGTCTGCGACCGAATTGTCCCCGAGCCACTGGGCGGCGCGCAACGCGATCGCACGGGCACCATGCGCACCGTTGGCCGGGCCATTGTTCAGATTCTGGACGAATTGGCGGGAAAAGACGCGGCAGCACTGCGCCAAGACCGGCGGAAGAAATTCCTGGACCTCGGATCCAAAGGGTTGGCGGCGTAACACCCGCAGGCCTAAATCTTTGGCCTACCCCTTTGACCTCGGCCCTCTGCGCCTAGGTGGTCAGCAGGCGCAGGCCTTGGGTCACATCGGACCGCACCGCCAATCGCAGCCCCGGTTCATCCCCCGCTTTCAGCGCGGCAATGATCAGCCGATGATAATGCGGCGCTTCGGTGCGGCGCAGCCGCCCATAAAGCGACCGCATGGTCGGCCCCAATTGCAGCCAAACGGTTTCCGCCATCGCCAACATCGCAGGCGCTTGTGCGCGGAGATAAAGCGTGCGGTGAAACTCAAGATTGACGCGGATATAGCCCGCAGCATCCCGGTTCGAAATGACCTCGGAAATCGTTGAGTTGATGCTTTGCAGCCGTTCGATCAGC
Source organism: Marinovum sp. 2_MG-2023 (assembly GCF_030548265.1). Taxonomy (NCBI): domain Bacteria; kingdom Pseudomonadati; phylum Pseudomonadota; class Alphaproteobacteria; order Rhodobacterales; family Roseobacteraceae; genus Marinovum; species Marinovum sp. 2_MG-2023. The sequence goes on along the minus strand of NZ_JAUOSD010000005.1, from coordinate 228,768 downwards.
GCAATATGCGCACGCGGCATCGCCCGGCTGGCCAATTCCACTTCGATCAGCGAGCGCAACGCCGCAAGCTCTTCTATCCGGTCGTTGCTCAGCTCGGGCGTTGACACCCGGCCAGAGCTGGACAGAGACAACGCACCTTCGGCCACCAACCGGCGCACGGCTTCGCGTGCAGGCGTCATCGACACCCCGAATTCGGTCCCGATCCCGCGCAGGGTCAGCGCCGCACCGGGGGCAATCTCGCCATACATGATCTGCGTGCGCAGGCGGCGATACACCCTGTCATGGGCGGATGTGGCGCTGTCTGGCTTGGGGTTCATCAACATGGCGCAATTGTGATCACAAAAGCCGGATCACGCAAGTCAGTTCTGCGTCACATGTCAGTTCTGTGTAAAACGAATGCGATGCAGCGCCGCGCCCTCGTCGCGCAGCCAACGGCGGGGGCCCTCATACGCACCATAGAGCCGCTCAACCACCGCCCAGAAGGCAGGTGAATGGTTCATCTCTGCCAGATGCGCCACCTCATGCGCGGCAACATAATCCAGCACCGCCGGCGGGGCGAGGATAAGCCGCCAGGAATACATCAAACCGCCATCCGCAGTGCAACTGCCCCAACGAGAGCGGGTATCGCGCAGCGTCAGGCGGTTATAGGGCCGCCCCAACGCCGCGGCGTATTCATCCGACGCCGCCGCAAGCCGCGCCCGCGCACGGGTTTTCAAAAAGCCCAGCAGCCGCGCCGCTGCGCGATCCTCCGTCCCCGGCACCAAAATATGGTCATCCGACATCTGAACCCGGCGCCCGGATCCGATGCCCACCCGCCGCAACCGACCCTCAACCGGAAGATCCACCCCGACGCGCACCTCCAGCCAATCGGACTGTCCAGCCAGATGCTGCCGCAGCCAATCTTCTTTTTCGCGGGCAAATTCCAACGCCTGGGCTTCGGACACGCCGCGCGGACGGGTCAGCGTCACGGTGCCATCCAGAGACGAGATCCGCAGGGTAATCCGACGCGCTCGGGCAGACGACCGAAGCAGAAGCGGCACCGGGGGGTTGCCGGGAAGCGAATGTTGGCCCATATGGGGTCCTTATGCAGGCTTTTGCGCGCCTTTCGCCAAAGGCTTTGACACGGCATTGGTCTTATGGCAGTGGAACACGATTGCCCGCAAGACTGAATGCCCGCCAGACCGAAAAACTGAGAGAGACCGAGATGCCCAAGGAAGAATGGGGAACAAAGCGCCTTTGCCCCGCCACCGGCAAGCGCTTTTATGACCTGAACGCAAATCCGATCGTCAGCCCCTACACGGGTGAGATTCTGGAATTCGACAGCACCAAATCGCGCATGATCCAGGCAGACGCCGCGGATGCCGCATCTGCCAAAGCCGCTTCGAAGGACGAAGAAGAAGAAGTGGTGCTGGATGATGATGACGCCGATGCCGTTGACGTGGATCTGGGGGATGACATCCTCGAAGATGACGACGACGAGGACAATGTCTCGCTTGACGAGATTGCCGATGTTGCATCGGACGACGACGACTCCTGAGGCGAAATAAGACGCCACAGGAAAAAACGGCGCGGGGGGAAGATTTCTGCTTGAACCTCTCCCCGCCTTTGCATATGACGCGCGTCACGGGGACAACAAGACGTCCTCTGGTTCGGGGCCTTAGCTCAGCTGGGAGAGCGCTACAATGGCATTGTAGAGGTCAGGAGTTCGATCCTCCTAGGCTCCACCAAACACTTCCTTGGGGAATGTGTTTCATCCTTTCGACATTACATCCGGACAATCGTCGTTTCACAGATACGCCGAGGGATTCCGCATATTTGCGCCCGTGCCCCTTCGGGCCTTCTCCGACTGCAAGGTCGGGTTGCTTTGGGTGCCCTTGCGTCCGATAATTGCATTGGCACAGCTGTCGTCTTATGATCGCTATATGCAAGACACGCCACGCAAATCCCCCGACGAAACGCCAGAGATTGATCCCGCTGCGTCAGATCCCACCACGCCAGACACTGGCCGTGACATAGCCCTGCCCGCAGATGTGGCGGGGTCAGGCACCCTCGACCGGCTTGTCGACACCGCACGCGCTTTTGCGAACCAGGCCGCATCGGACAATACGCTCAAGGCATATAGCCGTGATTGGGCGCATTTTGCCCGCTGGTGCCGGATGAAGGGCGCAGAGCCGCTGCCGCCCTCGCCAGAGCTGATCGGGCTTTACCTTGCGGATCTGGCCGCCCCCACACAGGGCACGGCCCTGTTGGTGTCCACAATTGAACGGCGCTTGTCGGGGCTTGGCTGGAACTACGCTCAGCGCGGTTTCACGCTTGATCGCAGGAATCGCCATATCGCAAGCGTTCTGGCGGGTATAAAACGCAAACACGCCCGCCCGCCCGTACAAAAAGAGGCCATCCTGCGGGATGACATTTTGGCGATGGTGGCCAGCCTGCCCTATGATCTGCGGGGATTGCGGGATCGCGCGATCCTGCTGTTGGGCTACGCCGGTGGGTTGCGCCGCACCGAGATTGTCAGCCTGGACGTCAACAAGGACGACACGCCGGAATCGGGCGGTTGGATCGAACGTCTTGATGAAGGGGTGATTTTGACCCTGAACGCCAAAACCGGCTGGCGCGAGGTTGAGATTGGCCGAGGCTCCTCTGATGCGACCTGCCCGGTTCACGCGCTGGAACAATGGCTGCACTTTGCCAAAATCGACTTTGGCCCGATCTTTGTGCGCAGCTCGCGGGATGGCAAACGCGCGCTTGCCGCCCGGCTAAGCGACAAACATGTGGCCCGGTTGATCAAACAGACCGTCTTGGCCGCCGGGATTCGCGCCGACCTGCCAGAGAAAGAGCGTTTGGCGCTGTTTTCCGGTCATTCCCTGCGCGCCGGGCTGGCCAGCAGCGCCGAGGTTGATGAACGCTATGTCCAGAAACACCTGGGCCATGCCAGCGCCGAAATGACCCGCCGCTATCAACGCCGCCGCGACCGTTTCCGGGTCAACCTGACCAAAGCAGCCGGGCTATGATGCCGCTGCGGTGTCTGCTTCGGCCGGGGCCAGTTTCAGGGTCGCAAGCCAGCTAAGCGCGATCATCGCCGCCGCCGTCGCCAGACACAGCGCCACGCCGCCGATCTGATACGACAGGCCAGATAGCACCGTGCCCAACAGCCGCCCGGCGGCGTTGGCCATGTAATAGAATCCGACATCCATCGTCACACGTTCCTCGCTGGTGAAAGCAAGGATCAGATAGGAATGCAGCGAAGAATTGACCGCAAACAGCGCCCCGAACGCCAGCAGGCCGATCACCAATGTCACCGTCAGCCAAGTGGTCGGCGCGCCGGCAAGCGCCACCAGCACCGCCAATGCCGCTGGCACCACAAACAGCGCCGCAACCCAGTGGCGGGCCAATGCGGTGATCTCGTCATCGCTGCGGGACTTGGCCCGCAAGAGCCTGGGTGCGCTGGCCTGGACCGCGCCATAAAGGATGATCCAGACCGCCATGAAGCTGCCGATCAGGAAAAACGCGGCGCGGTTGCCCTCTTCTGTGCCATCCGACAGGACCGCGTAGAAATAGATCGGGATGCCCACCACGAACCACACGTCGCGCGCGCCGAACAGAAACACCCGCGCCGCGCTCAGCCAATTGATGTTGCGGTTCTTTGACCAGACTTCATTGAATTTTGCATCCTTGCGTCCGGCGGGCAGACCCGAAGGCATGCGCAAGGCAATCGCCACAAGGATCACCGCCAGCACCGCCGCCATGAACAGCACCGAGGCCACAAAACCAAACAGCCCCAGCGCCGCCGCCCCAAGCAGGAACCCGACGCCCTTGACCGCGTTTTTCGACCCGGTCAGCAGCGCCACCCAGCGGAACAACCCGCCGCCATCCTTCGGGGCCAAAACCTTGACCGCAGATTTCGATGACATCTTGGCCAAATCCTTGGCCACCCCCGACGCGCCCTGCACCAGCATGACAAAGGCCACCGACAGCCCGATGGACCAGCTTGGGTCCAGCTGCGCCAGCGCCAACAACGCGACAACCTGCAAACCCAACCCGGCATATAGTGTTGAGGTCAGGCCGAACCGCGCCGCGATCCACCCCGCCGACAGGTTGGTGACCACGCCGGCAATTTCATACAGCACAAACAGATAGGCCAATTGCACCGGCGAAAAGCCGAGCGTGTGAAAGTGCAACAGCACCAACATGCGCAAGGCGCCATCGGTCAGCATGAAGGCCCAATAGGCCGCCGTCACGGCAACATAGGCGGCAAAGCCGTTTGGTGTTTCAGTGCTTTGTGCGGTCATTGGTCAGGGCCAGTTCTGAAAGAGGAAAGCCGCCACCAGCCCAAAGAACCGGAGGCGGTAAAAATTCAAGCACAGGGGATCAAAGGCTGTTGCCTACCATCAAAGCCACATCCACCAACCGGTTGGCGTAGCCCCATTCATTGTCATACCAGGCATAGATTTTGACCTGGGTGCCATTCACCACCATGGTCGACGGCGCATCGACAATCGAAGACCGGGGATCATTGGTGTAATCGGTCGACACCAAGGGGCGGGTTTCATAGCCCAGAATGCCCTGCAACGGACCTTCGGCTGCGGCTTTGAACAGCGCGTTGACCTCTTCCGCCGTGGTGTCGCGCTCTACCTCAAAGACGCAATCGGTCAGCGAAGCATTCAGCAGCGGCACGCGCACGGCATGGCCGTTCAACTTGCCCTTGAGATCCGGGTAAATCAGCGTGATCGCGGTGGCCGATCCTGTGGTGGTCGGGATCAATGAGTTCAGCGCAGACCGCGCCCGCCGCAGATCCTTGGCCGGGCGGTCGACAATGGTCTGGGTGTTGGTCACATCATGGATCGTGGTGATCGACCCATGTTTGATGCCCAGATTTTCGTGAATTACCTTGACCACGGGCGCCAGACAATTGGTCGTACAGCTGGCCGCCGTGACAATCCGGTGGGTCGCCGCATCATAGATGTCGTCATTCACGCCCATCACGATATTGGCCGCATTGCCATCCTTGACCGGGGCCGAGACCACAACCTTTTTCACGCCGGCGTCAAAATAGGGCTGGATCTTGGCCTCTGTCTTGAACACCCCGGTACAGTCGATCACTACATCCACCCCATCCAGCGGAAGATCCGCCAGATCGCGGCTCTGGTGACAGGGGATGCGGGTGCCGTCGATGGTGATGCTGTCGCTATCTGCGGCAAAATCAGCCTTCCAGCGGCCATGAACCGTATCAAATTCCAACAGATGCGCATGCATCGCCGGATCCCCCACCGCGTCATTGATAAAAGCGATGTCAGCGCCGCGTTCCAGCAGCGGACGCAGGGCCAATTTGCCCATACGTCCCAAGCCGTTCAATGCATATGTCGTCATGTGTCTTCCTTTACGCGACCGATGTCGTCGACCTTGTTTTGCAGCGAGACCCGATCCAGCGCATCAAATGGCAGAGCGGCAAACGCCATGATACGATGACGCATCATTGCGTAAGTTTGTTGAAACGCGAGCCGCTTTTCCGCTTCTGTCCCGGTTGCGCGCACCGGATCCGGCAACCCCCAATGGGCGCTGATCGGCTGGCCCTGCCAGGCCGGGCATTCCTCATTCGCGGCGCGGTCACACACGGTGAACACGAAATCCATCTTTGGGGCATCTTCGCCCTGGAATTCATCGACGTTCTTGGATCGAAGATCGTCGGTCGCAATATCCTTGGATTTCAGCATTTCCACCGCAAATGGGTTCAGCTCGGAGTAATGCTTGGTGCCTGCCGAAAACGCATTGAACCGGGTGCCGCCCAGTTTACGCAGAATGGCCTCGGCAAAAATCGACCGTGCGGAATTGCCGGTACAGATGAAAAGCACGTTGTATTTGCGATCTGACATGGTGTGTCTCCTGTCGGACTGAGGATCGTTTTGATCGAAGGCGGGCCCATTGAACAAAGGCGGGCAAAGATCGGGGCGGCCACGGCAGCAATCGAGAAACAGATCACTGATCAGCGCCTGGGCTGCTGTCGGATTCATGGAATACAGCAGCGACGTTCCCCGCCGCTCCTGAGTAATCATGTCGGCGCGGGTCAAGGCCGACAGATAGACCGACGCGGTCGAGGCCTTGAGCCCCAAAATCCCGGCAATTTCACCGGCAGGCAGCGCATCGGGACATCTGCGCACCAGCAAGCGAAACACCGCGAGACGCTGTGGGTGGCTAAGAACGGCGAGTTTATCTGCAATATTTATTTCCATAATTCATGAATAACCAAACAATCACGATTCGACAACCGGAAACAGCGGTCTGTGGCGTCGTACAGAGGTCGGGGTTGGAACCCCTGCACTGGCCCGGTAAGGTTCCTGCGAAACTTGGAAATTGCCGCCGTGCCCCTCGCTGTGCCCCCGCCCCGCCCTGTATCGCTGGCTCTGTCGCGTCGAACGCTGATCACCAGCGCGGCCGCCTTTGCCGCTGCTCCGGTGATGGCTGCCCCGGTGATGGCTGCGCCCGCGCCCGTGATTGCCGCCGCCGCTTCGTTGCGCTTTGTGATGGCGGATTTGCTGGCGGCCTTTCTGGACAGGACCGGTGACACTGTGCGGGTCTCATTTGGCGCTTCTGGCACCCTGGCCCAGCAAATGCGCCACGGCGCCCCGTTCGAAATCTTTTTGTCGGCTGACGAGACCTATATCCGTGCGCTGGCCGCGGATGGCGTCTTGCCCACCGACGGCGTGATCTATGCCAAAGGCCGATTGGCCCTGATCGCCCCAAAGTGGGGCCCGCTGGATGTCGACAGTGATTTGGCCGGGCTTGCCGCCATGTTGGGCAGCGGCACATTACATCGCTTTGCCATCGCCAACCCGGCACATGCGCCCTATGGCATTCGCGCGCGCGAGGCCTTGCAGCATCGTGACTTGTGGCAGGCGTTGCAGCCGCATTTGGTGCTGGGTGAAAACGTCGCCCAGGCCGCGCAATTTGCTGTATCGGGCAATGCCGACGGCGGGCTGATTGCGGCGTCGCTCGCCAATGCCGGGCCGGTGGCCGCGCAGGGCCGGTCGGCGCTGATCCCCGAAGACTGGCACAGCCCGTTGAACCAACGCATGGCGCTGACCGCAGGGGCCGGACCGGTTGCACAGGCATTTTTTGCCTTTCTCCAGGACAAGGAAGCACAGGCCATATTCACCAACCACGGTTTTGCCCTGCCGGGGGGGGCGTGATGGATTGGCAGGCCCTGTTCCTGTCGCTGCGTCTGGCCGCCTGGACGGTGGTGGTGCTGCTGCCGGTGGCGATCTTCTTTGGCCGGTTCCTGGCCTTTCAACAGTTTCGCGGCAAAGGCGCGGTCGAGGCGCTGGTCATCCTGCCGCTGGTCCTGCCGCCTACTGTGTTGGGGTTTTACCTCTTGGTGGCCTTTGGCGCGGCCAGCCCGGTTGGCAAGGTTTGGCAGATGCTGTTTGACGGCCCGTTGGTGTTCAGCTTCTCTGGTCTGGTGGCGGCATCGGTGCTGTTCAACCTGCCCTTTGCCATCCAACCGGCCCAGCGCGGTTTCGAAGCGGTGCCGGTCGAGGTGCGCGAGGCCGCAGCCTGTTGCGGGATGTCACCGATGCAGGCCCTGCGCCGGGTCGAATTGCCCTTGGCCTGGCCGGGTGTGCTGACCGGAATGGTGCTGACCTTTGCCCATACCCTGGGCGAATTCGGCATTGTCCTGATGGTCGGCGGTGCAATCCCCGGCGAAACCCGCACCATTGCGATTGCGATTTATGACCGGGTGCAATCCTTTGACATGGCTGGGGCCGCCCAGATGTCGGCCGTTTTGCTGGCGATATCGTTAAGCACGATCGCGATGACATTCTGGCTGTCGACGCGCACCGGGCGGAGGTTGTCCTGATGGCGCTGACGGTCACCCTGCGCGCCACGGCACCAATCCAGATGAATGTCGCGCTTTCGGCCAAAGCCGGCGAGGTGCTGGCGCTGGTTGGCCCGTCGGGTGCCGGGAAATCCACCATCCTGCGCGGCATTGCCGGGTTATGGACGCCGGACACAGGCCGGGTCGCGGTTGGAAACGCGGTCTGGTTCGACAGTGCCACGTCACTGGACACCCCCGCCTTTCGCCGGCGCGTCGGCATGGTCTTTCAATCCTATGCGCTGTTTCCGCAGATGTCGGCGCTGACCAATGTCATGGCGGCGGGGGCCAACCGCGCACGCGCACAAGAGTTGCTGACCCTTGTCCGCCTTGCCGGGCTTGAGGCGCGCCGCCCGGCGGAATTGTCCGGAGGCCAGCAACAGCGGGTGGCCGTGGCACGGGCCTTGGCACGTGATCCTGAGGTCCTTTTGCTGGATGAGCCGTTTTCGGCGGTGGATCACGCAACCCGACAGGGGCTTTATGCCGAGATCGAACGCCTGCGCACCCATCTGGCCATGCCGGTGGTCCTGGTGACCCATGACCTGGAGGAGGCCCGGCGCCTGGCCGATCAGATTGCGGTGATCGACAACGGGCAGGTTCTGCGCCAGGGACCGACGCAGGACATCCTGTTTGACCCCGTCGCCCTGCGTGGCATCGGACTGCGCGGCGCGGGCGCAACCCTGACCGCGCGACTTGAGGCCCAGGAAGCCGACGGGCTGACACGGTTGCAGGCGGCGTCAGGTCCGCTCTGGCTCCCCCGGATCAGCGGCGCTGTCGGCGATGTGGTGCGGGTGCAGATCATGGCGCATGACGTGATCCTGTCACGCAACGCCCCGGTGGATGTGTCTGCCCTGAACATCATTCCGGGCGTGATCGACACCATCGTGCCGGGCGACGGCCCCGGTGCAATTGTCACGCTTCAGGTTGGTTCAGAGCTGCTGCTGGCCCGGATCACCCAACGTTCGGTCCAGACCATGGGGTTGGCGCCGGGTCAGAGCTGCTTTGCGCTGGTCAAGTCGATGGCCGTCGCGCCGCATCAGATCGGTCGCGACAGCGCGTCTTGACCCTCAGACCGGTTACAGCCCGTTCACCGGCACCTTCAGCATCGGGAAACCATCCTTGTCCTTGGGCACCTCGCCGGCCCGCATATTCACCTGCAACGATGGGATAATCAGTTTCGGCATGCCCAACTGCGCATCGCGTTCGGTGCGAAACGCAATAAAGTCCGCCCGCGATTTGCCACCACCAACATGTATATTATGTGCCTTTTCAGCGCCGACAGTGGTTTCCCACTGAATATCGCGGCCATTGGGACCGTAATCGTGGCACATGAACAGACGCATGTCGTCGGGCAGTGCCAGCACCCTCTGGATCGAGTCGTAAAGCGTGCCGGCATCGCCGCCGGGGAAATCCGCCCGCGCCGAACCACCGTCCGGCATGAACAGCGTATCCCCGACAAAAGCGGCATTGCCCATCACATAGGTCATGCAGGCGGGCGTGTGACCGGGGGTATAAAGCGCATGAACCGGCATCTCCCCGACATGATATATATCGCCATCCTCGAACAATTGATCGAACTGGCTGCCATCGCGCTGAAATTCAGTGCCCTCGTTGAACACCTTGCCAAAGGTATCCTGGACCATCAGAATCCCGGAACCGATCCCGATCTTTCCCCCCAATTGTGCCTGAATATAAGGCGCCGCCGAAAGATGATCGGCATGGACATGGGTTTCAATAATCCATTCGAGGCTGAGGTCGCGCTTTTTAACCTCGGCAATTATCTGGTCCGCATGGTCATGCGTGATTCGCCCGGCGGCGTAATCCATGTCCATTACACTGTCGATAATGGCGCAAGCGGCGGTCGCGGGATCCTTGACGAGATATGAAATCGTATTTGTTGCCGAATCAAAGAACGCCGAAACATCGGGTTTGATTTGCATTTGCACAGGAAAATCCATGGTGATCTGTCTCCTGACCGAATGGGGCGGACCAGACGAATGGCCCGTTCAAATCACCCTAACACAGCCCCGCATGCCCATACATAGAAAAAATTGAATACTTGATTTCACGATCAAAACCCCCTGTCCCCGGCCATAGTTCCGGACGGGTCGACCAAAATTGTTACCCCAATGATTTATGGGGTTTGCCGGGAAAGAGCGCCAATTCCCCGCGACGCAGCGGTCCGGCGAAGATCGGCCAAATTTTAATGAAAAGATCAGCGAAAACCCGCCAGTCAGCACACTTCATGCTTGCATTCTGCGCAGGTCACTTCGCTGTAGCAGAAATGTCACCATGCGCGTTTTGGTAATCATTGTTAACATTTTACTTTACCTACGACATGCATCTACCTAAGTTTTATCGAAAAAAGACGAGCAAACACTTCAATCATAATCACTCACAAAGAGTGAATTGAGAGGCAGATATGGCAAGAATCAGTGTCTTTGGCATTGGGTATGTAGGCGTGGTTTCCGCGGCCTGCTTGGCCCGAGATGGTCACCAAGTTATCGCAGTGGACGTCGATCCCGGCAAAATTGATGCGATCAACGCAGGACTTTCCCCCATTGTGGAAAACGGTCTGGATGAATTGATCGCAGACGTGGTGAAAGCTGGTAAGCTCACCGCAACAGATGATGTGCAACACGCCATCGACAATACCGACGCCAGCTTTATTGCGGTCGGCACCCCCAGCGCCCCGGATGGGTCGGTTGGTCTTAAATATGTTGAAATCGTTTGCCGCAATATCGGCAACGCATTGAAAAACAAAGATGCCTACCATGCGGTTGTCATCCGGTCGACAATTGTCCCCGGTTCGACCGAAGGCACATGTATCCCGACCCTCGAAGAGGCCAGCGGCAAGAAATCCGGCAAGGATTTCGGCGTCGGATACTATCCTGAATTCCTGCGCGAAAGCACAGCGATCGAAGATTACTATGATCCCGGCCTGATCGTTTTCGGCGCCCAGGACAAAGGCACCGCCGACATCCTGACCGAGATCAACCAAGATCTGCCTTGCGACATCAAAGTTGTCGATGTCCGCACCGCGGAAATGGTGAAATACACCTCGAACACATGGCGCGCGGTCAAAGTGACCTTTGCCAACGAAATCGGCAATATCGCCAAATCGTCCGGCCTCGACGGCCAGACCGTGATGGAAATCTTGTGTTCCGACACCAAGGTTAACATCTCGTCCTACTTCATGCGTCCCGGTTTTGCCTTTGGCGGCTCCTGCCTGCCCAAAGACGTGCGCGCGCTGCGCCATCTGGCGGCAACCCAGGGCACACCTGCGCATCTGCTGAACGCCGTTCTGGAAGCCAACGAAGCACAAATTCGTCGCGCCGAGGAAATGGTCGAACGCACAGGCGCCAAGAAGGTGGGCTTTGTCGGCATCTCCTTCAAACCCGGCACCGACGATCTTCGCGAAAGCCCGCTGGCCGAACTGGCCGCGCGTTTGATCAAGAACGGCGTACAGGTCGACATCTATGACCCCTATGTGCACGAAGCCTATGCCAACGAAAACTCGACCGCGGGCCGCGGCAACGACGTGATCCCTGACCTGAAGGACCGGATGAATCCGGATCTGGACGCGATGATCAACGATGCGGGCGCCATTCTGGTTGGCAACTTCTATCGCGAGACAGTGGAAACACTTGAAGCTGCCTCCAAGAGCCGTCCTGTGCTGGATCTGACGCGGATGAACCGCGACAAGGTCTCTGACGGCACATACGAAGGCATCTGCTGGTAATCGCCATGATCCTTGCGCTTTCGCATTTGGCCTACTTCTCAGTGGTAATCCTGCTGGTCACCCTGGTGCCGAAAACGGCACTAGGGGAGATTTCCTATGCGACCAACACGATTTTCATCATGGGGTTTCTGGGCACCTGGCGGTACAGTTGGGCGGCAGTCAACTTTACCCGCGCTATTATCTTCCGCCGGATTGTCCATCCCAAGCGAAAGCGCAAAAACCGCAAGCGGTTTGCCGCATTGGTCGGCAAATCGCACATGTATATGCTGGTCACCTCCTATATGGTGGAACCGCATGTCACCCTGCCCGTCTATCGCAGTGTCTTTCGCGCCGCTTCCCGGGCGCGGGACGGGGCAACGATTGTGGCTTCGGTGGTGGATGGGGCAGACGAACGCCTGATCCGCTCCATCTTTGAAAGCCAGACAGAGGACATGAGCAATGTCCAACTGATCATTGACCGGATCAAGGCCAACGGCAAACGCGACGCCCTGGCCAAGACCCTGCGTATTCTTGGCGCGCAAAGCCCGACACACCGCGACATTCTGGTGTTTGTCGATGGTGATACCATGGTGCCGGAAGACATCTGGTACGAAAGTGCCCCGGTGTTCACCGACCCCAAGGTCGGCGCGCTGACCACCGACGAAGGTATTAGAATCGATAAGGAAAACCTGTTCAAAGACTGGTTTGTGCTGCGGTTCAACCAACGGCAGGTGATGATGTGTTCGATGGGTCTGTCGAAACATGTGCTGACCCTGACGGGCCGGATGAGCGTGTTTCGGGCCGATCTGGCCACACGGCCGGATTTCATCGAAGGCATCAACTATGACTTCCTCGATCACTGGCGTCTGGGTCGGGTCAAGTTCCTGACCGGTGACGACAAATCGACTTGGTTCTGGTTGCTGAAAAACGGCTATGAGATGCATTATCTTCCGGATGTTGCCTCGATCAGCTATGAGACACAGCCGCGCCCGACCTTCTTTGACAGCTCCAAGACGCTGATGGTGCGCTGGTTCGGCAACATGATCCGCACGAACGGGCGCGCGATGCGGCTTTCGCCGCGGCTGATCGGGCCGTTCACATGGTGGTCGATCATCGACCAACGTGTGTCGATGTGGACCACCCTTGTGGGTCCAATCACCGTCGCACTTGCGGCCCTGATGGTCACCCCATCGGTGATCCCGCTCTATATCGCCTGGGTTTTGACCACCCGTTACATTTTCTGCGTCATTATTGCGTTGTTCCGGGGGACCTGGTTCCCGATCACGCATCCACCGATCCTTTATTTCAGCCAGGTCGTCGGTGCGGCACTGAAAACCTATGTCAGCTTCCGCATGGACAAACAAAAGTGGACGCGTCAGGGCAGCGGCACGGTCCGCAAGGTCGTGGCCTTCCGCGACAAGCTCAAAGCATCTGAATCCACCGCGCACCACGCCATAGCGATTACATGGCTCACCGTCGCCATCCTGTTTTTCACCAAGGTCTGAGGCAACATCATGCTCGACAGAACCAATAATAATAATTCGAACGGCACCCCGCCACCGCCCCATATTCCCAGTGAATTCGGGTTCGACAATGAGCATCCTATTCTGCCGGTTCCCTTTACCGCGCAGATTGGCGATGCCCGTTTCAGTGGCAATGGCATTTCCGTCACCGCCGCTTATGTCGAAGCTACAGGGCCAATCTCGACCACATTGTTTGGCAGCCGCCAGGCCGTGCGACTTCGGTTTGACTTCGGTGGCTTCACCATCACGCTGTTTCCCGAAGCACGGGTGATTGCCAATGGTGCGGACGGCGATTTGATGCTGCAATTCATCGACCCGACCGGGCCGCATTTGCCGCAGCTGCGCTATATTCTGAACACCTATATTGCCGGCGACGTCGTTTCGCTGGGCTCGATGATGGCCTATACCGGCCCGACCCAGCCCAAAGAACCCGCCGCCAAGGGCGGTGCCAAAGCCGACCTGCGCCGCCGGATCAAAAGCATTGCCGCAGCGACCCTGTCGGCCGGGCTGATCCTGGTTGCGCTTTATTCGCTCTATTCGCGCTATACCACCAACTACGAGCTGCGCCCGGTGTTCATCATGCGCGCGGGCAATGAAATGCGCGCCACCGGCGGCGGTCAGGTGCTGTACCTCAACAGTGAGGCCAAGCAAGGCGAAGTGCTTTATTCGCTGTCTGCCACCACCGGCGATGTGCTGAACTTCCAGTCCCCTTGCGACTGTGAGGTGGCTGTGACCGACGGCATGTTCGAAGGCGCCACTGTCCTGCCCGGTGACAGCATCCTGACACTTTACGGCCAGGACGACAAAGTCAGCGTTCAAACACAAATGAGCACAGAAGGTCTGTCGCGCGCGATGAGCGGCGAGAACGTCCATCTGATCATGGATGACGGGCGGGCCATTCCCGCGCGTGTCATCCTGACTTCGGCCACCAGCGCCGCAGCGGAAAACGGCGACATTTTCCTGCCCGTGCGCATGGAGCCAATACCCGGCGCCCTCACCGCCAATGACATCGGGAAATCCGCGCGGGTGCGGCTTTCCAAGGCAATTTTTGCCAAGCCATTTGACAACGGGAACAACTGACAATGAAAGAGATCACACCTCTGATCATCTGCGGTGGAAACGGGACACGGCTTTGGCCCATCTCCCGCACGCAAAGCCCGAAACAATTCCAGCGTGTTGGCGACGCCGCTTCTCTGACCTTCTTTCAGACAGCGATCGACCGCCATTCCTCTGAGGGGTTCGGCACGCCACTGGTTGTCTCTTCGGCCAAACACACGCTGATGTTGCACCGTCAATTGCAGCAAATTGGGCGCGGCGCGGATGTCATCCTGGAACCGATGGGTCGCAACACCGGTCCTGCGGTTCTGTCGGCGGCCCTGCGTCAGATGGAAAAAGACCCCGATGCGCTTATGCTGGTTGTGCCCGCCGATCACGTGATCGAAGGCGACATCAACAGCGCCATCCTTGCGGTGCGCGCGGCGGCAGAAGACGGCTATATCATCACCTTTGGTATCAAACCGCGTTATGCTGAAACCGGGTTTGGCTACATCACCGATGGCGGCCCGATCTTTGCCCACCCTGCCCTGCGCGAGGTCGAACGCTTTGTCGAAAAGCCGCCCACCCGCAAGGCGCGTCTGCTGGTTGAAAGCGACATCGCTTACTGGGCCTCGGGCATCAGCCTGTTCAAGGCCTCGACCATCATCGAGGAATATGCCCAATACGACCCCGAAACGCTTGAGCATGTGAAAAAGGCCGTTGCCGGTGGCAAGGAAACGCCCGAAGGGCTGTTGCTTGACGCCGACGCCTTTGCGCTTGCCGATGACGAGCCGACCGAAACGGCCGTATTCGAACGCACCCGCAAGATCGCGCTGTGCCCACTGGATGTGGATTGGAGCGATGTCGGCAGCTGGACGGCGATGTATGGCATTTCCAATGCCGATGCCCAGGGCAACGTCATTCAGGGCGATGTGATCCAGGTGGAAACCAAAAACTGCATGGTGCGGTCGGAAACCCGGCTTGTGACCTGTGTGGGACTGGAAGACATCATTGTGGTCGACACCGCCGATGCGTTGCTGGTCACCAAGGTCGGGCATTGCCAATCGGTCAAGAAAGTGGCGCAGCACCTGAAATCCACCTCGCGCGTCGAAGCCGAAAAGCACCAGCGCAGCGATTTCGAATGGGGCCACATCTGTCAGATCATGGAACGTGATCACATGACGATGTGCACCGTCAGCGTGAAACCGGGCGCGACCATGCGGCTTGACCCTGCGCCGGGCCGCGAAGCAATCATCACCACCGGCGAAGTGTTGCTGACCAATGGCCGCACACAGGCGCGGATGGGCGAAGGCGACCGTCGCGAGCTTTGTGAAACCACGCCAACCACGCTGTCCAATCCGACCGATGGCATGATCGAGGTCATGGTCATCACGATCGCCGCGCAGTCGCAACTGCAGGATCTGGCAAGCAGCGCCCGTTATGCATCGTGAAACCGCCATATCGGTGACCCGGACGTCGCCAGCCAGACGGCTGGCGGCGCTTGGGGCGTTACTGACAGCGATGCTGGCAGTGACATCACCGCTGGCCGCCGCACCGGACAGCCCGGGCCAATTGCGCCGCATTGCCGTCGAACGGCTGGCGATCGCAACCGAAGCTGACGGCCGGGCCCACCGCCGGGCACGTGAAATGCTTGGCTCTGCCGGGTTCCCCCTGCCCGCCGTACCCGGCCTTGTGCCGCTGGCACCGCGCGGCGAAGCGGCCCTTGCCACCGACCGGTTTGACCTGCGGATTGCACTGGGCCTGCTGGCCCAGGCATTTGGCCATGATGACAACAGTGCCGTGCTCGATGCCCAGGAAGAAAACGGCGTGCATGCCGTCATTGTCGAACGTGGCAGTCTGGGATTGGCGGATCTGACCCGGATCATGGGTACAGGCGCAGTCGCCCAGGGCAACGTGGTCGAACTTCATGCACCGCTGATCCTTTGGCATGATGCGGAATTGCATTTGAACGCGAATGAGGTGCTGCAACTGTCGCGCCGCCATGGGGCGTTTATCCTGAATTTCGGTCGGTTGATCGTGGATGGCGCCGGGATTCACGGTGTCGGCACGCAAAGCCCCTATAACGAAGAATTCGCACCCTTCATCACCACATCCGGCCCGGGTACGATGCAGATGCGCAATGCGCAGATCTCCGATCTTGGCTTTGGCGGCTCGGTGAAGTTTTCCGGCCTGTCCGTGGCGCGTTCCGCGCTGGACCGGCCCGCAGCCGCCTCTTTCATCATCGACAGCGTGATCGAACGGGTGCAGCGGATTTCGATCCAGGCGGCCAGCAATCTGACCATCGACAACAACCGCATCATCGACGCCGGCAGCGCCGCTTTGGTCGTGCAACACAGCCGCAACACCACCATTTCCGCCAATATCATCACCGGCAAATCCAACACCAATGCGATCCGGGTTCTGGATGGCGCGGTGGGCACGGTGCTGGCGGGCAATGCGATCCTCAAAGGCGACCGTGCCGGCATCCTGATCAAACAGGCCGCCGACAACACCCTGGTCAAAGACAATATTGTCTGGGCACGGGGCGGCGGTGGCATCAAGGTCGACCGCGCAAGTTGCACCGAGGTGATTGGAAACTTCCTGATTTCCAACCGCCAAAAAGGCATCGAAGTCCGCCGCAGCCTGGATGCATATCTGGCCGGAAACTATCTGGTGGACAACAAGAGCGCCGGGATCTGGGTCTCTGGCCAACCGAAACGCGCCGTCACCCGCATTGAAGGCAACGTACTGGATTCCAACGGTTCCGGCATTGCCACCGCGACTGCGGCGGCGGTCCTTCTGGAAGGCAACGACTTTTCGGCGCAATTTCCGAAATTCTTCTCTGGCGATCTGTCACCACAGGCCCGGTTTGTGGCTGCGGATGTGACGGGTGAGACGCCAATTGCACTGGATGCGGCCGGACCGGTTCCGATCACCGACCTGGTGCGCAACTGCGAAAGCGCGAGCTAGGGCCATGGTGAGGGGCTGGACCAAATCATTGGCCATCGTTTTGGCCGGGCTGGTGCCGCTGAGCGATGTTGCGGCCCAATCCCTGACCCTGCCCTCCAGCGCGGAATCGCGCCGGATTTCGGTTGTGGTGGATCGTGGCATCACCAGCACGCGGCAATTGCCCACCACGGCCTTGCGTCAATTGCGCAAGGAAATGGTGTCGGGCGCCCCAATGGCCGAAGACGATCTGCGCGCTTTGGCCAATCAGAAAGACGGGCTTGCCGCGCTGAAGCTGACCAAGATCCTGCGCCAACGCGGCGTGGCGCAAAATGCGTCCGATCTGGCCTATTATGCCAGCATCGCAGCAGGGGCCGGGCGCAAGGGCATGTTGGATGACATGATCGGCGCGCTGTATTTCCTGTCGCCCGCCACAGAGCCCAGCAGCCGGATTTCGCAATATATTCGGGTGCTTTACGCCCATGCCTGGGCCGGAAATACCCAGGCACAGGATGCAATGGTGGCGTTGAACGGCCCGGACCAGTTGTTTGGCCCGATGTCGGACGCCACGCGCGACCGCATTGTCGCGCTAAGCAGCACCGGGAACGGCCGCATGGTCCTGTCCCTCGCGATGAAGGACATGGGCCGGACCGATCTGAACAGAGCTGAGCTGAACCGGGTATTGGGATATCTGGAAATCGCAGACCGGCGGGGAGATCTGGCGATACGGGCAATGGCGTTCAGCCTTGCCGAACAGGCCAAAGCACGGCGCAACGCGCTTGCGGTGAATTAAGGGATGGCACGGCAGATGAGACTTCTTGAACGGTTTGGTGCGGCGCTGATCGGTGTGGCCCTGACCGGCACTTTGGTTGGTCCGGCAGCGGCACAATCACAATATGGCTGCCGCGATCTCGCGGGGTCGCAATATCTGGCATCGGTCGAAGGGCGCGACGGAGTGTTTTTCCGCATTTCGCCCGATCTTTCCAATATGCACCCGATGACCCCGGAAACTGTGGCTGATCTGGCTGAATTGAGCCAGGCATTGGCGGCCAAGGGCACGGCATTGATCTATGCGCCGGTGCCGACCAAGCCGCTGGCCCTGCCCCGGTATCTGTCCCCCGAGGCGATGGATTTCGGCTTTGATTACTCGCTGGCCACCACGGTCTATCTTGATGACCTTGGAAAATTGCACGAGGCCGGCGTGCGCGCGGTTGATCTGCGGGCGGAAATGGCCCCGGCGAATGCGCCCTTGTCGTTCTTTCGCGCCGATCCCCGGTTGAACGCCGCGGGGGCACAGCTCGCGGCGCGGGCCATTGCCCGGGCGATCGCGGCGGTCCCCGGCATCGAGGCACTGGCCCGGAACCGGTTTCAAACCCGCCCCACCGGCAGCGCCAATGTCGAATCGCACAGCCGGCTGGTGCGGCAGCAATATTGCGCCGAACCTCTGCCCGAGGCCACAACCGAGACATTTGCAACCACACGCGCCTCGACCGGCGATGGCCCACAGGGCGTGATTGCATTGGTGGGCAGCGCCCATTCCGACACGCCCGAAGCCAATTTCGCCGGTTTCCTGGCGGAAGAGACCGGCATTCAGGTGATCCAGTATTCCGTGCCCGGTGGTGGCGCCTTTGCTGCGATTTCGACCTATCTGACCTCGGCCGAATTTCAACAGGCCCGCCCCAGTATCATCGTCTGGGAACTGCCCCTGGCCGAAGCGCCCGGTCTGAGCGACGACCAAAGAATGCTGGAATTGATTGCCGCAGCGCGTGGCAGTTGTGATCTTGGCCTGACCGTCAGCCGCGAAGGCGGCAGCCGCGACCGGGTCAACGCCGATCTGTCGTCGGTCAGCGACCAACATGACAAGATCCTGTTCATCGACGCCGACGGCGCCCAGGCCCGCCGCGCGGTGTTCACCTGGCACGACAATCAGGGCCGCAGCCGCAGCCGCGAAATCACCCGCCACCCGGCACAGCTGCCCACCGGGCGGTTTTATGTACCGATGTCCGGGCTTTGGCCCGAAGGGGCCCGCAACGTCACTGTCACGCTGGACGCGACATTGGGAGACAACACCGAGATGCGCCTATGTTCGCGATAAAACGTCAAATCCCGCACGCCCTGGTCGCTACGGCGGTCCTGGCCCTGAACCTTCCTGCCGCAGCCACGGCCGCGCCGCTGGACTTTGCCTTTTTGCCGCCGCCGGTCGAACAACAGAACCTCTGTGGCGGCGACGGTCCCGAAGAGCTGATCTCTGACGCGCCCGGACCGGGATCTGACGGCGAACTGACCACCATTGAACGGGTTCGGTTCCTGCAACGCGACATTCGCCGATATCAGGCCGAAGATCCGAACCGCTATTTTGATTTCATCGTCGCGCTGCGCAAACGGCTGTCGCAGGCTGATGCGCGGTTTGGCGGCATGGATGAAACGCTTGATCTGATCGGATTGCATATCGACGCCGGTCGGCTGCGGGAATTGATGCAGGCCGGGCTGGTACAGCAACTGAACGAGCGCCGCGCAGAGCTGAACTATACCCAAAGCATGAAACTGGCGCAGTTCTTTCTGAACGGCATCGGCGTGCAACGCGACGAGGAACAGGCGCTTGATCTGATCCGCGACGCTGGTTTTGGCGGCAATGCCGATGCATTGCTGTTCATCGCGCGCCGCATGGCCGAGGGCCGCCCTCTGCCCGGTTGGGAGGCACCCGCCAACCTGACCGCAACCATGGCCTTTGGCGGATTGCTAGGCCAGATGGACAGCCAGATCTGCATCCGCGCCGAACGCATCGCGCAAGAATACCGCAAAGGCATCATTGTTCATCGCAACACTGACATCGCTTTGGCCTGGGACCGGTTTGCCGCCGATCTTGGATCGGCACGGGCGGCATGGCGGGTGGTGGAACACCATCTGGCTGCCGGCGTGATCGAGCAGGACAACGACGAAATGCTGGCCTATCTTCAGCGTGCGGTCGAACGCGGTATCGCAATTGACGACAGCGCCGAAGGCCAGCTGCAGAGTGCCGGGGTCGACCTGGACATGTTGCGCGAAATACTGGCCTTCAATCAGGCCGAGGATCGCGGCCGCCGACGCCCGACCCTGACGCCGCTGTTGCAACTTGATGTCAATATCGACGCCTTGGAAAACAGCCCCTCCAGCCCCTATCTGACCTACCTGCGTGAGGTTACGCAGATTCCATCGGCCCCCGGAGCGATTTACACCGATCTGGCCAAGGAAATTGCGGTCCGGCTTGGCCGCTGGGGCGGCGAAGCGCAGATGATTGCCCAGTTGGAAATCGCGGTTGCGCGCGATGACGCCGAGGGGATGCGGCTTTTGGCCGAGCGTCTGCTGCGCTATCGCGACACCCCGGCACAATTGGACCGGGCCGTCGATCTTTTGACGCTGGCGGCAACGCGCCACAGCGACGCCGATGCGATGGATGATCTGGACAAACTGTTTCGCTGTCAGATCCCCACCGCGCCGCATTTGGACCAGGCCGAGCCCTGGGCCCGCGCCTTTCGCGCGACAGCACATGAAACCGTGCAGGTCAGCGCGACAAACCTGATTTCGCTGGACCCCTACAAAGACCCCTGGAGCCTGGCGCATCTGCAACGTCAGGCGCTGGCTGGGCGCACAACCTCGCTGGCGAACTATCTGGAATTGGTCAACATCGACCCGATTGCCACCGAAACCCGGCAACGGATCTGGGCTGATCGGCTCGACAATTCCGACAAGGGACTTGAGGAATTCGCCAAGCTGGAGTTTGAACTGGCGACCAACCCGGCGGAACGCGCGCTGGCGCTGGAATTCTTTCGCCGGGTCTATCTGAACAACGGCGTGACCTCGGCGCTGGATGTGGCCGTGGCGATGATCAACGACAACGGCACCGACCCCGCCGTGGCCACCGAAGTGCGCCGCTTGCTGCGTCAGGCCAGCTATCGCGGCGAAGGTGCCGCAATCCGGCTGCTGGCACGTCTGGGCAAAACCCCCGAGGCCGAAACGGCTGTGTTCACCGAATTTGCCCAAATCATCGAGGAACGCGGTGATTTCCTGGCCTTGATGTTCGCCCTGCCCCATGTCGCGCCCAGCCAGTACGACGATTACTTTGACCGGGCGGTCAGCCTGATGGCCTGTTCGACCAAGGACACCAGCGAGCTGGGCGAAGCCCATGCCATCCTGGACAATCCCGACATGGCCTATCACTGGCGTCGGATCGGGCTGGTGCTGCATGGCGGACATGTGTTGGCGAAACTGCGGTTCACAGACACCCAAATGGAAGTGTTCGATACCGGCGCCGCACCGACACCGGTCGACGTGGTGGCCCGTGACCGTGGCGACGACATTGCGGCACGCTGGCGGTTGTTTGACCTGACGGCGCGACCGGATCTGTCTGGCTTTGACGCCCAGGCCGCCGCCGGGCATTTCGCTGGGCTGGTGTCGCAACCCGACAATATTCCGCGCGCATTCGAGCGGTATTTCGCCGCTCCGCCAGAAGTGAGACGCGCCATTGACCAGTCGATGAATTTCCGTCAACTGTTGGCGCGTGCCACGGCATCCGGCGAACCCGAGGCCCTGTGGCGGCACGCACGTCTGCTGCAATCGGAGGCACGAAATGTGCAGACCATGGCCGCAGCGACCGCAGCCGTCCGACAGGCCGCAGAAGCCGGTTCCGTGGCGGCAATGGCTGAATTTGGCCGGGCCAAACTGTATGGCACTGGCACCAATCGAGAAGTTACGGAGGCCCTTGAATGGCTCGACAAAGCTGCCGCAGGTGGAAACCAAGAGGCGGGCGAACTGGCGCGGCAATTGCGATTGCGCTGACACTGGGATCTGCGTTGAGTCTGGAGCTGGGAACCAGCACCGCCGTTCGGGCACAAGAGCTGAATTGCCCACTTGCGCCCGCGCCCGTGCTGTCTCTGGCCATCGAAAGCCGATATACCGATGACAGTGAAACCCGGTCAGAGATCGACAAGGAGGCCGAGGCGGCCGCCATTGCCGATCTGAAGCCGCTGGACAATTTCATTGTCTCCCTGACCGATCAGGCAAACCAGATTTTTGCCCCGGATGCCCCGCATGAGGAAATCGCCGATTGCGTCGTGCATCAGGTCGCTGAATGGGCCCGTGCCGGGGCGCTGGCCAATCTGGATTCCGACACCACACGGCTGACCATTGGATCCCGGTTGGCCGGGTTCGCGCTTGCGCTGCGCCAGGTGGTGCCGCATGGCGGCACAGAGGACGACCTGAACGCCATTCGCCCATGGTTGGCGGGTCTGGCGCAAGATCAGATGCTGTTCTGGGAAGAAGCCGCGCCCAAGGGCGCCAAACGCGGCAATCTGCGTGCCTGGGCGGCGCTTGGGGGGGCTGGCATTGCGGATCTGACCAACGACCCTGTGCTGCGCGGCTGGGCGGGCTGGTCGGTGGACTATGTGCTGTGCACCGCCAACCCCGACGGCAGCCTGCCACAAGAGATGTCGCGCGGGCGGCTGGCCTATCATTACCAGATGCATGCCGTCGCGCCGCTGGTGGTGGCCAGCAAGCTGCTGCGCGATCAGGGCTACCACCCTGGCGCACGCTGCGAAGATGCACTGGAACGTGTGGTCAACTTTACCATCGCCGAGATGGACGGCGGGGCGCGCACAATGGAAATCACCGGCGAAGCGCAAAATTATTTCGACGGCAGCCGCGAGATCACCGGCTACAACCTTGCTTGGCTCCCGGCCTATCTGACCCTGTCACCTTCCGCGGAACTCACTGATTTGGCTGCATCTTTCGCCCCGCTCGGCAGTTCCAAACTGGGCGGCGACCAAAGCCTGATCTGGCAATCGGAGACCCAATGACCCGCAATGCAAAATTACATGGGAAATTTTGCAAAAACCCACTGGACACTCCCGCAACCCTAACCTAGAACGCGTCCACCCGAACGGTTGTCCGTTCACCCATGCCCGGGTAGCTCAGGGGTAGAGCAGTGGATTGAAAATCCTCGTGTCGGTGGTTCGATTCCGCCCCCGGGCACCATTAAAACTGTAATATATATCTGTTTTAATTGGATAATTCAGATGGCACTTGCGCGTCTGTATCCACATCCGTATCCACAAGGCGGATGTAGCTGTGCGAATGATAGCCGTGAAGTATGTCAAACCTGACCCCCGAAATGGAAACCTGATCTACCGGAGGCGCGTCCCAAAGGCGCTGGCGTCGAGTGTCGGCAAAACAGAGTTCATCAAAACGCTGGGTCGCACGACCGCTGAGGCGTTGATTGCATACGGCCCTTTCCATCAGCAGATCGAACACATGCTGGCACTGGCAAAGAACGGCGTCACCGGCCTTTCCCCTGCCAAACAGCGGGTGCGACTGACGGCCATGCTGCAAGGTTGGAACGCCGAGCCCCATATAGGCGCGCCGGTGCTGCTCAGTGGTTTGCCAAACGCCGACTGGTTGCTCGGAGATCGCGGCTATGACGCAGACTGGTTCAGAGAAGCGTTGCAAGACAAAGGGATCCCAAGAAGGATGAGAGAGATGAAGAAATGCCTCAGATCCAAACCGGTCAGCGCAACAGCACCGGAAATGCCGATGAGGATCAGGCCAACGGCGGTGACCTTTTCCTTGCCGAACCCGGCGATCAGCTTGCCCGTAACAAGGCTGGGCGCGAACATCGCCAGCACATGCCATTGAATACCCCAAGCTGCGTGGTCAATCGAATGCCCGCATCCGACCATCGCCAGCGGTGCAGCCGTCATGACAAATGACATGAGCCCGTAAGACACCACGCCAGCAGCAACCCCAAGCATGTATTTAGGCGAAGCCAGAAGTTGGAACACGTTGCGCCCCCCGTCATCGGACGGCGTTTGGGCTGTGGCTGCGGGGTGGCGGCCCCTTAATCGGATCAGAACAAAAAATGCGATGAGCGCCAGCGCCGCTTGGCTCAGGAAACTACCCGCAAAGGGCACCCCCGGCACAGCGTCGCGCGTGGCAATGACCAGTTGCGGGCCGATAATGGCCGCGACCAGCCCGCCAACCATGACCCATGAAATGGCCCGCCCCCTGTCTGCCCCTTCGCGCCCGTCGGCAGCTGCGAAACGGTAAGACTGGACATAAGACGCATAGAGCCCCGCCAGAAACGTTCCCAAACAGAAGAATATGAACGCCCCAAATGATATCGCGCCAGCGGCGATCAATCCGGACAACACGCCGATCATCGCCCCTAGAAGATAACCGTTGCGCCGCCCATAGTGTCGCATGATCGAAGCGGCAGGCACCGTTCCAAGGGCAAGCCCAAGATTGTAAATGCTGACCGGCAGCGTCGCCAAAGCAGGGTCAGTCGCAAGATCCTGGCCAACCAATCCCCCCAGCGAGATTACAATCGGTCCACTGGCAGCCCCCCCCCAAAAAAAAGATTGGGCAAGGATCAGCACCGTAAGGTTGCGCCGAAACCCGGCGGTTTCAGTCGTGTCTATGGTCGGTGTCATCATATTTCACCCGTATGGCCACCATGCCCCTTGGATGGGCTTGGCGCGGCGTGCTCTAATTTGTCCAATGGATGCCCAAGACCATGCGGGCGGTCGGTGATCAGGTCTGCATGGGTTCGTGCAGCGCCAGTGTGTTGGCCGCATGTTCTGCCGCCTCTAATGCGCCCTCAAGAAAGCCTCCGAATTCCGGGGCGGTTTCGGTCGACGCAAATATCATCCCGCGTGCTGAAAGGACACGCAGGTTGGTCGGCAAACCATAGCGGGGGTGGCTTCGGACCGGTTGTCGATCCCGTGGGCGCGCGATGTCTGGAATGGTCGCCCAGTCCTGCAAAACAAGGTGAATTGGGTTGGCCATTTTCGGACCGAACATCGCCGTCAGCTGCATCACCGCAAGGCGCATCATCTCATCTTTGTGCTGGGCACGCGCATCCGCAGGGACCCCGACAAAACCGAAGAGCGCATAGGGACCGCCCTGCCTTGGCGAAGCATCATGGATTTCAACCATCGGCCCTTGCTGGCTCATGGCGTCGCCGGACAGCCCGGCATTTCGCCAATGAGGCTGGTCGTAAAGCGCGACGATCTTGGCCTGACCGGCCATCCAGGTCGGCACGTTTTGCAAAGCCTGCGTTTGGGCTGCATCCAGGGCGGGGTCAAAGGAAACGGTATCGGCGATGACCCGGGGCGGCACGGCCATCACGATCCTGTTGGCCTTGATGATCTGTGCGCTGCCGTCTTGATCGACCCGCGCCGTGATGTTGTCCGCCGAATGGTCGATCGACGTCAGCCGCGTGCTGGTCATGATCATCGCCGGATCCAACCCTTTGGCCAAGGCATGCACCACACGGCCGATCCCACCTGCCAAGCGGTACGACCCCGTCATAGAGGCATAACCGCGCCCGCGCTGCACAGCACCGTTTTGCTCTTGATAGACCAAGTCACCTGTTGAGAACTGCTCGAACACAGGGATCTGAAAACGTTCGGCAAGGGCCGCCATGCGCGGCTGGCCCGGCCAGAACCACGCAGGCCCAAGGTCAAACGCCCCGCCCGAAAACTCTTTGGTCAGGATACGCCCGCCAAGGCGGTCCCGCGCTTCAACCAGCAAGAAATCGCGGCCCTGCCGGGCCAGATGGTCGGCAAGCGCAAGACCCGACAAACCACCGCCCACAATCAGAACATCGGTCTGCATCAGAACGCCTCTCCCATCGGTCTGAGGTCCAGCTCATGCGTCCAGGTGGATCGTGGTTGATCCGCCAGCGTCAGATAGGTGCGGGCAATATCCTCAGGTTTCATCATCCGTGCAGGGTCCATACTGTGCAAGGCGCGGCTGGCATCCGTGTCGACAATCCCGTCAAGAACCACATGCACGACGTGGATACCCTGCGGCCCATGTTCACGCGCCAGCGATTGGGTCAACGCCCGCAACCCCGCCTTGGCCGAGGCAAAGGCAGCGAAATTCTTGCCACCACGAAGGCTCGCTGTCGCGCCGGAGACGATGAAGGTGCCACCGCCGCCTTCCACCATCGCGGGCAACACGCTTCGGGCCAGATTGACCGCTGAAAGCACCATCGCACGCCATGTCGCCTCAAAATCTGTCGTCGTGGTATCCTCAAACCCCGCGATCACCAGCTTCGCCGCGTTGTGAACCACCAGTTTTGGTGCCCCATGGGTTTGGATCAGATCCGACACAGTTTGGCCTGTTTGATCAGGGTCGGACAGGTCAACGGCATGTGTCGTGCCCGCCGCCCCATCGGGAACCGAGCGGTTGAGGCCGATGGAAGTATAGCCGTTCTGAGCAAAGGTGCGCACCAAACTCTGCCCAAGACCGGCCCCCGCCCCGCCAACGATCGCAAGTGGATCTGACATCTCAGCCTCCGGCATTGGGGGCTGTCGGCGTTTCCGCAAGATGGCCGGATTTGACCCAAAGCCGCGCCCCATCAGGCCCGGAAACAGCGTTCAACGGCGTGTGGGGCGGCAGGCGCAGCCAGGAATTGACCCCGAATTCCTCATCGCCTTCGCGAAGGCTGCCTTCGATCACAAGGGCTTCGAACCCGTTGTGGCCCGCCTGCGTCACTGCCACATTGGCCTCCCAAAGCTCGATCCGCACCCGTTCCCGCGCATCCTCGAACAGCGAGATTTCTGAAACACCTTCTTGCACTGGCTGCGGGGTCTGGGTGGTGGTGTCTATGGTGATCTGCTGACGGTCATCCATGTCAAACTGCCACAGTTTGACGAAGATCGTCGCCCCCGATGCAGAGCTTGGCGTATGCGCAGAGGTCGGCGGGTTGCGCACATAGGTGCCAACCGGAAAGTCACCGTGCTCGTCCTGAAAGACGCCCTCAAGCACCAGAAATTCTTCGCCGCCCGTATGGGTGTGCGCCGAAAACGCGCTGCCCGGCGCATAGCGGACAATGGTCGTCGCCCGCGCGACCTCATCCCCGATCCGGTCCAGCATCCGCCGGTCCACGCCCTTCATCGGGGATGCCACCCACGGTTCCCTGTCCGAATGCACAGCAGCACGTTCATCAAAATTTGCGTTTAGGTCCATGGTACATCCTTCCGGTTCAACGCCAGGGGGCGCCGCATGGCTATCTATCAGTTGATAGGCTTTCAATTAGATATTGCCCTCCCCACTGTCAACACCTATCTACCACATGATAGACAGGAGCCCCGCATGCCACCGACAATGAAAGACAAAATCCTCGACGCCGCTGAAAAGCGTGTCCGCGGTGCGGGTTTCTCAGCGATGAGCTTTCGCGATCTGGCAAGCGATGTCGGCATCAAAAGCGCAAGCGTTCACTATCACTTTCCGACCAAACCCGATTTGGGCGAAGCTTTGGTTGATCGCTACACCAGCCAGTTCAAAGAGCAACTTGAACAGATCGACACGACAAGCTTGCAAACGGCGTTGGACAGCTATGTCGCGCTCTACTCTCAAGCGCTTGTTTTGGACGAAACCATCTGTCTTTGCGCAATCATGGGAGCCGAGGCGATCGGGCTTCCCAAGAATGTAAACCAGAAAACAAAGGCATTTTTCAAAATGAACAGGATGTGGCTGCTTGATCTGTTCCAACGCAATGGCGTCCAAAACCCCGAAGACACATCCTGCCTCATCGTCGCGGCGCTGGAAGGCGGCATGATCGTTGCTTCTTCCTCCGACGATCGTGCGATGTTCGACCAGATCGCCAAGGCCGCGATCCGAAGTATCGCCACGATCTGACGTTAATAAAAAGAGCGCTCTCGACTGCCGTTAACTGCGTTTGTACTGATCACGCAGGCCTCTGGCAGCAAGGCCCCTTTGCATGTCATGACAATTTCAGGCGAATATAGGGCGCGACATAGCCTGTCATTTTAATCACGTTTGGCGCGATCTCGTGTAGAAGGCGAAGCGCCTTACTCCGATAAGCCTGCCGTGCGACCGCCATTCAAAAACGTCAACTTGGCACGAAGTTGAGAAACGTATTTCCGAATAACTGCGGATCGGAAAGGCGAAACTCGCTTTCATGCCTGCTGTATATCACACCAGAGTTTCGCAAACAGGCCTCAAGCTTTTTGCCATCTGAATAGGCAAGGTCCAGGGCCACGATGCCCGGCGCGTCCTCGGTCAGGACATCAATCGGCAGGGGGCCATTGCGGGCCTCTATCGCCGCGCGGGTCAACAATCGCATTTTCCCATTCGCGGTATCGAAGACGACGCCACCGTCGCATGGACGAGGTGCGCCATAAAGGCCCGCGAATTTGGTTTCCATCGCGCTCATGTCCGCATCACGTGCCAACACAGAGGCGCCTGCATAGCCACAAACCGAATTCGGATGAACCAACCATGCGGGCACATAGATGAATTCGGGGCGGTGTTGCTGGCACAGAAAAAAAGAAAGGCGCGGGCGCGCTGTGTCTGGCAACAGGGCGAGCGTTGTCTTGGTACGCCCCAAGCGGCCGTTCGGCAGTGTCACATCACGGCCGAATTCCAGGTGGCCACTGACCGTAAATCCGGCCTGTTCGGCAAAAGCAGCGTCTGCGACAGCATTGGTACTGTGCAACGCTGTAAGCGCAACGCCTTCCCGTTTTTGAAGGTGTTCATGGACATGGCGCCCGAAATGGAAATCCCCGGCAGGCACCTCATCAATC
Organism: Marinovum sp. 2_MG-2023; assembly: GCF_030548265.1. Taxonomy (NCBI): domain Bacteria; kingdom Pseudomonadati; phylum Pseudomonadota; class Alphaproteobacteria; order Rhodobacterales; family Roseobacteraceae; genus Marinovum; species Marinovum sp. 2_MG-2023. The sequence continues at coordinate 200,088 of NZ_JAUOSD010000005.1, read as the reverse complement.
AGGGTCTGGTCATAGATGCCCATGATTTCCAGCAAACAGCCCTGGAACATCGCCAGGCTGGTGCTGGTCCCCCAAGGGTGTTTGCCGATGGATGTCATGTTGAACCCGATGTCGATCAGCCGTTCACGCAAGGCATTGATGTCGTGTACCGCGATCAATGGGTGATCGATTCCGAATGCATCGTTCATGGCGTTACTCCCTGGGCTTTGCAAAGGACACTTTTGCGGGACCAACCTGTCTGGACTTGGCTCCGACAACGACCGTCGCGGGCGCAACATCGGTGATCACGATCGCACCCGCCGCGACATTGGCCCCGGCACCGACGGTGACATTGCCAAGGATGATCGCGCCAGCACCGATGACCGCGCCGTCCCGGAGTGTTGGATGGCGCTGCGCACCGCTGTCCGACAGCGTGCTTCCCAGGGTCACGTTATGCCAGATCGATACATCCTCTCCGATCACACAGGTTTCGCCAGCAACAAACCCCAAACCGTGATCCAGCCAGAAGCCCGGCCCAATCTGCGCGCCGGGATGGATATCGGTGGAAAAGGCCCGCCCAAAGGCCGATTTGACCGCCAAAGCAAGCGTGTGTTCGCCTTCTTGCCACAGTTGATGCGCCACACGGTGGGCCATGACGGCATGCACCCCGCGTGCAAACAATAGCGAGGCCACCGCGCCGCCCGGCTCAAAATTACGCCGCGCAGTTTCCGCAATGTCGTGGCTGCTGAGGTCGACCAGACCGGGGTTGGCGGCATAGACCCGCCGGACCACATCCCCCGGCACCCCAGCGAAAGAGGCCAGAAGCGTGCCGGCAAGGTCAGCGAACCCCGCAAACCGTCGCGGCTGGATGCCAAGCAGCGCGGCAGTGTCCGGGTTGTCGTTCAACAGCGCTTCGGTGTCGGCGACCAAAGTCATCGTGCAACATCCTGTCCTGCCTTCATTGCCGCGCGCCCTCAACCAGTGATGAGAAAAACCGCGCACCGATGGGCAGGATCGCGTCGTTGAAATCATAACGGGGCGAATGCAAAGCGCCAAACTCTGACACGGGGCCATTCCCCAACCAGACATAGGCCCCCGGCACCTGTTCTAGCATGAAGGCAAAATCCTCGGATGCCATGGAGGGGTTCTGATCGCTATGGACAGCATCCCGACCCGCAACCGTCGATGCCGCCGCCTGTGCCTTTTGCTGACTGGCGATATCGTTGATCGTCGGCGGATAGACCGCTTTGTAATCAAGGTTAATTTCAACGGCGTTTTGCGCCGCAACGCCGACACAAATCTCGGTCATCCGGGTCTCTACCTGGTGTTTCACGGCCTTGTCGAAATAACGGGTGCAGCCCGCCAGCCGCACAGCTTCGGGAAGGACGTTATAGGCGTCACCCGCGTGGATCTGTGTGACGCTCAGCACCGCAGGCGATTGCGGGTCAAGGCTGCGCGATACAACGGATTGAAACGCGCCGATCAACTGTCCGGCGGCCACGATACTGTCGTTGCAATCATGCGGCATGGCCGCATGGCCCCCGCGCCCGGTCACGGTAATATCAAAGGTATCAAACCCCGCCATCTGCGCGCCCGGCCGCACGGAAAACGCGCCCGGCGTCAGGCCCGGCCAATTGTGCAGGGCGTAAACCTCATCCACCTGATGATCGTTGAACAGCCCGTCTTCGATCATGCGGCGCGCACCGGCTTCGCATTCCTCGGCGGGTTGGAAAATGAATGTGACGGTGCCGGAAAAGCGCTTTGTCTTCGCCAGATACTCTGCCGCGGCAAGCAGCATGGTTGTATGGCCGTCATGGCCACAGGCGTGCATGATGCCCTCGTGGACGGACCTGTAGGGCTGTTGGCTTTCTTCGGAAATCGGCAACGCATCCATGTCCGCGCGCAGCCCGATATTGGGGCCATCTCCGTTCCTGAGCACGCCGACAACGCCGGTGCCGCCATACCCGCGATGCACCGTTATCCCCATCTGCGTCAGCCGTTCGGCGACGAATTCGGATGTCCTGTGCTCTTGATAGGCCAGTTCCGGGTGCTTGTGCAGATCGTGGCGCCAGTCTGTCCAGGTCGGGTGCTGCGCTGTGAAAAAGTCAGGGGGCGACATTTTGTTGCTTTCCATCAAAGGGGGAGAGGGCACAGCGGCCCCCACCCCGATCCATCCATCAGGACACATATCCAAACGCGATTTTGGGCGTTTTACCATTGTCGAGCCAGACCGATTTCGGACTTGTATACTCCATCAACGCATCGCTACCACTGGACCGGCCAAAGCCGGAGTTGAGCGACCCTCCAAAGGGCGACGACACATGGATCGCCTTGTAGCTGTTGATCCAGAATGTCCCGGCGCGCACGGCCGATGACACCCGATGTGCACAGCCAACATCCGAGGTCCAAACCGCGCCAGCCAGCCCGAACATCGTGTCATTGGCAATGGCGATGGCCTCTTCCTCATCCGCAAAGGCGATGGCGGTGGCGACGGGGCCAAAAATCTCGGTCTGGGCGGCGGCGGCGTGATTACCCAGCCCGGACAGCAGGGTTGGCGGCACGAAATATCCGGTGTCTGGTGTTGTGTCGCGGGTGCGCACAATGCCCCCCGCGTCACGCGCGCCCTGGATCATGCCCGTGACATGGGCAAACTGGCGGCCATTGCTGATCGGGCCAACCTCGGTGGCCTCATCCAGCGGATCCCCCAAGCGGATACCGTCCATGCCCGCAGCGATCATATCGGTCAGCTCGGCATGAACCGATTGATGCACCAGTAGCCGCGACCCCGCGACACAGCTTTGCCCCGCGCCGGAAAAAATCGCCGCCTGCGCGCCAAGGGCGGCATGTTTCAGATTGGCATCGCCAAAAACGATATTGGCTGATTTGCCGCCCAGCTCCAGCACCGCAGGTTTCAGCGATTGCGCCGCCGCGACCGCAACGCGACGCCCGGTTTCGGGCGAGCCGACAAAGATCACCTTGCGTACCGCGTCATGTTCAATCGCGGCTTGTCCAGTTGTTGGCCCCAGCCCGCAGAGCACGTTGACCAACCCTTTGGGCAGTCCCGCGTCTTCGGCGATCTTCAACAGTGCGACGGTTGTCAGCGGGGTCAATTCACTGGGCTTGATCACAACGCCATTGCCGGTGGCGATGGCCGGCGCGATTTGCCAGCCTGCGGTAAAGATCGGCGCGTTCCACGGCGTGATTTGGAAGACCACGCCCAGGGGTTCGCGCAGGGTATAATTCAGGTGCCCGCTTGGCACCGGGATCACTTCACCGTGCAGTTTGTCTGCCCAACCGGCGTAATAGCGGAACATCTCGGCGACCTTGGCCACCTCCACCCGGCAATCGCGGACGGGTTTACCCGCAACCAGCGCTTCGAGCCGCGCCAGCGTTTCGTGGTGGTCCAGAACCGCCCGCGCGATGTCCTGCATGACATCGCCGCGCGCGGCGGCGGAATAACCACCGGCCCAGGCCTTTTGCGCCTCTGCCGCGGCATCGCAGGCCGCCGCCGCCAGCGTCGCGCCGCAATCGGCATAGCGGGCCAGTTCGATCTGCGCATAGGGATCTTCGAGCACCACGGCATCACCTGCGCCGTCGCGCAACTGGCCGCCGATCAGGCTTTGAACCTCTGTGCCAAGGCCAAGGTCACGCATCAGCGAAAGCAAAAGGTCTTTGCGGTCAGACATTGTCGGTGGCTCCATATTTGAAAATCTCGTTGAAATCGGCGCTGTCGGCCAATGTATCGCGGCTGTTTTCCCAGATCGCGGCAATCGCAGCAGTGGCCGGAAGGTCAAGCCCGCCCTGCCCCGCCAATTTGGTGGCAAGCCCCACATCCTTGCGCATCAGCCCCATGGTAAACCCGGAATCATAGGCACCATTCAAAATCCATTTCGGGAAGTTCACTTCGCTGACCCCGCTGCGCCCAGATCCAGCGTTGACCCCTTGCAACAGGCTATCAAGCGGGATGTCACAGCTTTGCGCCAGACGGGCCATTTCACTGACCAACACCAAATTCGCAGCACAGAGCAGATTGTTGGCAATTTTCGCTGCATGGCCCGATCCCGCGGGGCCGACATGCACGGTCTTGGCCGTCAGATCATCCAGAACCGGGCGCAGCGCGTCGATGGCCGCAGCCGGGCCGCCCAGAACCATGGTCATCGTGCCCGCGCGTGCGCCGCCCGGCCCGCCGCTGACCGGACCATCAAGAAAGATGTAGCCGTCTGCCGCGGCGGCCAGAGATTTGGTTGTGTCCGGCTCTGATGTCGACGTGTCCAGAATGATGGTTCCCGCCTGTACATGCGGCACGAGATCGGCCATGACGCTGGTCACAACCTCGGCTTTGGGCAGCGACAGGATGATCTGATCGCAGCTTTGCGCCAAGGCGCCCAAACTCTCGCATGCAGTGGCGCCATTCGCCACGGCGCGCGCACGCGCCTCTGGCATCGCGTCATAGCAGAGCACCTGATGGCCCTTTTCAACAAGCCGCGCAATCATCGCGCCGCCCATCGCGCCGCATCCCACTATGCCTATCATGTTGCTCTCCTCATATTTTGTGTATTCTCATGTCCCGTGGCGCGCGGTGCCGTTTCCAGCAGCATTCGGGTGTATTCATTCTCTGGTGCATCATACAAAGCCTCTGCCGCGCGGCATTCGACGATCTGGCCCTGCTTCATCACTGCCACCCGGTCTGAAACCTGCCGCACCACCGCCAGATCATGGCTGACAAACAGCATGGTCAGCCCGAGCGAGCGGCGCAGCTCCATCAACAGCGCCAACATGTCGGCCTGGATCGACACATCCAACGCCGAGGTCGGCTCGTCACAAAGCAAAAACCGGGGCCGGACCGAAAGCGCGCGCGCGATGCAGATACGCTGGCGTTGACCACCCGAAAATTGATGCGGAAATTTGCGCCCGGAATCCGCAGGCAGGCCGACGCGCTCCAGCAAAGCCCCAACCAGACGCGGGGTTTCCTCGCGTTCGGCCAGACCGTGAAACCGGATTGGTTCGGCCAGAATGTGATCAACGCGCATCCGGCTGTTGAGCGACGAATAGGGATCCTGAAAGACCACCTGCACATCACGGCGCAGCGCCTTGCGGGCGGCCCGCGTGCGTACATCGGTCATAAGCCCATGATCACCATACCGCACACTGCCGGAACTGGGCGGGATCAGACCGGTCATCATCCGGCCAAGGGTCGATTTGCCGGACCCGCTTTCCCCGACAAGCCCCAGAACCTCGCCGCGTTTGATGCTGAGGCCGGGAATATCCACAGCGCGGAAGCTGCCCGCCTTTCCCCAGAAAGACTTCTTTTTGGTGGCAAAATCCTTGGTCAGCGCGCTTGCGGTGACATAATCGCCAGATCCTTCGCCCTTGTGCCCCTGCAACAGCCATTGATCAATCTCGCCGGTCTTTTTCGCGGGATTGCGGAACCTGTCTTCGCGGCGGTCGATGCTGGGGATCGCGGCAATCAAATCTTGAGTATATTGCTGGGTGGGCTGGTGGATCACCTGTGCCGTTGGGCCGGTTTCCACCAGTTTGCCGTAGCGCATCACATAGACCCTGTCGGCGGTTTCGGCGATCACCCCCATGTCATGGGTGACCAAAATCACCCCAAGAGAGCGTTCAACACAAATGCTGCGGATCAGATCAAGCACCTGTTTTTGCACAGATACATCCAGCGCTGTGGTCGGTTCATCCGCAATCAGAAGGTCGGGATCACCGGCCATGGCAAGGGCGATGACCACACGTTGCCGCATCCCGCCAGAGAATTCGTGCGGATATTGCCCCATGCGGTTGGCCGCGTCGGGAATGCCGACACCGTCCAACCGATCAACAGCCAGCTTGCGCGCCTGCGCCAGTGGCAAATCCTGCAATATCGCGATGGATTCCGCCAGCTGATCGCCGACCGTCATCAACGGGTTCAGCGACGTCATCGGATCCTGAAAGATCATGCCAATCCGCCGGCCGCGCAGCCGCGCCATCGCCGCATCGGATAAATCGACCAGGTTTTCACCCTCAAGCTCGATCCGCCCGCCCGACACCACGCCAGGATGCGACAACAGGCCCATGATGGCGTTGCCAATGGTCGATTTACCCGCACCACTTTCGCCGATCAGCCCGACAATCTCGCCGCGCCGAACCTCCATATCAAAGCCATGGACGGCGGTGAAATCACCCAGCCGGTGTGGGAACGTGATTTTCAGGTCTTGGGTTTTGCAAAGAATATCGGTCATCTCAACCTCGGATTCAGATAGTCGCGGACCCAGTCGGCCACGAGATTGAAGGCAACCACCATCACCAAAAGCATGATGCCGGGAAAGATCACGACCCACCAAATGCCGGAAAACAGGTATTGGCTGCCGATCTGGATCAAGGCGCCAAGCGACGGTTCGGTCAAAGGCGTGCCCAGCCCAAGGAAGGACAGCGTTGCCTCGGTCACGATGGCCACGGCGATTTGCAACATGGCAAGCACAAGCACCGGCCCAAGGATGTTTGGCGTGATGTGGCGCAGGATGATCGTGACCGTCGGCAAGCCGATCGCGTGGCAAGCGGTGACGTAATCCTGACCGCGCTGCACCATCGCAGAGGCACGCACGATGCGGGCAAACTGGACCCATCCGGCCAAACCGATGGCAAGGATCATGATTGGCACGGCGGCCCCGGCAAAGACATCCGCAGGCAAAGACGCCTTGAGAATGCCGTTGAACAACAGCGCGATCAGGATCGGGGGAAAGGCGAACTGGATTTCTGCAACCCGCATCAGCACTGCATCGGTCATCCCGCCGAAGTATCCGGCAACCAGACCGACGATCATACCGATCACCACAGACAGCGCCACCGCGCCAATGCCAACCAGCAGCGAAATCCGCCCACCATAGAGCATCGCCGACAGGACATCGCGCCCTTGCAGGTCCGTCCCCAAAAGGAACCGGGGATCGGCGCCATCCGCCCAGGCAGGGGGCATATTGTTGTCCATGATCGAAATCGTCGCTGGATCAAACGGCGTATGCGGCGCAAAGACCGGGGCAAAGGTGCAACCGATGATCATCAAAGCAATGATGACGGCCGAAACGACCGTGACCGGCGAATTAAGCAGTTCGTACCAGAAATCAGAGCGAATTCGTTCCAACATATCAAAGCGCTCCGTGGCGAATGCGGGGGTCGATCAGCACATAGATCGCATCCACCACAAGGTTGGAGATCGTGAACACCAGCCCGACAAAGATCAGATAGGCGGCCAGCAGCGGGATGTCGCTTTGGCCAATGGCATGCAGCAACAACGACCCCATGCCCGGCCATTGAAACACCCGCTCGGTGATGATCGAAAAGGCAAACAGAGAGCTGAGTTGCAGGCCAATCGCCGTAACCACCGGCACCAGTGTGTTTTTCAGCGCATGGCGGAAATAGACCCGCCCGCCCGGCAATCCACGCGCCCAGGCAAAGCGGATGTAATCGGTGCGCAGCACCTCCAGCATCTCGGCCCGGATCAGGCGCAGGATGACGCCCAATTGAAACAGACAGAGTACGGCGGCGGGCATCAAGGCATGGCTAAGCCCGTCCCAGGTAAACAGGCTGGATCGGACCCCAAGCATCACCGCCACGTCGCCGCGCCCGAATGAAGGCAACCAGTTCAGCCAGACCGAGAATACCAAAATCAACAAGATACCCAACAGGAAGGATGGGATAGAGACCCCGATGACCGAAAGCGCCATGATCGTCTGGGCAATGCCGCCCTTGCGCCGGATGCCGGTGTAAATGCCTGCCGGAATGGCCAGCAACAGCGACAGAACACCGGACAGCATCACCAGCTCTATCGTCGCCGGAAGCCGGTCTGCGATCATTTCGCTGACATCACGGTTAAAGCTGTAGGAGATGCCGAAATCGCCCTGCACGGCGTTCACAACATAGCGGGCATATTGCACGAGGATCGGATCGTTCAGGCCAAGGCTCTCGCGGAGCGCTTCGCGGTCTTCGACGGATGTTTCCTGTCCGACAAGGGACAGAACCGGGTCGCCTACAAATTGAAATACCAGGAAGCCAACAAGGGCAACGCACAGCATCACAATCGTGGCCTGAAGCAATCGGGCCAGCAAAAAATACATATCAGGTTTCCATGTAGGGGGCGATGGGGTGCGGCCCAACAAAGGCGGGCCGCACAGGCGCGATCAGTTGACGTTGAAATATTCCAGCGGGAACTCAAACGTCGGGTGCTGCACCACGTCGATGTTTTCCGCCGCGCCCCAGACCAACTGCTGCACGTGCAGCGGCACGAGGCAGACATCTTCGACCATGAGGGCCATCGCGTCTTGCAGCATCTTTTCGCGCGCGGTTGCGTCCATCGTCACAGCCGCCTCTGCCGCCAGCGCATCGGCTTCTGGAACCGAGCAGCCAGAGATGTTCCACGCGCCTTTGCCGTTTTCCAGATCGCGGGTTCCCAGCACATTCTGGAACACGTTCAACGCATCCATGGTCGAGGGCGTCCAGCTAAGCAAAAAGAACGAGGTGCCGAAATCAGGCGCGACAACCTTGGGGAAAAACTGGGCCTTGGGCTGGGCGATCAGGTTCACCTTGATCCCGACACGGGCCAGCAGGCTGACGGTTGCCTGACAGATCTGACCGTCATTGACGTAACGGTCGGTCGAGCAATCCATCGTGACCTCGAACCCATCGGGATAGCCTGCTTCGGCCAGGAGCGATTTGGCGGTATCAACGCTGTATTCCAGCCGGGTCAGATCGGGGTTATAGCCGTTCACCTTGTCCATCACGTATTGCGTGGCCAGCGTCGCCTGCCCTTGCATCACCCGGTCGATGATCGCCTGTGCGTCCACCGCATGGGCAATCGCCTGACGCACCCGTAGATCAAGGAACGGATTGCCCTCGACCGGGCTTTCGATGATCTGGTCACGCCATTGGTCCATGCCGATATACATGGTGCGCGCCTCGGCGCTGGAGACCACCTTGACCCCTGCGCCGTTTTCTACGCGCGGAATGTCCTGCAACGGCAGCGGCATCACCAGATCAACCTCACCCGACAAAAGCGCCGACACCAGCGTCGCGGCATTGTTGATCGGGGTAAAGACAACTTCGGTTACATTGCCCGCATCGCCCCAATAGCCATCAAAGGCGGCAAGCGTGGTCTTTTCACCCTGCGCGCGCGATACAACCTGAAAGGGCCCCGTGCCGTTGGCGTTGGTGGCGCTATAGGCTTTTTCCTCAGCCTGAAGATTGATCGGCTCGGCGGCACCGTTGGCGTCGGCCCACTGCTTATCAAGGATCATCAGGTCGAGAAGATCATTCAACAGGATCGGATTTGGCGCTTTGGTCACGACTTCGACGGTCATGTCATCAATGGCGCTATAGCTTTCGACCGAAGCCAGCACATGTTTGAAATTCGAGGTTTCCGAAAGGGCACGGTCCATACTGAAGATGACGTCATCGGCGGCGAAAGCCGACCCATCATGGAACGACACCCCATCGCGCAGCGTGAAGCGCCACGTCGTGGCATCCACCTGCTCCCAGCTTTGTGCCAACTGACCGGCGATCTCGAAATCCTCGTCGCGCGCGACAAGCCCCTCATAAACATTGGCGAGAAAATAGTTGGTGAAGCTCTCATTGTGGCTATGGGGGTCAAGGCTGGTGGCATCGCCCTGCGAGGCAATGCGCAGCGTTTCCGCCTGCGCCGGGGCCACCAACGCGGTCGAAACGGCCAAGACGGCGACAAGAGGAGCGATATAGTTTTTTGACATTTTTTTACCCTGTTGAGATCCATCGATTCTCTACAGACTATGGCCAGAACAAGACTGCGGGAATTGCAGCAAATGTGACTTATCGTTGCGCTTCACGCAACGCTAGGTGCTGTGGCGAAAGGCGACCATTGATCGGCTGATGTGGTTGACCAGTCGCGTCGCACCTTCGGGCAAACGACGTCCCTGCCGGGTAAAAACCGACGCCTCGCCCTTGCTGAATTCAGGAATATCCAAAGACTTGGTAATGATGGTCCCATCCGCAATTTCGCGGGTGACCACAAAGGCGGGCAGCACCGTGACACCCAACCCCTCACGCACGAAATTGCGCAGCACAGCCAGAGAATTCGACCGCACAAGCGCCTGAAGCCTGACCCCATGTGCGCCTTCGGCCACCGCAATCATATCCCCGACGCCAAAGCCGGATTTCAACAATGCCGACGGCAAGGTTTCGAGCTGCGCCATCGTAACAGGCTCTGGCAGATCCGCCCATTCCGACGTGGGGCTGACCAGCAGGTCCAGCGGTTGCTTGACCTGCGCAACACTGCGGATCGCCCGTTCGGTACGCGCATTATACGCCAGTCCAAGATGCGCGCGGTCCGTTCTGACCGCGTGCAGAACCTGTTCGGTCGAACCGCTCAACAAATCATAAGTAAACCCCGGGAACGCCGCCTTGTAAGACTTCACCGCATTGCCGACAAAATCGCTGATAAAGCCATCTCCGACCGCAATCACCAATTCCCCGCGCCGCATCCCCTTGAGCGCGTCAAAGTCCGACAACAGCGCCTCTTGCTCGCTTTGTTGGTGTTTCAGATAGGTCCGCAATAGTATTCCCGCCTCGGTCGCGCGGACGCCTCTGCGCCCCCGCTCAATCAGCGCGGTTCCCAGCGAATCTTCCAAAGCCTTGATTTGCCGACTGATCGTCGAAGGTTCGACACCCAATCGCTCTGATGCAGATCTGATCGAACCCTCTTCGCAGGCAACGAGAAATGAAGCAGACTGGACAGTGTCTATCTTGAACAATCAGGACTCCTTGCCACCGCCAAGCGGGCCGACGCAACAACCGATCTTGGGCTGTTACCTTCTATACGTGTCACCTTCTATATAAGTCGAACCTAACTTTGGCGAGAACCTGCTCCGTGCCTGCCGCAGTTCCAAACCCGATGCAGGCGGCCAAAAATGTCGCGTGATCTGGCGCGGGCGGTGCTTTGGCGACAGCCCCGCCCGGCCCGGATCAATGGGCGGCTCTGGTGATCTCGCCGGGGGGAAACAGATGCGCCTGTTCTGGCTTGAACACCAGATCAATGCTTTCGCCCTGCTGAAACACCTTGTCCTCATCAAAGGCGGCGATGAACTTTGTGCCGTCTTTCAGGGTCATGTTAACCACCGTCTCGGTGCCCAGTCGCTCTGCCATGTTGACCTTGCCGTGCAGCATTCCCTGGTCGGGGGGCACCGCGCTGACGTGTTGTGGGCGAACGCCGAGGACGGCCTTGCCGGGGCCATCGATGCGGCCTTTGTGCGCCACGGTGATCGGATCCAGCGCAGCGTTGGCAACTTTGGCCTGCGCCGCATCGCGGTCGGACACGTCGACATCGAGGAAATTCATCGAGGGCGCTCCGAGGAAGCCTGCGACAAAGAGGTTGGCGGGTTCGTGAAACAATTCCATCGGCGTGCCGACCTGCATCACCTTGCCGTCCTTCAGCACGACGATCTTGTCCGCCAGCGTCATCGCCTCGACCTGGTCGTGGGTGACATAGACCATCGTCGCGTCAAGCTGGCCGTGCAAGCGGCCGATCTCCATCCGCATGTCCATGCGCAGCGCCGCGTCGAGATTCGACAGCGGTTCATCGAACAGGAACACCTTGGGCTTGCGCACGATGGCGCGGCCGATGGCGACGCGCTGGCGCTGGCCGCCCGAAAGCTGCGAGGGGCGGCGATCAAGCAGATGCTCCATCTGCAGCACCCGCGCGGCCTCGGCCACCTTCTCTTCCTTCTCCTTCTTCGACGCACCTGCAATGGTCAGGCCGAACGCCACGTTCTCGCGCACGGTCATGTGGGGAAAGATCGCATAAGACTGGAACACCATGGCGATGCCGCGATCCTTCGGCGGCAGGTCATTGACCACCTGACCGTCGATCTCCAACGTGCCCGAAGTGATGTCCTCAAGCCCGGAAATCATCCGCAAAAGCGTGGACTTGCCACAGCCCGAGGGGCCGACAAAGACCACGAACTCGCCATCTTCAATGTCGAGATCAACACCCTTGATCACATCGACGGAGCCATAGGACTTCCGCACATCTTTCAGTTTCAATGTCGCCATTGCTCTTACTCCGCTGCCAGCGAGGGGCGCTCGACCTTGAGCAGCCCATCTTGCTGTTGCACCACAGGTTCGGGGTCCATGACGAACCCGCCGAAACTTCCATCCGGTGCGGTGTGGTTGAATCCCAGGATGACCAGCCCGTCGTCGGTCGGCACAATCCGCGCGGCGTAGCGCAGGCAGGGATTTGCGCCATCAAGGAAGCCGGACGCGATCCGCCAGGGCCCGCGCGGGCCATCGCCGATCAGGTAGTGGTTGCCGGTGACCGGTCCGCCGGGCGTGGCCGCGGCCTGCGCCTCGGAGAAATGCTCGTCTGCGGTGCAGAACAGGCAATACCACTGGCCGTCGTGTTCGAAAACCTGCGGCACCTCAAGCTGGCCATATCCGCCAGAAAACACCGGCGGTTGCAGCGTCCAGGTGGCCAGATCCGGTGAGGTCGCAAAGCCGACTGCGCCGCCGTTGTTTGCTTCGGCCTCACCGGGGACGCGCGCGGTAAAATACATCAGCCAGCCGGTGCCCTCCGGGTCGCGCATCACCCAAGGATCGCGCATCGCGCGGTCGTGCCAAAACCCCTTTGCGTGGTCCTTTTCATAAAGGTCCGCAGTCGGCCCGGTGAGATCAAGGCAAAGCCCATCGCCCACACGCTCCCAATTGTGCATATCGGTCGAGGTGGCGTGGCCGATGCGTTGGTACATCCCCTTCTCGGCATGCGAGGTGCCGGTGTAAAACAGGTGCCAGAGGCCGCCATCATCCTGCACCACAGAGCCGGTCCAAGTGGTGTAATCGTCAAAGGCCGGGCCCTCGGCGGGCGCAAGGCAGGTGCCCAGATGTTCCCAGTTCACCAGGTCGTCGCTGACCGCGTGGCCCTGTGTCACGTTAAAGTGGCGCAGGTCGGGATCACCGAGGCTTTTCGGCGCTTTCAGGAAATACCCGTGCCAGCGGTCTCCGTCATGGGCGTACCAGCTGTCCCAGATCCAGTCGTTTTCGAGTTTCAGTGTCATGATGTTTCCTCAGCCCTTCACGCCGGTCGACGCAATCGACGAGATGAAGGCGCGTTGCAGAACAAGATAGAAGGCAATGACCGGGACCGAGATCAGCGTCAGATAGGCCATGACCTCGCCCCAGGCGATTTGCAGTTGGAAGAAGTAGCCGAGGCCGACCATCACCGGACGGTGCGCCTCGTCCTGCACCACGATCAGCGGCCAGAGATATTGGTTGTTGTACATGGTCAGCGATTTCAGGATCGCGGCGGTGGCGATCACCGGGCCGGACAGCGGCATGACGATCTTGCGATAGACCAGCAACCAGCTGGCGCCTTCGACGCGCGCCGCCTCGATCAATTCGCGTGGCAGGTCTTTGAAGAACTGCACGAAGAGGAAAATCGTCAGCGCGTCCACCATCCACGGGATAATCTGCACCCGATAGGTGTTGAGCCAGCCGATCTCCAGCCCTTCGAGCCCGATCCAGGGAAGTTTTGAGACGAAGAGCAGGAGCGGCACCGCGATGGTCTCAAACGGGATGATCAGCGTCGCCACGATCACCGAGAGCAGCACGCCCCGGCCTTTCCACTCAAGGAACACGAAGCTGAAAGCAGCCAGCGAGCAGAGCAGGATCGACGCGGACACGGTGACAACCGTGACGAAGACCGAGTTCAGCATGAACCGCCCGATGGGCGCGCGCTCGAACGCCTTGACGTAGTTATCGAGGCTGATGTCGCCCACCGGCAGGAAGGCCCGGATGCTCGAGGTGTCGGCCAGCAGTTGCTGGTCGGGCTTGAGGCTGGAGACCACCATGAACACCAGCGGGAACAGGAAGACGAACCCCACCAGAACAAGGACGGCATAGCGCGTCGCGAGCCGCAGCCCACGGTTGTCGGATGTAACGGCGGCCATTATTTGCGCTCCCGTGTCAGATAGCCTTGGACGGCCGAGATGGTCAGGACCATGAGGAACAGGATGACCGAGATGGTCGCACCGCCCGAGATATCCTGCTTGCCATAGCCGCGTTCGACGGTCTGGAAGACCAGCGTCTGCGTCGAGTCGAGCGGGCCGCCATTGGTCATCACGTCGACCTGGGCAAAGACCGCGAAGCTCTGCATGGTGATCACGATCAGCACCAGCACAGCGGTGTTGCGCAGCCCCGGCCAGGTCACGTAGCGGAAGGTCTGCCACTTGCTGGCGCCCTCAATCGCGGCGGCCTCGTAGAGCGTGGGCGAGATCGCCTGCAGCCCGGCGAGCCAGATCACCATGTGAAAGCCCATGCCCTGCCAGGCCGACATGGCGATGATCGAGCCAAGCGCGGTGTCGGTGCGCCCCAGCCAGTCGATCGGTGTGAAAGCGCCGAAGGTCAGCACCTCAATGATGTTGTTCAAAAGGCCGTCGTTGCCGGAATAGATGAACCGCCACAGCAGCGAAATCACCACGATCGATATCACCACCGGCATGAAATAGACCGTCCGGAAGACATTGATCCCGCGTAGTTTCTGGTTGATCAGCAGCGCCAGCAACAGCGCCCCGCCCCCCTGCACCGGCACGATGAACAACGCGAACATCAGCGTATTGACCAGCGCCTTCATGAATAGCACATCCGAGGCGATCACCACCTTAGCATTGTCACCCCACTGCCAGCGAAACCACTCGCCCATGCCCTTGTACTGCGGAAAGTCCTTGTTGCGGGTGATGGTGCGCACGCGGGGATATTCAACCTCACGCTCCGCATCGCGGAGAATCTGGCCGGCGTCATCGCGTTCCGGCTCAAGCGTCACCACCGCCAACCCCAGGAGTTCGCTGTAGTTTTTCAGCCCGACAAATTCCGCCTCGTTGGGCGAAACCAGCCGCTGGTTGGTCAGGGACAACCAGAACGCGAAGAAGAACGGCACAATGATAAACAGAAACAGGAGTGAGAACCCCGGCAGGGCAAACAGCCACCCTGCCCGGTTGGATCGGGTCAATTTACTGGACATGTGATTTCCTCGGCAATTCGGGGGCCGCCGCGATGGGCGGCCCGCCGTCTGCGCTTAGTGGCCGTAGCCCTGATTGCTCTCGATGTCTTTGTCGATCTCGTCGACCGCGGCATCAAGGGTGTCGGCGACATCGGCGCCATTGGCGATATCGGCCAGCGCTTTTTCAAAGACCTTGGCGGCGACCACATAGCCAGGGGTGACCGGACGCACCATCGCCTGCTCTGCGGACAGATCAAAGAACACCGCCAGCGGGCCACCGTCGGCGTATTTCTCGGTCATCTGCGCCGCTTCCTTGGAGGCGGGGATCAGGCCAATACCATCAGAGAAGGCCGCCATGTACTTGTCTTGCAGCGCATGTTCGACGAAGGCCGCCGCACCCTCTGGATGCGCGCAGGCACTGGAAACACCGAACTGCCACGAGGCGGCGCCGATCTTGGAACCATTGCCAAAGTCAGGCGCAGGCAGAAAGCGCACATCGTCGACGCCGGCGTCCAGCGTCGCCGCCGCAGCCCAGTTGCCGTTCCAGGAAAACGCATATTTGCCTTCGTTGAAGCCGACATCGCGATCTGCCGGATCCTGGCTGGTGCCGGGGGCATAGCCGTCCGCGAACAGCGATTGCCACCATTCACCGAACTCGATTGCTTCGTCGCTGTTCAGCACGCCTTCGGCGCTGGCATAGGTCGAGCGGTCCACGATATCGCCGCCAAAGCTCTGCAGGAAGGGCGAGAAGGCATAAGGATACCACTCGCCGGTCCATGCGGTGCCAAGATCAAGCGCATAGTCGTAGTTGCCCGAGGCCTTGGCCGCGTCGAGCGCCGCCATGAACTCGTCGCGGCTCCATGGTTCGTCCAGCGTCGGCGTGCGCAGGCCAAGCGCGTCCAGCGTCGACTGGCGGGCATAAAGCGCCACGGCGGCATCCCAGAGGCCCACCGAGTACACTTCGCCATTATAGCGACCGATGGTGGCGTCCAGATGGCCGTCGATGGCCGCATCGCTGATCGGCAGCGGCTGGAGGTATCCGGCCCAGGCCCAGTTCGGCATGACGGGGCCATCGACATCAAGAATGCAGGGCAGGTTTCCGGCCAGCGCCGAGGCCACGACAGACTCGTTATAGCTCTGCTGCGGAAAGCTTTCGACCGTGACAGCCCAATCGGACTGCGCGGCATTGAACTCTTCGATGACGGTGTTCAGCAGTCCGCTTTCGACGTCGTTGCCCGCGCCGTGATACCACAGGGTCAGCTCGCTCTGTGCGTTGGCCGCGCCGGCCAATGCGGTGGTTGCAGCAAGTGCGCCGAGGATGGTTCTTGTCAGGGTCACGATGGTTTCCTCCCATGAGATGTGTTTTTGACAGTGGTGAGATCGGTCACAGAGGACCGCCAGACGACAGGCCCGCGCACAAGCGTCGGACCCTGTGATGCAGGAGCAGTCCCCGCGATCATTTCCAGAATGTATTTTGCCGCTTTCTGCCCCATCTCTCTGTAGGGCAGGTCTACGGTGGTTAGTTGCGGATACAGCATTTCCGAAATCGAGCGGTGATCGTCGTAGCCCGCGACCGAGATATCCTCGGGCACCCGAAGACCGCGGCTGCGCAGCAGGCCGTACACCCGCATCGCCATCTCGTCGTTGCCACAACAGATCACCGTTGGCGGCACATCCAGAGACAGCAAACGCTCAAGCGACTTCGCCAGCATGACCCCGGTCTTGTCTGCACCGCCTTGATAGCCCTGTGCCACAAGCGTCGGATCGGGCGTAATTCCCGCCGCCACATGTGCGGCCATATAGCCATTCAGACGCAGCCGCGCCGCAGGCATTTCGGGGTCGAGGGTCAAAAATCCGATGCGTCTGTGGCCGCTCTGAATTAGCCGGGCAACAAGTTCGGTTCCCCCGGTCACGTCATCAGGCAGCACGCAAGGGGTGGCGGCCTTGTCGTAGCAGTTCAACAGAACGACCGGGCAATCGGCATTGCCAAGATCGACGTCCACCTCGCTATGGTGGTCCGCCACATAGATCAGCCCCTCGACGCGGTGCTGCGCAAAGGTGCGCGCCAAGATCGGCGCTGCATCCGGCGCACCGCCGGTGTCGGCGATCATCAGGATCTTGCCGTTGGCCGCCATCTCGCGCTGAACACCCTGCACGATATGCAGATCGGGCAGACCCGACGGGGTTGCAGGCTCCGGCGCTTGCGAGATCGCACCGGTGATCAGGCCGATAATCCCCGACCGGCTCGACCGCATCATCCGCGCCGCCTGCGATGGCACATAGCCGAGAGCATTGATGGCCTTGGTGACTGCTTCCTTGGTCTTGGCGTTGACCGGCGCGTCCCCGTTAAGAACGCGTGACACGGTCTTGGGGGACACGCCCGCCAGTTTTGCAACATCGTAAATGGTTGCCATTTCTCTCCCCTCCACTTGCCATGCACCATATGACATTGGCGCATGACACCGATGTCATGACACCGGTGTCATATGCGATTCCGCCGGCTCATGTCAACTCGCTCCGATGGCACCACAGGTTCAGTGCAACCGACATCGTCGCGGACAGAGGGCTTTGCACAGACACATCGCGCATGCCGCGCGGGGGAAATTCTGCATCCCTGACTGAGGAGAAAGAGGGTCAGCCCTGTTTCGAGATAGCCCCTAGCCTAGGAAGGCATACGGCGCCCAGAGGCCGCGACCGAAGACCCCAACCAGACGCCCACAACGGCAGAGAACGGTGAAGCGGATCAGGGCAAATTGCGCCGTGCGAACATGGTCGATAACCACCAAAGTCCAAAATGCAGGCGCAAAATCACTTACTCATTGCATTTTAACGGAAAATAAGCCAATCACTCCCAAATAGCCCCAGATTTTCATCCGTACCATGCAAGGAGACGCCATTGACCACAGATATCGTAGCCGAATTTGCTCCGACAGGCACATTGCGCGTCGCGCTTAATCACGGGAACCGCATCCTCGTGGGGCGGAACACCGACGGGACACCCAAGGGCATCTCGGTCGACCTTGCAAAAGCACTGGCCAGCGACCTCGGCGTTGACCTCACATTCGTCGAATTCGATCGCGCGGTTGACGTCTCGAACTCTGCCGAGGATGACCTATGGGATGTTTGCTTCCTTGCCGTCGATCCAAAGCGCGCGCAGACCATCGACTTTACCGATCCCTATATTCGGATCGAGGGGCGTTACCTCGCGGGGGCGGGTTGCACCGCGGAAACCGCTGACGCATTGGTGACATCTGGCGCGCCCGTCGGCACGGTTGAGGGGTCGGCCTATACGCTCACCCTTGCGCGCAAACCCGGCGCCGAGAATCTGGTGACCTTTCCCGACATTCACGCCATGCTTGCGGCGCTGGACGCAGGCGAACTCCATGCGGTTGCAGGCATTGGCGCGGTGATGGAGACCGAGGCCAAACTGCGCCCGGGGGCACGCACGCTGCAACCGCCATTCATGGAAATTCTACAGGCGATGGCCATTGTGAAAGGTCGCCCCAAAGCGGCCGCGCACCTGCGTCATTTCCTCGCCGAATTGGCGCGCAGCGGTCGGGTCGGTGACATCCTTGAAGCCCACGGCGTCAGCCGCGACAGCGCAATTGCCCCCGACCCCGCCTGAGACTTCGCGCCTTTGCCGCACGGCCCAAAACAAGGACATCCCATTGTCATCTTATGCGCGCGAGCTTGAATCCCTGCCTTCTTCCATGCTTCAGAAATGCGGCACAGAGGCCGTGGTGCAACAGGGTCAAGAAACCTTCGGCAGATCGTCACTGCCAACGGCGGCGCGTGCCCACATTTTGGAACATCTGACATGACGCAAAATGCCACCTGGGACACGCATGTTCACCTGTTCTATCCGCGCGTCTTCCCCTTCGCGCACCAGCGAAGCTACACGCCCGGCGACGCCAGTGTGCCTGACCTCCTTGGGATCATGGCGGCGGGGAACATTGATCGCGCCGTGGTGGTGCAACCAAGCGTCTATGGCAGCGACAACGCCTGTTTGTTAAAGGCGCTCGATACCCTTGGCGACCGTGCGCGTGGCGTGGCGGTAGCCGACCCTTCGACCCTCGACCATGCCACGATCGCCGAAATGCGCGCCAGCGGCGTGCGCGGCTTTCGTGTCAATCTGGTCAGCGGGGCCGAGGCCGATGCGGGCGCGCACGCGGTTCAGGCGATGGCCTCCGCCCTCGCGGGCAGCGGCATGTTCCTTCAGATCTACGCGCCAATCGACGCCGTGCTGCGGCACGTCGAACTCATCACACACGCGGGTGTGCCCGTCGTTCTGGACCATTTCGCGGGCATCGGCGCACAGGCCCCCGAAAGCAGCCTGATCGACCTGCTCCAAAGATGTGATTCCGAGCCTGTTTGGATAAAAATGTCGGCGGACTACAAACTTGGCCCCACCCCAGAGAGCGCGCAAACCCAGGCAAAATCCCTGATCCGCACATGCGTCGCTCTGCGGCCCGACCATATCATTTGGGGCTCAGATTGGCCGCACACCAGCGGTGGCCCGGAACGCAAGACACGCGCATTTGGCGAGATCGAGCCGTTTCGGAATGTCGACTCTCACGCCATTCCGAAGCTGTTTTCGGTCTGTGGGGTGACGCCCGAACAGATCCAA
The DNA here is from genome assembly GCF_030548265.1 of Marinovum sp. 2_MG-2023. Classification (NCBI taxonomy): domain Bacteria; kingdom Pseudomonadati; phylum Pseudomonadota; class Alphaproteobacteria; order Rhodobacterales; family Roseobacteraceae; genus Marinovum; species Marinovum sp. 2_MG-2023. The sequence continues at coordinate 180,481 of NZ_JAUOSD010000005.1, read as the reverse complement.
AACATCATGTGTCACAATCCCGCGCGCCTGTTCGACGGCCAGTAGACGCGCGGGCAACGGACCGCGCGTCGTTTGGATTAATTGACGGAAATATTCAATCCTGAGGCACAATTACGCCTGGGAATGCGCCTCGGCCTCCATCTCCTCTGACCAATTCCGTGCAATCGGGCTTTTGCGACGCAGCGCGCCCGACAGGTGCCGACGCATGAAGTACGACGCCTCCACCACTTCGCCCCGCTCCAACAGGTCGATGATTTCAATGTGGTCGCTACATTGCACTTGCAACCGCTCCTGATCCACGCGCGCACGGTATTCCATCAGACGACGCATGCGGTTCACACGCTCCAAGGCACTGGCAAAAAACGGATTATTTGACATTGCGATCAGGGCCTCGTGAAAGGCTGCCCCATTGGCGAGCAGCTGTTCCGGCGGCGTTCTGGCCACATCGACTTCCAACATCCACTCCTGAATTCGGCGATGCTCTGCGAGCACCTTGCGGTCGAGCTCAAAACTCGGTTCAAGCAACGCCACCGGCTCGATCGCGAGGCGGAACCGATAGATTTGATCGAAGGCCTCTGAGGTTTTCGCCACCGGCAGCAACCGCCAGCCATAGCCTTCTTTGCGCTCTGCCCACCCCTCGCGCGCCGCGCGCGCCATCATGTCGTTGAGCCGTGATTTGGTAAGGGAATACCGCTGCCGCAAGCTCTGTTCTGTGACAATCTCGGTCAGGCGATTTTTGAGCCAATCTTCGGCAAAGGTTTGATATACATCGGATTCCTCAGAATCCTGCGCCGCGATTTCCTGGGCGAGCCCCTCGGGGATTTCTTCGGGCACGAAATACCCGCGATTGGCCTGATGCTCCAGCAACCCCTTGTCAGACAACGCGACCAGCGCATCACGAACCGGCGTGCGGGACACCTGATACCGGTCTGCAATCTGCTGCGTGGCCACATGCGTCCCCGGCTCAATCGTGCCGGTAAGAATATCCTTGGCAAGACGGTTGGAGATGCGTGTCGCGAGGTCGCTGCTGCTCATTTTATTGGTCCTTGTTGGTCGATCACGTTTTGCCCTTGGACGCGCGCGATCCAGATTCGCAGCACCTCCCCACCGATAGAAGGCATTTTTGGCGACCAAAATGCTAAAATCAAGAGCCGATTCTGCCGCAATGCAATCTCACACCCTTCAATGGGCCTCCTGCATTTGGCAATCAATTCGTTATTTTTCAAGCAATTACCGCCATCTTCGCCAAAATTTTCGCGTCGCAAAAATTGGCTATTGGCTTTTTTGGTCATTAAGTGCAATCTGAAGCCCGACTACACTGCACCTAACGAAAACGCATTTGGGAGGAAAAAATGCAATTCAAACACAACCTCGTCGCAGCAGCGGCTCTGGCCATCGCCTCGTTTGCACCAAGCGTGGGCCTGGCCCAGGACTTTGAGCCTGAAAACCCACAGTGCATCGCCCCATCCAACCCCGGTGGCGGCTGGGATTTCATCTGCCGCACCACCGCGCGCTTCCTGTTCGACCTTGGCGTCATGGATGACACGATGCAGGTCACAAACATGACCGGCGGCGGCGGCGGCGTGGCCTTTGCCCATGTCACCAAGGAACGCAACGATGACAACAACCTGATTGTTGCGGCCTCCATGTCCACCAGCGCCCGGATCGCGCAAGGCATCTACAAAGGCGCAAGCTTTGACGATGTGCATTGGCTGGCCACGTTCGGCGCGGAATATGGCGCGATTGCCGTCGCCGCAGATTCCGAGTTCCAAACGCTCAACGACATGATGGATGCGATTTTGGAAAACCCGAAATCCGTGGGCATCGCCGGCGGCTCCTCGGTGGGCAGCTATGACCACATCAAACCCATGTTGCTGGCTCAGGCCGCAGGGATGGAAGACGTCACACAGGTTAAATACGTCTCCTATTCCGGTGGCGGCGAAGCGATGACCGGCCTTTTGTCCGGCTCGGTTCAGGCCGTTTCGGGTGACTTCTCGGAAATGCTTGGCTTTGTTGAATCCGGCGACATCCGCATCATCGGCATTCTCGCGCCGGAGCGTTTGAAAAAATTCCCGGACATCGCGACCGCGAAAGAGCAGGGCTATGACGTGATTGGCGCGAACTGGCGCGGTCTCTACATGCCACAGGGCGCGTCTGACGAGGCCAAGGAGTTCTGGAAGCAGGCGATCATGACGATGGCCGAAAGCGACGATTTCAAAGCCGCACTCGAGGCCGCTGCGATTGAACCCTTCAACAACTTTGGCGACGACATGAACGCCTTTGTGCAAGGTACAATCGACGACGTGACCAAGCTGTCGAAAGAAATCGGCATCATCAAGTGATGCACCACGGCTGCCCCGACCGCTCGGGGCAGCCGCTTGTACAACCCTGCAAATCTGGAGACCAAGATGAGTGACCGAATTTTCGGTGCGGTCGGTCTTGCGCTGGCCGCATTCTACATATGGGCCGCCTCGATAATCCCCAACAGTTTCATGGTCGACGTGATCGGCCCGCGCACCTTCCCCTATATCGTTGGCACCATCATGGCGCTGAGCTCGTTGATATTCATCTTTCGCCCCTCGGGCGAGCCTGAATGGCCTGCTGTACGTGAGTTGAGCGAAATCGCCTTCGCCGCAGCCGTGATGTTCCTGTACGGCTGGGTGCTGCCCGAATTGGGCTTCGTGATCTCAACCATTTTCGCAACGGCATACCTGACATGGCGACTGGGCACGAAGCCCCTCGCCTCGCTGGTGACGGGTCTTGCGACATCGGTCGGTATCTATGTCGTGTTCCATCTGATCCTTGGCTTGTCGCTTGCCAAGGGCCCGCTGGGTTTCTGAGGAGCAAATATCATGGAAACTCTGAGTTCACTTGCGGATGGCTTTGCCATCGCCCTGACCTTCGAAAACTTGCTGCTTGCGCTGCTGGGCTGCTTTCTCGGCACGTTGATGGGCGCTCTGCCCGGCCTTGGGCCGGCCAATGGCGTGGCCATTCTCATACCGATCGCCTTTTCGCTCGGGCTTGGCCCGACGCCTTCGCTGATCCTTTTGACGTCGGTTTATTACGGCGCGATGTACGGGGGGCGGATTTCATCCATTCTCCTTAATATTCCGGGCGACGAGCCTGCGATGATGACCTGTCTCGACGGCTATCCCATGGCACAGCAGGGCAAGGCGGGCGAAGCTTTGTCCCTGTCCGGCATTGCGTCCTTTGTTGGGGCATTCTTTGCCACCTGCGGCCTGGTGCTTTTGGCGCCGCAACTGGTCAAGATCGCGCTGCTGTTCGGTCCTGCGGAATACTTCGTGCTGTTCACCTTGGCCTTTGCCACCTTGGGCGGGATTTCCTCGACCAATCAGGCAAAGTCGGCGTTTGCGGCGGCTTTCGGCCTTGGGATTGCGATGATCGGCAGCGACAGCCAAACAGGTTCGCAGCGCTTTACCTTTGACGAAATCCACCTGTTCGACGGAATTGATTTCCTGATCGCCATCGTCGGCCTGTTCGCATTGAGCGAGGTGTTCATCTTCCTTGAGAAACACCGTGGCGGCAGCGTCGGTCACAGTGGCGACATGAAGATTGGTCGCCTCCTGCCCAACCTGTCCGTGCTCAAACGTTGCATCCCCACAATGGGACGTTCCAGCGTCATTGGCTTCATCTCCGGCGTTCTGCCCGGAGCGGGTGCATCGCTTGGCTCGTTCCTCAGCTACTCGCTTGAGAAACAGACCGTGGACCGCGAAGGCAAGACCTTCGGCAAGGGCGATCCGCGCGGTGTGGTTGCACCTGAGGTCGGCAACAATGCCGCATCGGGCGGCGCGCTTGTGCCGATGCTCGCCCTCGGCGTGCCGGGATCGGGGACAACGGCGGTGCTTCTGGCGGTGCTCTTGCAGTTGAACATCACCCCCGGCCCGCTGCTGTTCCAAAAGAACCCGGATGTGGTCTGGGGCCTGATTGCTGCCTTGTTCATCGCGAACTTCATGCTGCTGGCGCTCAACATCCCATTGGTTGGCCTGTTCACCCGCGTCTTGCTGGTGCCAACACGGATCTTGATGCCCGTGGTCGCGATGGTCTCTTTTGTCGGGATCTATTCCATCACCGGATCGACGTTTGACGTCATGCTGATGGTTGGTTTCGGCATCCTGGGCTGGGTGCTGCGCAAGTTGGACGTGCCATTGGTGCCGATCATCCTTGGCATCCTGTTGGGCAACGAGATGGAAGTGAACCTGCGTCGGGCTCTGACGATCTCTGACGGTGACTGGGGCATTCTGGTCGGCAGCCCCTTGGTGTTGATCTTGTGGGCCGTGGCGATCATCGGCTTCGTCCTTCCGATCTTCCTGTCGCGTCGCGTCAAACGGAACATGGAGGCCGCGCGCCCCTCTGAGGAAATCGCAGCAGGCGACTGATCCCCTTTCAAACATGGGGGGCGCCCACGTCGCCCCCCGTACCCCCCTCTCAATCTCTCTCAGCGGAACAATCCGTCGAAATTATCAAGGAGAACCATAATGCGTATCATGTACTTGCCCTGCGACGGTATCGGGCCGGAAATCACGGCCGAAACCCTCAAGGTGGTCGAGGCCGCGAATGAACGCTTCGACCTCGGTCTGACGTTCGAAAAGGCAGAATCCGGCTTCGACTCGCTCAAGAAATACGGCACCACCCTGCGTGAAGAGGTGCTTGACCGCGCACGGACCGAATTTGACGGCGTGATCCTCGGCACGCAGTCGCACATGGACTATCCCCCCGTTGTCGAAGGCGGTCGCAATGTCTCGGCCGGGTTCCGCATCGGTCTGGACCTCTATGCCAACGTGCGCCCCGCACGGAGCCGCGATTTCATCCCGAACAAAGCGCCGGGCATGGATCTTGTGATCATGCGCGAAGCGACCGAAGGATTTTACCCCGACCGCAACATGTACAAAGGCGTCGGTGAAATGATGCCCGACCCGAACATGGCCCTGTCGGTCCGCAAGATCACCCGTCACGGCTCGATGCGCATCTGTCGCGAAGCGTTCAAACTGGCGATGCAGCGCAACAAGAAGGTTGTCGCAATTCACAAGGCGAACAGCTTTCTCATGACGGACGGGCTGTTTCTTGAATGCTTCCGCGAAGTGGCCAAGGAATTCCCCGAGGTCGAGACAGACGACAAGATCGTTGACGCCTTTGCCGCCCTGCTGGTGCGTCAGCCAGAGATCTATGACGTTGTCGTCGCGACCAACTTCTACGGTGACATCCTCTCCGATCTCGCCTCCGAGCTTTCGGGGTCCCTGGGTCTTGCAGGGTCGATCAACGCCAATGCCGAAACAGGCCTGTGCTGTGCCCAGGCTCAACACGGCTCTGCCCCGGACATCCAGGGCAAGAACGTCGCCAACCCGACCTCTTTGATCTTGTCGGCGGCAATGATGCTGTCGTGGCTCGGCGAGCAACGCGGCGTGCAAAAGCTTCTGGATGCAGGCACAGCGATCACCGAGGCCGTGGATGCGGTCATTGACGATCCGGCCAAGCGCACGCGCGACCTTGGCGGTTCGGTCAACACCGACCAATTCGGCACCTTCGTCGCCGATGCCGTCGCAGGCAAAGTTCCGGCCTAGGTTGGTCCGCTCGACGGGCAGGTACCTCCCCCCTGCCCGTCACCCCCTCTCTGCATTCGGGAACTCGACATGACACGTATCGTATTGATCCACGCCACCCGGGTCGCAATGGCCCCGATCGACGACGCCTTCAAACGGCTCTGGCCGGATGCCGAAACCATCTCGATCCTCGAGGAAGGTCTCTCGGCCGATGCAGCGTCCGGGCGTGTCGATGCAACCGAGCTTGATCGCCGCATCAACGTGCTGGCGGATTATGCGATGGATCTCGCGCCCGACGCCATTCTCTATACCTGTTCTGCCTTTGGGGCGGGCATTGAAACCGCCGCCGCGCGGCTGGATATTCCGGTCCTCAAGCCGAACGAAGCCATGTTCGAAGCGGCCGTCGCAAGCGGTGGAAATGCCACCATGCTCTATACCTTCCCCCCTGCTGTGGCGGGAATGGAATTGGAGTTCACCGAAGAGACGGCACGCAGCGACGCAGATGCGACGCTGACCTCCGTCGCGGTCCCCGATGCCCTCGCCGCGCTCAAGGCGGGTGATGGCAAGACACATGACCAACTGATCGCGCAGGCCGCCGCCAATGTACGCAATGCCGACGCCATAGTGCTGGCGCATTTTTCGATGAGCCGCGCCGCCGACGCGGTGCGGGCCTGCACGGATATTCCCGTGCTGACCAGCCCCGACGCCGCGATTGACAAATTGAAGCGGATTTTAGCCCCCGCAAACGCAAAAGGAACCTTGGAATGCTGATAGGTGTGATCGCCGACGACTTTACCGGCGGGAGCGATATTGCAAATACGCTGGCCAAGGGCGTCGCCCCGGAAGGTGGATTGATCACAGCGCAATATGCGGGCGTACCAACGCAAAAAGCCGCGCCAGAGATCGAGGCAGGCGTCATCTCTCTCAAGAGCCGCTCGACATCGGTTGAACAGGCGGTCGCGCAATCTCTGGCGGCGCTGGAATGGTTAAGTGAGCAAGGCTGCGAGCAGATCGTTTTCAAATACTGTTCGACCTTTGACTCAACGAATGACGGCAACATCGGCCCGGTCTCCGAAGCCCTCGCACGTGCCCTGGACTGTCGCGGTGTTGTCGTCTGTCCCGCCTTTCCGACAGCGGGGCGCACGGTCTTTCAGGGGCATCTGTTTGTTTTTGATCGTCTGCTGAATGAATCCGGGATGCAGAACCACCCGTTGACGCCGATGACCGATCCCGACCTGCGCCGTGTCTTGCGCGCACAAACGGATGAGAGTGTCGGCCTCATACCGCACACTGTTGTCGCGGCTGGCGCTGATCCTGTGCGCGACGCCCTGTGTTCCATGCCCGAACGCTTTGCCGTGGTTGATGCGATCTCGGATGAGGCGCTTCTGACCATCGGGGATGCTGTCGATGGCGCGGCGCTGGTTACTGGCGGTTCCGGGATTGCGCTTGGATTGCCACGCAATTTCATTCGCGCCGCGCGTGCCCAGGGCGGCGACGTGCCGTTCACCCCCGCCACCGGCCCCGAAGCGATCCTTGCCGGGTCGTGTTCTGGCGCCACACGCGGTCAGGTAGATTATCACGCCGCCCGCCACCCGACGCTTGCCATTGATGTGCCCGGCGTCATGCAGGGGACCGTCACGGTCGACGACCTTACGGCCTTCATCGTCGCGCATCAGGGCGACGCGCCGCTGGTCTACTCCTCTGGCACGCCAGAGGATGTGCGCGCGGTCCAGCAGGAATATGGCCGCGAGGCCACCGCCGCCAAGCTCGACGCCTTGTTCGCCGACACAGCACGGGCGCTGGTCGAGCGCGGCTATCGTCGCATCGTGGTCGCGGGGGGCGAAACCTCTGGCGCGGTGGCACAGGCGGTCTGTACCACGCTTGACGTCAACGCCATGCGCATCGGCCCCGAAATTGACCCCGGTGTTCCCATTCTCAGCCTCGGCGACGCCCCCGTTCTGGTCGCACTGAAATCCGGCAATTTCGGCACCCCCGACTTCTTTGAAAAGGCGCTGCGCATGATGGAGACCGGCGCATGACCGACGAAGAGGGCAAAGCACGGGAAGAAATGGCACATCTGTGCCGCTCGCTCTTTGACCGTGGCTTTTCCGTTGGCACCGCCGGCAATGTGTCCGTGCGGCTGTCGGATGGTATTTTGATGACCCCCACCAATGTGCGGCTCGGTGATCTCGATCCGAAGCGCATCTCGAAGCTGGATTTTGAAGGCCGCCATATCGCCGGTGACAAACCCACCAAAGAAGTGTTCCTGCATCAGGCGTTTTACGACACGCGCCCAGAAGCAGGTGCGGTGGTTCATTTGCATTCGACATGGGCCACGGCCCTGTCCTGCCTTGCAGATATCAACCCCGACGATTGTGTGCCGCCGCTCACGCCTTATGTCGTGATGCGCGTCGGGACGGTGAAACGGGTGCCCTATGTCAAACCCGGCGATCCAACCATGGGCGACATGATCCGCGATTTGCAGGGCAAATATGCGGCGGTTCTATTGGCCAACCACGGCCCCGTGGTCAGTGGCAAAAACCTGTTCTCGACCGTTGCCGCAGCGGAAGAGCTTGAAGAAACCGCACGGCTGATCGTGGCGCTGCGCGGCATGAACACACAGGTGTTGACGCCCCAGGACGTCGCGGAACTGAACACAACTTTCGGCAGGATATAACCCAATTGCCCAGTTTGACGCCCCTCCCCCGCGCTCTGCTCACCCTTGTCGCGGCGATCGCTGCGGGGTGGGCGCTTTCGACGACGGGGCTGCCGCTTGGGTGGTTGATTGGCGCGATGCTCTTGATTGTGGTGGCGTCATTGCTTCAGCTGCCCGTGGTGCAACCCACGCTGTTGATGCCCTATGTAAAGGCTGCTGTCGGCACGATGCTGGGCGCGGCGATCCCGTCCAATATCGTTGAGCTGGCCGTCGCATGGTGGCCGTCGCTGACCATGATGTTCGCCATTTTGATTATTGGCGGTGCGATAAATTACAACGGTCTCCAGCGTCTGTTCGGGTTCCCGAAAATTGACGCGCTGTTGTGCTCCATGCCCGGCGGGATTTCCGAAATGATCCTGATCGGCGAGCATGCCGGCGCGGATCAGCGGCGGGTTGCAATTGTTCATGCGCTGCGCATCGCGCTCTCTATCCTGCTTATTCCCGTGCTTGCCGGGCTGGCCTTTGGCGTTTCGGTGGAAAGCACCACAAACGCCGTATCACATCAGATGACCCTGCCCGATTGGGGCTGGTTCCTGGCCTGTATCGCCGCCGGCGTCGCGGCCGACAGATGGCTACGCATTCCGGCGGCACTCATCCTTGTCCCGATGCTGGTCAGCGCCGCGCTGCACCTGACACAGGTCTCGGCGTTTCATGTCCCGTCAGAGGTCTCGATCGCCATTCAGGTGGCCATCGGCATCAATGTCGGCGCGCGGTTTCTGGGTGTCTCACTGTCGACGCTGGCGGGGTTTGCCCTGTCCGCGATGGCCGTCGTCGCAATCCAGATTGGCATCGCCATTCTTGCAGCTGTCATCATGGCCAAACAGGGCGGCTGGGACGGGCTGGCCTTGACCCTGGCCTTCGCGCCGGGCGGCTTGGCAGAGATGTCATTGATCGCCGTAACCATGGGGCGCGAAGTCGCGCTTGTCGCCTGTCACCACATCCTGCGCGTGCTGTTCGCACTCTTTGCCGCACCGACGCTGGTCTCACTTTTGTCCAAGAGGTCGCAATGACACTTCACACCGATGTGCACCACCACGATCAAACCATGCGTGTTGTCGATCTCAAAACGATCCTCGGCGCGCGGCTGGCAAAGCTGCCACATGTCTTGCGACTGCTGAGCGAGAACCACCTGCGCGAGACACAAGCACCTGCCCCGCTGATCGCCGCCCTCGACGACTGGCTTGCGAAGCGGCCCACAGGTTTCGAATTCTCGTTTCGCCCCAACCGCATCTTGATGCACGACACGACCTGCACCCCGGCGATTGCCGATATTGCAGGGCTGCGGGACGCAATTGCCGAGGCCGGCGGCGACCCTGCCCAGCTGACGCCGCAGCTGCCCGTCGAGGTGTCTGTAGATCACTCTCTCGCCGTGGATATCTATGCCAACCCCGAGGCCGCCACCCGCAACGGTGCGCGCGAAATAGAGCGCAACCACGAACGTTATGCATTCATGAAATGGGCCTCGGCCAACCTTAGCGGGGTCCATGTGAACCCGCCCGGTACGGGGATCATGCACACAATCAACCTCGAACAGCTCGCCACGCTTCTTGAGATCAACCAAGACGGCACCGCGCATCCGGATATGCTGTTGGGGACCGACAGCCATACGCCGATGATCAACGGCATTGGCGTACTGGGTTGGGGCATCGGCGGGCTGGAGGCGGAAAGCGTGATGTTCGGCCAAGCCACGACGCTGGCCGTGCCAAAGGTGGTCGGCGTGCGGCTGGTCGGGGCCTTGCGCGCGGGGGTGCTATCGACCGATCTGGCGCTCGAGATCACCCACCGCCTGCGCGCGCTTGACGTCACGGGCGCCTTTGTCGAATTCTTCGGCCCCGGCGTCGCGACCCTTACGGCGGGTGACCGCGCGGTGATCGCCAATATGGCACCGGAATACGGCGCTTCGACCGGCTTCTTCCCGGTGGATGCCAATAGCGTGACCTATCTGGAACAAACCGCACGCGCAGCGCCGTTGACCCGGGCCATTGAACCCGTCTTTCGCGCGATGGGGCTTTGGTTCGATCCCGAAGCGCACCCCAGCTTCGATCAGGAGATCGAGATTGATTTGGCGTCACTGACCCCCGTCGTCGCGGGGCCGCGCCGCCCGCAGGACCGATGCGCGCCCGCGCAGGCACAGACCGGGATTGAAACCGCAATCAACCGCCCTTTGGCCCCCTGCCCCCCGGACAGGAACACGGTGCCGGACGGCGCTGTCGGCGTGGCGGCGATCACGAGTTGCACCAACACATCCGATCCACGCCTGTTGATCACGGCGGGGTTGCTGGCGCGCAAGGCGGCGCAACGCGGCCTCACCGTGCCCCATTGGGTCAAGACCTCTTTGGCGCCCGGATCGCCCTCGGCACGCGCCTATCTGGATCGCGCGGGCCTGACCCGCGATCTTGCGGCGCTCGGCTTTGACATTGTCGGGTTTGGCTGCACCACATGTATCGGCAACTCCGGCCCGCTGCCTGCGGTGATCGAAACGGCATTGGAACAGGACAAAGCCGTCTGCGCGGTCCTGTCGGGGAACCGCAATTTCCCCGGACGCGTGCACCCCAAACTCGACCTCGGATATCTGGCATCGCCGCCGCTGGTCATTGCCTACGCGATCAAAGGGCGGATCGCCGGGGATATTCTGAGCGATCCCCTGGGCGAGGACGCAAGCGGCGCAGCGGTCTATTTGCGCGACATTTGGCCGGATCGCGATGACATCGACGCCGCAGTGACGCGCGCCTTTCGCGCAGATGACGTGCCCCAGGCCTTTGCGACCGCTTCGGGAAACAAAGCGTGGCAGGACATCGCCTGTCCCGCCACGCCATTGTTCCCATGGAACAGCGCATCGCGCAGCCTGCGCCGCCCGAAATTTGCATCCCTGTCAGAGACCACGCGCCTTGGACAGTATTCCGCCGCGCCGCTTCTGGTGCTTGGCGATGACATGACAACCGATCACATCTCGCCGGCGGGGTGGATTTCACCCGACAGCGAGGCCGGTAAGTGGCTGATCGCGCGTGGCGGCACGCCGGCCGATCTGAATGTCTATGCCTCCTATCGCGGCAACTGGGAGGTCATGTTGCGGGGGCTGTTTACCAATCGGCTCGCGCGCAATTACCTCGCCGATGACCTGCCCGCAGGCTGGACCACCCTCAAAGACGGATCCCCCCTGCCCGTGCATCGCGCCGCAGCGCAACTGGCCAAGGCGGGCACCTCTGCCGTGATCCTTGCCGGTGCGCGGTATGGCATGGGGTCCAGTCGCGATTGGGCGGCCAAAGGGGCCGCGCTTCTTGGGGCGCGGGCCGTCATCGCCCGCAGCTTCGAGCGGATTCACCGCCAGAACCTGATCGGAATGGGGGTTGTCCCACTTGTGATCACGGATGGGTTCCTGCCCGCCAGCGCAGGCATTACGGCAGCGGATCGCTTTGACATTTCCCTGCCGCCGGACAGTTTGACGCCCAATCAGGATGTCGCGCTGCATTGGTCGCCCGCAAACGGCCAGCCAAAAACCATCGCCTGCCGCGCCGATGTGCAAACCGGGCAAGAGGTCGCATTGCTGCAAGCGGGCGGGGTGCTGGCCTCGATCCTTGAACGGGTTCTTGGGCACCACCCGCGCCCCGGCGTGGCGTGACAATCCCGCACAAATGTGTACTCATTTACAGATGCGGCCACCCAATCGCCGTGCCAGCCTGTGAAATGAGACCAAAGTGAACGCGAAACGCAAAATTTACGAGTATCTGACAGGCGAGATCGCCAGCGGCCGCGTCAAGACAGGCGGGCGCACGGCCACGGAAAAAGAGCTGGCCGCGCAATTCAGCGTCAGCCGCTCGACAATTCAGGCGGTGATGTCGCAACTCGTGTCCGAAGGCTACGTGCGGCGACAGGCGGGCAAAGGCACCTTTGCCTGTCAGCGCGAGGATGACATGCGGGTTCGGGTTAATCTCGACATCCACAATATCCAATCCTTTGAAAACGAGGCCGCTGTGTCGGGCGAGCGTGTCACCTATCGGCTGATTTCCTTTTCACGTATCGCGGCCCCGGCGCGTGCCGCAGCGAAACTTGGCCTTGATCTGGGGACCGACGTCTTCAGCCTTCATCGTCTTCGGTTCATCGACAAACTCTGCATTGGCATGGAAATACGGTATTTTTCGCCCGCATTGACCCTGGATTTCCCTGCCACCGCATTGGAAACCGAGGGCGTGCATAGTCTGATCGAAGATGTTCTGGACATCCGCATCAGCCGGATCGAAGCCGCCCTGCGCGCCGAAGCGGCAACCGCTGCGGATGCCGCCCATCTGGGCCTTGCCCCACATGCGCCGCTGCTTGTCCGCTCTCACACCTTGTTCGACACATCCGAGCAGGTGATTCTGCATGGCGATTCCTACTACGTGCAACCTTTCTCGTTCCGCTACACCGCCAGCGTGCGAAATTGAGCCCAAGCGCAGACGCATCAGCGCGATCTGCGCCGCCCCCCTAGACCATTGATTTTCATGGAATTTTGACCAGACGCCCCGGCGTGCCGCCATGGGGCGTGGCCGCTCTAACCATATTGACTAGTCATTTGGCAAACGTCCCGACAATAAGATTGCCTGATTGGATTTTTTAACTTATAAATCCATAGCAACCATCGGAGACAGCAATGCTCTTTGCCCCACCCCAAGACATCACAGCAGAGGTTTTTGCGGAAGTTCCCGCAGAACTGATGCCGCAGGACACCTCAGAGTGGGGCACCGTCCAGCACCCGGGAAAGACCTTTCGCGCTTTTCTGGAGGGGCCATCCTTTGACACCGAGGGCAATCTTTACTGCGTCGACATCTGCCATGGCCGCATTCTGAAATGTGATCCGGGCGGCAATTTTTCGGTGGCCGCATCCTATGACGGCGAGCCGAACGGCCTGAAAATACACAAGGACGGGCGCATCTTCATCGCTGACCACGCGCATGGCATCATGGTCATGGATCCCCTGTCTGGCAAAGTCGAACCATATCTGACCCGTCCCGGGCTTGAACGGTTCCACGGGTTGAATGACCTGCATTTTGCAAGCAACGGCGACCTCTATTTCACCGATCAGGGCCAAAGCGGGCTCCACGCCCCCTATGGGCGCTTGTTCCGGCTGGGCGCCAATGGCGATCTTGATTGCCTGATCGACAAAATCCCAAGCCCGAATGGTTTGGTTTTAAACGAGACTGAAAACCAACTTTACCTTGCCGTCACGCGGATGAATGCCGTTTGGCGCGTGCGCTTCCTCCCGGGTGGCCGGACCGTTGCGAAAACAGGCACCTTCATTCAGCTGTCAGGCGGAATGGCGGGGCCCGACGGTCTGGCGCTCGGAGAGGGGGGGGAATTGGTGATCGGGCACATGGGTCTTGGCACGGCCTGGGTGATGACACGATTGGGCGAGCCGATGTACCGCATCCGTTCGCCGCGCGGCATCCTGACCGCGAACATGGCATTCGGAGGTGTCGACAATCGGGACCTCTATATCACCGAGGCTGAAACCTCGACGATCCTAAAAGTGACACTGCCGTTTGCGGGCAAGACGATGTTTAGCCATCAAACCTGACCCGCATCGGCACTCATGCGACAGGGAGGCTCCGCATGATACAGATATTGGACAGATTACTGTCCACCTTTGAAAAAACATTGATCGTTGTCCTGACGCTTGCGGGACTGGTCATGGCATCCGTGCAGGTCGTTCTGCGCTATGCGTTCAACACCGGCATTCACTGGCTTGAGGCTGGTTTGGTGACGGCGTTGGTCTGGGCCATGCTGATTGGCGCGGTCCACGGTGTGCGCCAGGGATCTCATCCACGGGTTGACCTGTTGCCGCAACTGATGCCCCGGCGCACGCGTGCCACGATGAACGCCATTGCGCTTTTGGCGACCCTTGTGCTGGTTTGCTACTATCTCTTTGACAGCGTGTTTTATGCCGAATTCATCAATCGCATCAACGCGCTGCATCCTGAGCTTGGTATCAAGATGGTCTATCCGTTTTTGATCATCCCCCTGATCACCGCGCTTATGGCGCTGCGCTACATCCTGCTGGCAGCCGCGCTTTGGCACCGGCCCGACAGCATCACCCCCGAAGAAGATTTTCGCGGCCTGATGGCCGGTCAGCCTGACGACCAAGGAGATTTGAAATGACCGCAGTTGTGCTTGTTGGGCTGTTCTTCGGTCTCATTCTTGTTGGCGCACCGATTGCCGTGGCGCTTGGCGGTTCTGCGGTTCTGGCGTCGATGATCTTCTCGCCGATTGCGGACGGTATTGTCGGGCAAAAGCTGTTTTCGAACCTCAATCACTTCACGCTGATGGCGATCCCGTTCTTCTTCCTTGCTGCTGGCCTGATGGAGCGCGGCGGGCTGGTGCAGCGATTGGTCGGGCTGGCGCAAGCGGTCGTTGGCCACCTGCGTGCCGGGCTGGGCATGACCACGGTTCTGACCTGCATCTTCTTTGCTGCCATTTCCGGGTCCAGCCCCGCGACGGTCGCGGCAGTTGGCAACATTCTCTATCCGTCCCTGATGAAAGAGGGCTATTCGGCCAAATATGCCGTTGGCGCCCTGGCGACCTCTGGCTCGATTGGCATTCTGATCCCGCCGTCGATCCCGCTTATCCTCTATGGCTTTGTGACGGAAACCTCGATCCCTGCCCTCTTTGTTGCGGGCATCCTTCCGGGGCTGTTTTACGGCGCGATGCTGCTGATCACCGCACGCATTCTTGCGGTGCGCGAAGGCATCGAGGTCAAGCCCAAGGCCACCGCCCGCGAGCTTGGCCAAGCGTTGAAGGTCAGCCTGCCTGCGCTGTCGCTGCCGGTGTTCATCGTGGTCGGCATCTACGGCTTTCCCGAATTCGACCTGTTCGGCTGGCACATGGATGGCGGGGCGATCTTTACCCCGACCGAGGCCGCAGCCATCTCGGCCGTGCTTGCCATGGTGATTGGTTTCTTCATCTACCGCGAGCTGACGTTCCGCGACCTTGTGGCCGTGACGGCAGAGACCGGCCCAAAAGTTGGCATGGTGTTCTGGATCACTGCAAATGCCCTGTTGTTCGGCTTTTTCCTGACCAAGATCGGCATTCCTGCGGCCATGGCCCAGCTGGTAGTTGACCTGAACCTGTCGCCAATCGTGTTCCTACTGTGCGTGAACATCCTGCTGGTGATCATCGGCTTCTTTCTGGAAGGCGTGCCAACCATCCTGATCTTTGCGCCGCTGCTGGTGCCCGCCGCCGAGGCATTGGGAATTGATCCCGTGCATTTCGCGATCATCATGGTGGTGAACATCGAACTTGGCCTGATTACCCCGCCGGTTGGCATCAACCTCTTTGTGGCCAGCTCGATCACGGGCATGCCGGTTCTCAAAGTGTTTCAGGCGACGCTGCCCTGGATGGCCGCAACGATCATCACGCTCTTGTTCGTCACCTATTTCCCGCCGCTCTCGATGTTCTTGCCTGATCTCATGCACTGACATCGCGGCCGTCCATTTTACCCCGTCCATTTCACCCCATCAACGAGGAGAGGAGACCTCATGTTTACCACCACAATCAAAGCCAGCTGTCTGGCATTCGCCGTCGTCACGGCTACAGGCGCCGCCGCGCAAACCGACATTATCATGTCGAACGACAACAACGAAAAAGGGTTGAAGGGCCAGACCTTCGACCTTTTGGTCACCGAATTGGAAACCCGTCTGGGCGACCGCGCCCGCGTCGAGATGCACCACAGCGGCACGCTCTTTGATCAGCAAAGCCAGATCCAGGGTCTGCAACTGGGTGGTGTGAACATCATCTCGCCAACCGCGGGGGTCTACAGCTCGGTCAACGAAAACGTCGGCGCGTTGCAATTGCCGTTCCTGCTCAACACGCCTGCCAAAATTCAGGCCGCCGTGGCCGATCCCCTTGTGCGCGAGGCGATCATGCCCACGTTCAACGGCCAAAACATCGAAATCGTCGCGGTTTGGATGAACGGGCCACGCGATCTGGGCTACAAGGCCGATGCACCGATCCTGTGGCCGACGGATGCCAAGGGGCTGAAGGTGCGGGTGCAATCGGCACCGATCTTCGTCAAGACATGGGAGGCCGTCGAAGCCAGCCCGGTTGGCATCAACTGGTCGGAATCCCCGACCGCGCTGCAACAAGGTGTCATTGATGGTGCCGAGGTGACCCCCAACTCCTGGCGCGGCTCGTCGACCTATCAATTCGTCGACCACATCACCAAGACCGACCACCAGTATTCATTCTACTTGGTTGGCGCCAACAAGGCATGGTGGGATGGCCTTGATGATGACGTGAAACCGGAAATCGAAGCCGCCCTTAAGGTGGCGACCGATTGGAACATGAGCCAGGCAAGCAGCCTCAACGATAGCGACCTGGAGTTCATGGCAAGCGAAGGCGTGCAAATCCACGACCTGACTGCCGAGCAGCGCCAAGCATGGATCGACGCCATGCAGCCCGTATGGCAAGAGCTTGGCACTGATCTGGTCGGCGAAGAAGTGATGGCGCGCCTCAAGGCGATCGCAGCCGGCGAATAAATCACCCCCCTCCCCTGTAGACGAAGAAACGGCGCGGCCCTTGGGGACCGCGCCGTTTTGCATTTCATGAATGGCGGTGCTGCGTCGCGTTACGACGCCACCCGGGCATGACGCACCGAAGACCAGAACGACACGCCGATGATCGTCGCGCCCCCAAGCCCGGTCAGAAGTTCCGGCACATGCACCAACGCCTGGGCATACATGATGACCGACAGTATCAGGATCGCGTAGAACGCGCCATGTTCGAGGAATTTATACTCGGTCAGCGTCCGCTTCTCGACCAGCATGATGGTCATCGAACGCACATACATCGCGCCAATCCCCAGCCCGATTGCAATGACAAAAAGGTTCTGCGTCAACGCAAAGGCCCCGATCACGCCGTCGAAAGAGAAGCTGGCATCAAGCACTTCGAGGTACAAAAACGCCCCCAACCCGCCGCGCGCCGCGTCGCTCATGGTTTCGCTGGCACGATCCAGAATGTTGCCCATCACATCAACGACAAGGAAGGTCAAAAGCCCGTACAACGCCGCCGTGATGAATGTCATACGCTCTGCGCCCTCAAGAAAAGAGGCAAATGTCAGCGCCAGCAACAGGACGAATGCGATCTCGACACCACGGATCGACGCCAGGCGGCTGACGTGGTTTTCCACCATCGGCAGCCAGTGGATGTCCTTGTCCTCGTCAAAGAAGAACGCGAGCGCCACCATCATCAGGAACGTCCCGCCAAAGGCCGCAATCCCCAGATGCGCGTCCTTCATGATCGCCGCATATTGCTGCGGCTCCGCAGCGGCGAGCTTGATCGCCTCAATCGGCCCGATCTTTGCCGCGACCGCCACAATGATGAGCGGGAACAGAATGCGCATCCCGAACACGGCGATCAAAATCCCCCATGTCAGGAAACGCTTTTGCCAGACCGGCGTCATCTGTTTGAGCTTGTTGGCGTTCACGATGGCGTTGTCGAACGACAACGAGATTTCAAGCACCGACAGCACGATGCAGATCACGAGCACGGTCAACATGCCTTCCAGAGTGCCGGTCGTCGCCCAGCCCAGCCAGGCACCAAGCAACAGGCCGAAAAAAGTCACGACTAACGGCCATTTCATATAGTGAAGCGAAGTCATTCGAAGCCTCGAAAATTAAAGAAGAGACGCCAGCCCCTGCGCCGTGCGCGGGGCCATGTGGCGGGGCCCGACCTGTGCTCAGGTCGGCGCGTGATAGCGAAAGCGTGTGGTCGCATCGCGCCGCGTCGGATCGGCGACAGGCACCGCCGACAGCAACGACTGCGTATAGCGATGATGCGGATCGGTGCAGATCTGCTCTGTTTCGCCGCTCTCGACCACCTCGCCTTTGTACATCACAAGCACCCGGTCACAGAAATAGCGGACAAGCCCGACATCATGGCTGATGAACAGGTAACTCAGGTCAAGCTGTTCCTGGAGATCGAGCAAAAGATCCATCACGCGCGAGCGGATACTGACATCCAGCGCCGAGGTCGCCTCGTCCGCGATGATGATGCGCGGCTTTGGCGCGATGGCACGTGCGATGGACACCCGCTGACGCTGGCCGCCCGAAAAGGCATGTGGATAGCGGCTCCCGGCTGATTTCGGCAACCCCACAAGATCGAGCAGTTCCTCGACCCGTTCCTTGCGCTCCGTCGCCGAGGTCATGCCAGACAACAACAGCGGCTCTGCGATGATCTGTGAAATGGTCATCCGCGGATTCAAAGAGGCAAACGGATCCTGGAAAATCATCCGCATATCGCGCCAATGCGGCAACAGTGCCTTGTCATCAAGCCCCACAAGATCGGTTTCTGTTCCATTGGCATCGGTCAGCAGGATCTGCCCCGATTGCGCGGTCACAATCCGCTGAATGCACCGCGCCAATGTGGTCTTGCCAGAGCCGCTTTCGCCAACGATCCCAATGTTTTCGCCCGCATGAAGGTCAAAGGAAACATCCTTGACGGCATGAAGCCATCTGACCTCTTTCTTGAAAATCCCCTTGCTGCTGAGCGGGAACTTCTTGCCCAGATCAACCGCCCGCAGGATCGGTTGCCCGATGGGGCGCCGTGCACGCATTTCCGTCCGCCGCTGCGATGGCGTATCCGAGGATTGCGCCGCCTTGAGAAGCGTTTTGGTATAGCTGTGCTGCGGTTCCCGAAAGAGGGTGAAGACGTCGTTTTCCTCGATCACCTTGCCGTGGCGCATCACCGCAACCTGATCGGCGATCTGCGCCACAACCCCCATATCATGGGTGATGAACAGCATCGCCATTTGGTGACGATTTTGCAGGTCTTTGAGCAGGTCGAGGATTTCCGCCTGAATGGTCACATCCAAGGCTGTGGTCGGCTCGTCCGCGACAAGGATTTCCGGGTTGCACGCCAGAGCCAGCGCAATCATCGCACGCTGTCGCATCCCGCCCGAAAACTCGAACGGATATTTGTCAATCGCCACCTCGGGCGAGGCGATCTCTACCTGTTTGAGCAGATCAACCGCCTTGTCACGCGCGTCGGCCTTGCTGATTTTCTCATGCAGGCGGATGGATTCCGTGATCTGGCTTCCGATCCGATGCACCGGCGAAAGCGAACTCATCGGTTCCTGGAAAATCATCGCAATATCGCGGCCACGAATGTCGCGGATGGTTTTGCCTTTGACATCAAGCGTGGCAAGGTCAATCGCCCCCGGACGCACGCGTCGTGCCGCGCTTTGTGATGGATGCAGGATGATCTCGCCCTTGCGGATCAAACCCGGCTGTTCAATCCGCAAAAGCGATCTCGACAGTACACTTTTGCCGCTGCCGCTTTCCCCCACAAGACAGAGCGTCTTGCCCGCGTGGATATCCAGCGACACATCGTCGACGGCGTTGAAATCCCCGTCGCGGGTGGCAAAGGCCGTGGTCAGGTTACGAATGGAAATGATCGGCGTCTGTGTGGTGGTATTGGTCTGTGTCATGTTCTGCCCTTTCATGCGCCGTGCTGCGAATAGGGGTCGGCTGCGTCGCGCAATCCGTCACCAAGGAAGTTCAGCGCCAGCACCACAACGACCACAAAGCCGCCGGGGATAAACAGCCATTCGGCCTGTGCGATGGAACGAATATTCTGGGCCTCTTTCAAAAGAACGCCCCAGGAAATCGACGGCGGCATCAGCCCCAGACCGAGGAACGACAAAGAGGTTTCCGCGAGGATCATCACCGGAATCGCAAGCGAGACCGAGGCGATGATATGGCTCACCAGTGATGGCATCATATGGCGAAAGATCACCCGACGGGGCGACGCGCCATCCAACCGGGCGGCGGTGACGAAATCCTCTGACCGCATGGCCATGAACCGCCCCCGGACCACCCGCGCCAGCTCTGTCCAGCCAATCAGTGACAGGATCAGTGTGATCATGAAATACCGCGTCAACGGATCAAGCGACGGCGGAAGCGCCGCGCTCAGCCCGAGCCAGATCGGGATGGTCGGGATTGACAGCATCAGCTCGATGACCCGCGACGATGCAGTGTCGAACCAGCCGCCGAAATAGCCCGCAGCGCCGCCGATGATCAGACCAAGCACAAGGCTCATCCCCACACCGACAAGACCGATGGACATCGAAATCCGCGTGCCAGCCACGATGCGGCTGAACATGTCGCGCCCCAATCGGTCAGAGCCGAACAGATAGAATCTCTCTCCCTGATTGACGGGGCCGAACAGCGTGCGATTGACAGGGATAAGATTGACGAGCTTGTAGGTTTCGACCTTCGGAAACAGGCGCAGGAAGACACGTTCGTTTTCGACCGGTGCATAAGACGCCTTCAACGTCAGCTTGTCGCGCTTCAGTTTCTGCTTTTGAACATGCGGCGCGAACACGCGTTTGCCCATGTCATCGACATAGGTCAAACGGATCATTTGCGGCGGATGATAGACATCGGTGCGCGATGTCAGATTTGGATCAAACGGCTGAAAAAACTCGGCAAAAAGCGCCACGACATAAAAGGCGCCGACAATGTAGAGACTGACCAGAGCCACCCGATGCTTGCGGAATTTTTCCCAGATCAGTCGGGCTTGGGACGCTTCGGCGACATCGTCAGCTGCGCGTGGATCGCTTAGTGTTGCGGTGTGTTGCAATTCCATCAGTGAGGCCCCCTATGTGTACCGAATGCGTGGATCAATCAGCGCCAACAGAATGTCGGACACCAACATGCCGACAATCGACAGGACGCTGAGCAACAAGATGAAGGCCCCCGCGAGGTACATGTCCTGCGACAACAGCGCGTCGAGCATGAGCGGATCGGCGGTCGGCAGCGACAGAACCACCGCCACAATTGTCGAACCTGATACGATCTGCGGGAAGGCCCAGCCAATCGTCGACACAAAGGGGTTCAACGCGATCCGAACCGGGTATTTCATCAGCAACCGAAACTCGGACAGTCCCTTGGCACGCGCCGTGACCACATAGGGTTTGAACAATTCATCCAACAGGTTCGCCCGCATCACCCGGATCAGGCTGGCGGTCGAGGCGGTGCCGACGATCACAACCGGAATGATCAGGTGCTTGAGCAGATCGACGACCTTCGCGCCGCTCCACGGTGCATTTGCATATTCCGGCGAGAAAAGCCCCGTCACATCCGCGCCCAGATGCACGGTGCCGTAATACATCAGCGCCAGCGCGATCAGGAAGTTCGGCGTCGCCAACCCGATAAAGCCGAGAATACTAAAGAAATAGTCCCCTGCGGTATATTGACGAACTGCGGAATAAATCCCGATGGGAAGGGCGATCGCCCATGTGAAGAACAACGTCGATGTCGCCAAAACCACCGACAACGCCATGCGCTGACCGATCATTTCCGAGACAGGCTGTTGGAATTCAAATGAGATTCCGAAGTCACCGCGGGTGATGATGCCGCTGATCCAGTTGAAATACTGGACCAGGATCGGCTCGCCCAGGGCAAAACGTTCGCGCAGGGTTTCCAAACGCGCTTGATCAACCACCTGCCCCTGCGCCTCAAGCCGCGCGGCATAGGTTGTCAGATAGTCGCCCGGCGGCGCCTGAATGATCAAGAACGCGAACAGCGATATCGCGAAAAAGAACGGGATCGACCAGACGATCCTTCGAAAGATGTAATAGAGCAATTTTCCCTCCCTTAGCCGAAAGCTTCCCCGCTTTCTCGTGGCCATAGAGGAACTAAAATGCAAATTGTTTTCACATATTCAATAGGTAATAGCATTTTAATGTTGAAAAAACCAATGCGACATATCATCTTGAACATCGTGGAACCTGCCCGATCGGGAGATGGGCAGTCGCCCGCGACACTAGGAGGAGACAATCAGAATGCGTAATTTTCAAAGAGTACCGCGCCTTGCGACGGCGCTCGGGCTTGTGCTTTTGGGCACGGCTTTGCACGCTCAGGCGACAGGACAAAACCCAGAGTTTGACGCCAGCGTTTCGGCCGACGACCTGCCGCCCGTGGCGGAACGTGTGTCCGCCGAACCAGAGATCGTAGACTTTGGCTCGATCGGCACCTATGGCGGCAAATGGCGCTTCGGGCTGGCCAGTTCCGGCGATGATGGCACCATGCGCCAGCACGTCGGCACCAACGGTCTGGTGCGCTGGCACCATAACCGTGAAGACCTGATTCCCAACGTGGCCAAAGGCTGGGACGTGTCCGAGGACGGGACGGAATTCACCTTCTACCTGCGCAAAGGGTTGCGGTGGTCGGACGGTACCCCGATGACGACAGAGGATGTGGCCTTTGCCATCGACGATGTCCTGCTCAACGCTGATTACGGTTCTCTGTCGACACGTTTCAAGGCCGGCGACGATCCGATGGCACTCGAAGTGGTTGATGACACGACGTTCAAGATCATCTTCCCACGCGCCAACGGCGAATTCCTGGGCCAGATGGCGCGGGAAGAAGGGGCTGCCCTCGTCTTCTATGCCAAACATTATTGCGCGACCTTCCACCCGGATTACAACGACAACCTGCAACCCCTGCTCGACGAAGCGGGTGTGTCCGACTGGCAAACGCTGTTCGTGCAAAAATGTGGCGATCCGACCGAAGGCCAGCGCTGGCTGAATGTCGAGCGTCCCGTTCTGGACCCATGGGTCATGGAAAACCCGCTTGATGGCGGCGCGACGGTCGTGACGCTGACAGCGAACCCGTATTTCTGGCAGGTCGACGCCGAAGGCAATCAATTGCCCTATATCGGCGAGCTTGAAGGGCGAATTTTCCAGGATCCCGAGGCGATGACTCTTGCCGCCATTGCGGGCCAGTTCGATTTCCAGGCGCGCGGAATTGATGCGGCGGCAAACCGTCCCGTCCTTGCCGACAACCGCGAGGCAGGCGAGTACCAACTCTACGAGGTCGTCGGTGTTGGCGGCAACTACAACTGGATTCAACCCAACCTGAACCACAAGGATCCGGTAATTTCCGCGCTGTTCAACGAAAAGGATTTCCGCATCGCGCTGTCGATCGGCATGGATCGCCAAGAGGTGATTGATACCGCCCTGCTTGGGGACGGCACGCCGTGGCAAACCGGCCCCTGGGAGGGCAAAAAGCTCTATAATGAAAGGCTGGCCACGCAGCACCTTGAGTATGATCCTGCCAAAGCCAACGCACTTCTGGATGAGCTTGGCCTGACAGAGCGCAATGAGGATGGAATCCGCCTGATGTCAGATGGCCGCCCAGCGCGGTTCCTGATCGACATTCGCAACACCTATCCCCAGATCATCGACATGATTCAGGTGGTTCAGGCCCAGTGGAAAGACATCGGCATCGCCATTGACCTCAACGTTGTGGACCGCTCTTTGCACAAGCTGCGTTCCGCCAATGCGGACCACGATTTTACTGCGGACAGCGGCAACACCACCCTCAGCCCGGGTCAGTTGCCATCGTCGCTGCTGCCAATCGACGACAGCTCGCGTCACGCACCGCTCTGGACCGAGTGGTATACAACCGGCGGCACCAGCGGTGTGGAACCCCCGGAGCACGTGAAAGAGCGCTATCGCATCTGGGAAGCCATCAACAGCAATGTCGACCCTGACAACCGCGTCACGCTCTATCAGCAAATGGCCGACATCGCAGCCGAGGAATTCGAGGCCTTCGGCGTCACCAAGAACCCCTCGACCTATGGGGTGGTCAAGAACGGGCTGATGAACGTGCTGCCGGGCATGGTCTCGACCAGCCAATGGCCCAGCCCCGCGAACGTCTTCATGCCGCAAGCGTGGTATTGGAAGCAGTAATCACAATATCTGATCTCTCGTTGGGCTGCTCCGGTGGCCCAACGAAGCCTTGCCGCAGGACAGCGGCAATCCGATCAATACGACGGAATATTCTCTCGAAGAACCACCTGAAGACGCGGCGGGTATTCCGGCTCTGATTTGCCGTTCACGGCAGAGGCGAGCAGCTTGACGACCTCGCGGGCCTGCACCTTTGGGTTTTGATCAATAACCGCATCAAGCGTGCGATCAATCAGCATGATCCGGGTCGCTTCGGTGATGTCATGCGCGACAAATACCGTTTTGCGTGCGATCCCTTTTTCCTGCAATGCACGTGCGATGCCCTGGTTGCCCGCACCGATACTGTAAATTGCGCTGATTTCGCCTTTGTTCAGGATGCTCAGGGTTTCCTCATAGGCAAGATCGCGGTCGTCGCTGACTTCTGCCAAGGCGGCAATCGAAAGGTCGGGAAACTCTTCCGACAGGATTGAACGGAACCCCATCTCACGCTCTTCGTGCCCGCGATAGGCATGCGAGCCAAGGAACAGCGCCACCTTGTGCTGACAATCCGCAGGCAGCAATCGCCCAACCAGCAATCCCGCCAATCGCCCGGCAGCCCGGTTGTCGATCCCGACATATCCGACTTTGTGCACCGTCGGGATGTCAGAGACCATGGTGCATATTTGAACGCCGGTTTGCGCCAACGCATTCGCGGCTTCGCGCACCTCGGGGTGATCCAGCGCAATAAGACCGACCGCATCGGTGGCTCCACGCAGCGCAAGAAGCTGTTCAGCAAGAGTCGGGGTTCAAAAACCTCGATCTGATGGATCTTGATCTCACAGTTTCTATGTCTGGCTATGGCGAGACCGGGCCATATGTGAAACGCCCCGGCCAGGATCTGCTGTTGCAGGCGATGTCGGGGGCGATGCTTTCGGCAGGACGCAAGGGCGAGGCGCCACAGGCAGCGGGACAATATCTGGTTGATGCGGTCACCGCATATTCGGCATTCGAGGGCGCATTGGCCGCCCTGTTGCACCGCGAACGCACTGGCGAGGGCCAAAAGGTCGAGGTCAACATGCTCGACGCCATCACCACGCTGCAAATGCAGGAGCTTTCTGTTTTCACTGCCGGTGGCGTGCCGCAAACGCGCAGCGCAGAACCACATGCCCATTCCTATATCCGCGCGCCTTATGGGACGTTCAAAACGCTGGACGGCTATATCGCCATCGCGATGCCGGACTTTGACGGGCTGTCGCGCGCGCTGGAAGAGCCTGCGCTCAGCGGTCTGGATGTCGATCAAGCGGGCTGGACCGACCGGGATCAGACATTTGCCATGGTGCGCGACGCGGTGGCGAAATTCCAGACCGAGGACGTGCTGAACCGGCTGGAGGTCGAGGGCGTCTGGTCCGGTCCCGTCTATGGTTATGCGGATCTGGTTGCAGACCCTCAAATCCGCCACAATCAGACCTTTGTGGAATATGATCACCCGACCGAGGGGCGGGTCAAAACGCCGGGTTTCCCCATTCGGTTTGGCCGCACCCCGTCGTCGATCCGCTATGGCGCGCCGCTCACGGGGGAACATACCGATGATATTCTTGCGCACCTCGGCATCCCCGAAGACGACATCAAAACCCTCGCCGAAACCGGTGTCATCGGGCGGAGGGAGAAATGACCTACCTTGGCCTGACCTGGGATCCCCCGAGGGGGGTTCAATGCATTGGCCGCCGCCGAGAAAAACGGCGGGCCGGTACATTGGGATGTGCAGCCGCTCGAAGGGTTCGAAAGCGCCCGCGAAAACCTCAAGGCGGCATTCAACATGCCATTGGAAAAGGCCATCGCCTACGAGCGTGATCTCCAATCCATTTGCTTTGCGACCGATGACGCCCTGGAGGGGCGCGCCGCCTTTGCCGAAAAACGCACACCTCAGTTCAAGCGGAAATAACATGTCCAATCAAACCCATATCCCCGATGTCGCTGATTTCCACGGGCGCGGTGTTCCTCTGGGCCGTGTGTGGAATGCCGACGTTGCTGACGAAGGGTTCACCCATAAGATCAATGATACCGTGGTGATTTCAGCCGCCGGATTTGGCGCATTGCGCAATCGCGTGCGACTGTCTACCGAGTGCCCGGAATGGACCTTTGGTATCAGCCACCTGATGCGAAATCTTGCACATCTCAGTTTGATCTGATGCTGGGAACATATTGAAACAAGGGCATTTGGTCACGGGTTACTGATCGACGGCCGGGACCGCAGATGGAGTCTGTCGGTTGGGTAAATCAAACCCGTAATGCGCCCGGTTTGCTGGCAACACTCGGAACTCGGCCTGCTGATCTCTGCGCATCCTGACATTGCAGCCCCGTCTGAGGGTCAGGCCCCCTACGCATACCCCTTGCCCCGCAAGTGCGCCGCCAATCTGCACGATATACGCCGCGCGTTCGCCCCACGGTTTTTCACCGACCACCCCCGGACAACCAGGTCTTTCCCCTGCCCCGCCTTTGCGGTATCTCGCGTGCAAACCGTATGACAGACCGGAAGCGACGCACATGAAATTCACCTTGTCCTGGCTCAAAGATCATCTCGACACCACTGCGTCGGTCGATGACATTGTTTACGCGCTGACCGATCTCGGGCTTGAGGTCGAGGAAGTGGCCAACCCGGCAGAGCGTCTGGCGGATTTCACCATCGGCAAGGTCGTCAGCGCCGAAAAACACCCCGATGCCGACAAGCTGAAGATCTGTCAGGTGGCCACGGCAGATGGCGAGACCCAGATCATCTGCGGCGCACCCAACGCACGCGAAGGCATCACCGTGGTGATCGCCAAACCCGGCGTCTATGTCCCCGGCATCGACATCACCATCGGGGTCGGCAAGATCCGCGGCATCGAAAGCTATGGCATGATGTGCTCCGAACGCGAGATGGAGCTCAGCGAAGAACATGACGGCATTATCGAACTGCCGTCGGGCGAAGTGGGCGACCGTTTCATCGACTGGCTGGCGGAAAATGATCCAGCCAAGGTCGATCCGGTGATCGAAATCGCCATCACGCCAAACCGCCCCGACGCGCTTGGCGTGCATGGCATTGCCCGCGATCTGGCGGCGCGCGGGCTTGGCACGTTGAAACCCCTGCCACGTGAACAGGTCGACAGCCAATTCCCCTGCCCGATCCAGATCACAATCGACGACGATGCCCGCAGCGATGGCTGTTTCGTCTTTGCCGGCCGCCTGATCCGCAATGTGACTAACGGCCCCTCGCCGCAATGGTTGCAGGACCGCCTGCGCGCAATTGGCCTGCGCCCGATCTCGAAGCTGGTCGATATCACCAATTTCTTCACCTATGATCGCAACCGCCCCTTGCATGTCTTTGACGCGGACAAGGTTGCCGGCCCCCTGCGGGTCCATCGCGCCCAGGACGGCGCGACGCTGACCGGATTGGATGAAAAAGAATACACCTTCTCCTCCGGCCAGGTGGTGATTTCCGATGACAATGGTGTCGAAAGCATCGGCGGCATCATGGGCGGTCTTGCCACCGGCTGTACCCATGAAACGGTCAATGTCTTTCTTGAGGCCGCGGTCTGGGACCACATCCAGATCGCCATGACCGGACGCGCGTTGAAAATCAATTCCGACGCCCGCTATCGTAATGAACGTGGCATCGACCCGGCCTACAACATGCAAGCCATGGAAGACGCGACACAGATGATCCTGGATCTCTGCGGTGGCGAGGCCTCTTCGCTTGTGGTCGCAGGCGAGGTGCCGAATGTCGCCCGCGCCTATGAGCTGGACCCCAAGCGGTTGCAGTCTCTGGTCGGCATGGAAATCCCCGAAAGTGACCAGCGCCAGATCCTCACATCGCTGGGTTTCCGGCTCGAAGGCAATATGGCCCAGGTGCCAAGCTGGCGCCCCGATGTGATGGGCACGGCCGATCTGGTCGAAGAAGTGGCACGGGTGGCCTCGCTCACCAAACTGCCGGCCCAGCCGCTGCCACGCCCAACCGCCGGCATTCCCCGGCCTATCCTGTCGCCGATGCAGAAACGCGAAGCGGCAGCGCGGCGCACCACTGCGGCGCTCGGCTATAACGAATGCGTCACCTACAGCTTCATCGACGAAGCGGCGGCCAAATTGTTCGGCGGCGGCGCGGATGTCACCAAACTGGCCAACCCGATCTCCTCCGAGATGAGCCACATGCGCCCCGATCTTTTGCCCGGCCTGCTTCAGGCCGCGGCCCGCAACCAGGCGCGTGGTTTCATGGATCTGGCGCTGTTCGAACTGGGCCATATCTTTCAGGGCGGCGAACCGGGGGAACAAAGCAACCAGGTTGCCGGTCTTCTTGTCGGACGCACGGCCCCAAAGGATGTGCACGGCACGGCCCGCGCGGTGGATGTCTTCGACGCCAAGGCCGATGCCGAAGCCGTCCTTGCGGCGATGGGCGCCCCGGCCAAGGCACAAATCCGCCGCGATGGCGCCGCATGGTGGCATCCGGGACGCCACGGCGTGATCTGTCTCGGCCCGAAAAAGGTGCTGGGCGTGTTTGGCGAATTGCACCCCAAGGTGCTTCAGGCGATGGACATCAAAGGTCCGGCAATGGCCTTTACCCTCTGGCCCGATGCAATCCCGATGCCGCGTAAATCCGGCGCTACCCGGGCGGCGCTGGCATTGAACGACCTGCAGGCGGTGGAACGCGATTTCGCCTTTGTGCTCGACGCGGATGTCGCGGCGCTCGACGTGGTGAATGCCGCCAGCGGCGCGGACAAGGCGCTGATCGCCGGGGTGCGGGTGTTTGACGAATTCATCGGTGGCTCGCTTGGCGAAGGCAAGAAATCCCTCGCCATCACCGTGCGTCTGCAACCCAGTGACAAAACGCTGACCGAGAAAGACATCGAAGCGGTTTCCGCCAAAGTGGTGGAAAAGGTTGCCAAGGCCACAGGCGGCGTGCTGCGCGGTTAAGCCCTTTCATCTGACCCGAAATATCCCGGGGGTGAGGGGGCTGGCCCCCTCTTCTGCCCGGCCGGATACCTTGGCTCAGAACGGGGCTTTCGCACGAAACTTCATGCCTTCGCCGCCATCCGGGTGGCGCAGGCGCAACTCCTCGGAATGCAGCATCAGGCGGGGATAGTCCCGCGCCGCGCCCTTGGCATAGAGCGGATCTCCCAAAATCACATGGCCCAACTCCAGCGCATGCACCCGCAATTGGTGGCTGCGACCGGTCTTGGGCATGAAGCGTACCCGCGTCTCGCCTTCGGGATAGGATTGCACCCGCCAATCGGTCTGCGCCGCCTTGCCGGTGTCATGGCACACTTTCTGCAACGGGCGATTGGGCCAATCCACGATCAACGGCAAATCCACCGTGCCGGTTTTCGGCTCCAGCCGCCCCCAAAGCCGCGCGACATAGGTTTTCTTGACCTGCCGTTTCTCGAATTGCAGGCCAAGATGGCGTTGAGCATGTGGCGTCAGGCCAAACACCATCACCCCCGATGTGTCGCGGTCCAGGCGATGCACCAGCAACGCAGTCGGAAATGCGTCCTGCACCCGCGCAATCAGACAATCCGCCAGATGCGGTCCCTTGCCCGGAACCGAAAGCAGCCCAGAAGGTTTGTTGACGATCAGGATTTCATGATCGGCATGAACAATATCAAGCGGGGTGTTGGGCGGGTCATAATCACTCATCCCCTGCATGTGGCAAATGCTTTGCCCCTCTGCAAGGGCGGATAGCTCAGGCCCGGCCCTGCGCCGTGGCCCGGCGCATGCCACGCACCATCGCCACGCAATAGATCACCAGCGCCACCCAGATCATCGGAAAGGCAATCATTTCCGCAGTGCCAAATGGTTCGCCGAACACCACAACCGCACAGAGGAAGATCAACGTCGGGGCAATGAACTGCAAGATTCCGGTGGTCGACATCCGCAGCAGCCGCACCCCATTGGCGAACAACATCAGCGGCACCGCCGTAACCACGCCGCAGCCCACCAACAACCAGGTATCCGACGCCACGCCATTGGCAAAATGCGACTGCCCGGTCATCTGCAAATGCGCCAGCCAAATCAACGCAGGCCCCAGCAGGATCAGAACCTCGAGCAGGAACCCCTGGTTCGGGCCAACGGACAGCTGTTTTTTTGCCAGGGCATAGAACCCCCAGCTCAACATCACGCCCAGCGCAGGCCAGGGCAGCTGCCCCGCATCCACTGTCAGGATCATCACCGCCAATGCGGCCAAGGCCAGCGCCGCCAGCTGTGCACGTTGCAGTTTTTCCCCCAGCAGCACCGCGCCAAGAAACACCGAAAACAGCGGATTGATATAATACCCCAGCGCCGCCTCGATCGTGCGATCATTGGCAATCGCCCAGATATAGATGCCCCAATTGATCGACACCAATGCCGCTGTGACACAACCCATGGCCAGCGTTCGGGGATTGCTCAGGGCTTCGCGCAGCTGGCCGGTGCGCCCCATAAGGATCAAAACCGCCCCCGCCAAGGGAACAGACCAGATCACCCGGTGCACCACGATTTCGACCGCGGGCACATGCGACAGCGCCTTCAGGTAGAGCGGAAGAAACCCCCAAAGCACATAGGCGGCGGTTGAATAGCCCAAGCCCTGCGGCGTGTCTTCGTTCACGGCGGGTTTTTGACTTTCAGCGCTGGCCATAAGAGGTCCCCTTTCACATCCGCGCAAGACTTGGCGAAGTTGAGACCCAAAGGCAAGCGGTCACACTCCTTGGGGGTGCAACCTCACTCTGTCACGCGGCCATTCGATCACCGGACCCCAAAAGGGTCCGGTCGGGACACGCGCATTGCCGCCGTGGCGGTGTTAGCTGCCGCTTTCGGCAGTCTCTGCTGGCGGAGCCAAGGACAGCAAGAAGGCATAAAGGTCTTTTGCCTCATCCTCTTTGCGCACCTTGTAGCTCATCTTTGAACGCGCAGAGCCATCGCCCGTGACCTCCTGGATCGCCGCCTTGGGATCCATCACATAGGTCACAAATCTGGCTTCATCATAGACCAGACCCGCCTCTCCGGCTGCAACAAGATCATTGCCGTACCGGTATCCTTCCAGCGTGCCGGCGGTCCGTCCCGCCACCGCAAAGAGGTTCGGCCCGGTCTTCGCCGCCCGTCCCGCCAGCACCTCACCGGCGTCGTTTTTCACCACATGGCAAGATTGGCATTTCTTGAACGCCTTTTCGCCCTTGGCGACATCGCCGGTGGCGGTCAGGTCAACAGCGGCCATGTCGGGGTCGTGGCTTTCTGCCAATGCCGGAACAGCAAGGGCCAAAGTCAGGATGGATGTCAGAACTAAACGATTCATCGTTGTCTCTCCTGTGTTATGAGGCTCAATCTGCTGCTTATGGGCCATTGGTCAAGCCATCTGGACGCGACAGATTGCCCTGACCTTTACATGCCGCATGCATCCGCTTGATTTTCCAAGCCCAAAAAGGGTAGGCGATGCAGCCAAACGGGCCTGGGCGTTTCGACGCAGCCGTCCCCCGGGGTCGCAACAACGCCAACACGAGGGCAGAATGACAGATTTGGTTCCCGCATGGGTCGATGGGCACTTGACCCCGGTTGGCAAGCTGGAGGCCCATGAACGCGGTCTGCGTCATATGGCGGTATCGGTGTTTGTCATCGCGAAAAGCGGATCGGACGACCTTATCCTGATCCAGCAACGCGCCGCCGGAAAATATCACACGCCGGGTCTTTGGGCGAACACCTGTTGCACCCATCCGCATTGGGACGAAATGGCCGATGATTGCGCGCGGCGGCGGCTGGATCAGGAACTGGGCATCACCGGGGTGACCCCGGTCTGGCGGCAACAGATTGAATACCGTGCCGATGTTGGCGGCGGCATGATCGAACATGAGGTGGTCGAGATTTTCACGGTTCACGCCGACCTGACCCTGAGCGTCACCGCCAATCCCGACGAGGTACAGGCCCTGCGCTGGATCACCCGGCAGGATCTGGAACGTGAAATCGCCGCGCAGCCAGATATATTCACCCCGTGGTTGCGGATCTATGTCGCGCAACATTCCGCCGCGATTTTCGGCCCGGACGCTGCCCCCTGATCCCCAGATCGGACCGGTCCCGGTCGCGCCCTGACGCCGCTTCTGCTGCGACAGGCTGGCGCGCGGGGCGACAAGCCTGTACCTATCTGACGCAAGAGCAGTGTACGGGGCAGTGACATGATCACAAACGCCGATCCTGCGGCAGTGACAGACATCGGCCGCCGGGTTTTGCAGACCGAAGCTGACGCACTGGCCGCCATGGCCGATGCGCTGCCCGAAGACTTCGAAGCCGTTGCGCGGTTTTGGCTCTGAGGATTTTCAGGTTTTCCACCCCGGCGGCAAACTGGGTGCGCAGCTGAGCCGGGTATCGGACCTTATGCATGGGCCGGACATGTTGCCGCTGGTGCCTGCTGACACAAAGATGGAAGAGGTGTTGATCACCATGACCTCCAAAAGCTTTGGCATCGCGGCGGTTGTGGAAGACGGAAAATTGGTCGGGGTGATTTCTGATGGCGATCTGCGGCGCAACATTGGCCGGTTGATGCAAATGACAGCTGGCGAATTGGCCAGCCGCAATCCGGTCACTGTGACGCCGGATATTCTGGCGGCCAAGGCGCTGGCGCTGTTGAACGCGCGCAAGATCGGTGCCCTGATGGTGATCGACGCGGCCAACCACCCGGTTGGCATTCTGCATATTCACGATGTCCTGCGGGCGGGGGTGGCGTGATACTCTGCCTTTTGGCGGCTATTCAGCCGCCAATTCAACGCCGAACTGCTCAATCCTGATGTTTTCGGTGGTCAGGTTCTGACCACCCGCGACCTCGGCAATCACCGTGCCATCCAGCGCGACATCAGCCCCGGTCCCATCCTCCCAAACATCCACCGTGACGGCGCGCGCGCCGGTATAGATGTTGGAATAGATATTGGGATTGATGATGACCACCAACTCATCCTCGGCAGCGTCGAAATCGGTGATGGTCGAGGGCGCGAAATCAAAACCTTGGGCCACCTCCGGGATTTCATGGTCGACTGCAAAAATATCCGCCCCGGCACCGCCGGTCATCTCATTGCCGTTTTCCGACACCAACAGGTCATCCCCTGCGCCACCAATCAACGTGTCGCGGCCAATTGTTTGCTCAAAGACCCCTGGTTCAGAGTCATCGTCGTACCAATACGGCCCATGAACCTCGCCACCTGAGCCAAAGATCGTGTCGTCACCTTCGCCGCCATCCGCCAGATTTTCGCCAGCCTGATAATTGCTGCCGCCCAACGATGCGCCCCCGACAACGATGTAATCGTCACCGCCACCACCAAGAATCGTATCATCCTCGTAGTTGCCATAAAGCGTGGTATCGCCATCGCCGTCTTCCAGCGTTTGTTCTCCGCCGTTTCTCCACAGCTGCACCTGCAGCTCGATATCCTCAGCCGCAAGATCCTGACCGCCACCGATATGCGCCACCAGAGCGTCCCCATAATAGAGATCGGCGCCGGTGCCGTCCTCCCAGTCGCGCAGAGTGAGATCGCCGCCTTCCCCCTCGCGGACCTGAATATCAATCCACAATTGGTCTTCCGCCGGATCGAAATCGGTGATCTCGGTGACTTCGTCACGCTCTGGCGTGCGATACATCCGGAAATCATCCGCGCCATCGCCGCCGGACACGGTACTGCCCGCCAGAAACATCAAAGTGTCATCGCCATCGCCGCCATCCATCACACTGGTGGCCGGCCCTGGATCGAGAAAATGATCGTGATCGTCCAGCGTGTCATTGCCGCTGCCACCCAGAAGGGTATCAAGCCCCTCTCCGCCGCCAACATAGTCGTTGCCCGCACCGCCATCGACAATGTCGTCACCGTCATCGCCATAGACCAGATCGTTGCCATAGCCCCCCAGAACAGTATCGTCGCCGGTCCAGCCTTCGACGGTATCTTCGCCCAGCCCGCCAACAACAAGATCGTCGCCCAGGTCACCCCCCAAAAGGTCGTGACCCGGCCCGCCGTAGATTGAATCGCTGCCTGGCCCGCCAAAGACAACATCATCGCCATCCAATGCGCGAATGCTGTCATCGCGCGCGCCGCCGTCCAGAATATCAAAATCATCGGTGCCAGTGATCCGGGCGAACAATGGATCTTCCCCGCCGTCCGGTGTCACGATGTCGTCGTCATCGGATTCGTCGGGGGTTTGCAGCGGCTGATCGTCATCACCGGACCCATCGGCCCCCAGACCGCCAAATACAAACGGCAAACCCAAAAGCAGACCCGCAAGAAGAAGTAATTCCATCCCCAAATTCCCACCGCAGCAAAATCAATTATTTCTATGCGCCTCAAGCTAACCAGCCAGACAAGTAAGTCAAGTATTTCAATACCTTGAATCGTCGCGCCGGTTTCCAATCCGTATTTGTTCCCCGGCGATGATCTCAGGCTCTGCGCCCAAAACGCCCATTATCAGGCCCCGAGATCAAATTTGCGCAATGGTTCGATCAGCCCGGCCTTGCGCAACGTCAGATTTGGATATTCGGGGTCGTTCAGATACCGATCCAAGGAAAATCCCGGCTCCAGACCTTTGATTTGAAGCAGATATTTCCGCGCTCCGGCCATATCACCCGCATTGGCACACAGCGCCAGCAATTGACGGCGCGGGGCGATGAACCCCGGCGCGGCCTCGCTCGCGCGGGTGGCGGCCAGTCGCGCCTCGGTCAATTTGCCGGCCGATATACAGACCAGC
This sequence comes from Marinovum sp. 2_MG-2023, assembly GCF_030548265.1. Classification (NCBI taxonomy): domain Bacteria; kingdom Pseudomonadati; phylum Pseudomonadota; class Alphaproteobacteria; order Rhodobacterales; family Roseobacteraceae; genus Marinovum; species Marinovum sp. 2_MG-2023. The sequence goes on along the minus strand of NZ_JAUOSD010000005.1, from coordinate 145,797 downwards.
GCATGATAAAGATCCCAAAGGTGGCTAAGTTCGTCTTCCAACCCGGCGTTGCGACAGGCCGCCGACATTTCATAGGCTTTGGCGGTGTCCCCCACCGCGCTATGGGCCACAGCCAGTGTCTGGCGGGCAAACATATTGTTGGCATTCCACTGCATGGCCAATTCGGCAAGCTCGGCGGGCGGGCGCAGATCATCCTCCAGCATGATCCGGGTCAACGCCACCAAGGCCACCGCCAAACCATTGTCGCGCGCCCCTTCAAGCGACCGTCGGGTCAGCATCGCCACCTCCTCCAGCCGGGGTTGATGATCGCCACCCCCGCCTTCCACCAATTGCGCCATCCGCACAAAGGCACGCCAGGCCAGATAAACGCCGTTGGCATTGGTGTCATAGGCGCTTTGGAAATAGTTTTGCGCGTCTTCGAACGCCGCAGGATCGAACCGCGCCAGTTTCCGCATGCCCAAGCTGGAATACCCCAACGCCGCCGCTTCGGGACGGCTGAGGTCAATCATCGCCGGCAGGCGGTGCACAATCTTTGAGGCCGCAGAATGCACCAGCCCGGAAATCACATCCGACGAAATAATATCGGACGCGGACCCATCCACGCTGCGGTGGCCGGAAAACAAGGTTCGCCCGTCCCGGCCGCTTTCAACCCGAAGAAACACAACGCCGCGCGCGCCATCCTCGGCCACGTCGCAGCGAATTTCCAGATCCGGGGACTGGGCCGCCCGCGACCGTTCAAAGCTGGCAAAGCGCAACGCCGACAACCGTTCCTCCAGGCTTTTGGCCACCTGATCGGCGACAATTTGACCGGTGATCCGCTCTGTCGCCGACCCCGCGTCGGACATCGCGGCGCGAATGCTGAGCGTATGCAGGGCCTGATGGGCGTTCAACATCGCCGCCGCCGGTTGTTCACTGCCGATCTGACGTTTGAGAAGCGCTTGTTGCCAGGCCTCGAATTCGGGATCGCGCACATCCAGCCCCTCTAACAGGTCACGATGGGCGGCGCGCAGGGGCGATCCGGGGGCCAGATCGGTCACAATCCGGTTGGCATCCAGCCAGACATCCAGCCGATCCGCCCCAAAGATGTCGGTATCCGGGTGCAACGCCTGGCGCACTTCGGTCAGGGTCTGTCGCAGGCTGCCGGCGGCCTGAACCTGGGAGCGGCCCGACCAAAGTTTCCCTTCAAGCCAGCGACGCCCGCGACGCATTTCGTCGGCCTCGCACAGCAGCGCCAAAAGACCGCGTGCCTTGGACCCGCGCGGCGTGACATCACGACCCTCCGGGTTGGTGATGGTCAATCCGCCATAGAATCGCACTTCATATTGATCCGCCATGCAGGCCCCCAAGCCTATGTACCACGGGAAATATGGTGCGCAGTGCCCGTGTCAATTTTCCGCAAACTTATCATGAATTGATCGCAAGCGTGATTATTTGCCCGTCACTGCCGTAAATCAACCGCAAATCCGACGCGAATTTATCGCCTGAAATTCGCACTGATCCCGACCTTTGTTGAGCAATCTCCAGTCCACTTCATTCTGGTTTTTGCGGATTGACGAATTCGCGCTTTACACAGGTTTTTCGCCCCTCGATCTGCTTTGCAATTTGACGCCTGGGCGGACCAGCACCGGGCGTGGGCGCAATTCCTGTCATCTTTCAACGCGCAGAGATCAGGAGATTTCCAATGGCAATGCCAAAACCAAAACTCATCACGCAAACACCCCGTCCTTCGATTGGCGCGGGTCGGCTTGCGGTCAAACTGACCAAAGGCTAATTGCCGGGCTGACCCTGTGCGGTAGATTTTGGGAGGGATTTACCGGGGCGATACCTGCCCATGCACTTGTTCGATCCGTGCAATTTGCACCTGCCAGTTCGATTGGCAAAAACGGCAACCGGCGGCGTTCAGAACGTTTCACCGCGCAGATCTGCGCCCCGAAACCCCGGATACCGCCGGTTGTCCATATTTGCAGCGCCTTTGGGCGTACGGTCAGCGGGTCGGCCCAGCGCGCTTTGCACCGCGACAAACACAGCATCAAAGGTTGGCGACAATAAAGCAGCCAGATCCAGCGCTGTCCCCATACGCCCAATCGGCGAAATCAAATACCCGGTATTATCAGGCCAACACAGCCACGGAACGTAGGTTATTTCCACGTTACGCCAAATGCTAACGCATTGCACAGGAACACCGATTTAGCCCCGTGGACACCGGGATTTGGAGTTGCGGCGGATGTTTGCGCCATATTGCCCCGGGGCTTTGCGGGGATTGCTGGCGCTGCGCAATGTGTTTGCCAAACCGGCAGCAGGGAAATCCGCGTCGGAAATACTATGCACCGCGTGTTTTGCATTTTTCTTCAAATCCGATTTCTGCAGCGTTGCCACCTGAAACAATGGGAAATCGCAGGGAAAGAAGATTTCGGACATGGTGCGGGTCAGCTGGATATTGATAAAAAGCGGACAAGGCGCAAAATGATCGGTTTCGACAATGCCTTCGTAACACCAATAGGCACTTTTGGTATGCACATTGGCCAGCGGGCGAATTTGCAGCGCCTCGCCCGGGTCGGTCTTTACGAAATAGCCGGTCCAAATCTGGACAATGCCAGTGTCTGATAGATCCTCCAGGAAATTTGGCAGCGGTCCATAATCGGCGGCAAAATCTTTTTCCCAGGCCGTCTCCATTTCCGGTCCCAACGGTTCCGACCGCAGGGCGCGCCATTCGCCCTCATCCGCGAGAAAGACCTCTTTGCCATCGAACAACAGGCTGAAATCACGCGGTGGAAAAACATACCACCCCAGCGCCGACGCCGTGCGCAACGCTTCGCAGTACTGAAAGGCCGACAAGGGAAGACGGCCCAGCGCGCCGGTATCCGCCTTCATTGGTGGTTTCAGGTCGTCGTGCACAGAGTAGAACGTAAGCATGCGCCGCTTTCTGCAGACCTGAACTCCATTGGCTGCCGGTTACTTCATTTGGCGTTCATCCTGCATCCGTGCCCATTGGCGGGTCAATCCGACCGGCGGGCGCGCCCGGTGTTTTGACGGTGGTTTCACTCTTGGCCAGCGGGATGTCATCCGCGCATACGTTCGCTTTTGGCGTCATACATCGGTTTGAGCGAGGCTTCGGCCGCCACCCGCACCCCGGCCACATCAATCTCGTAAGTTGAGGCCAGCACATCGGCCGGGCTTTCACCGGTGCAGGGCACATAGCCCAGCCCCATCGCCCCGCCCAGATGATGACCATAGGCCCCAGAGGTCAAAAAGCCGACAATCTCGCCATCCCGCAGGATCGGTTCGTTGTGATAGAGCAGCGGCTCTGGATCGGTCAGTCGGAATTGCAACATCCGCCGGTCCAGCCCGGCCTCGCGTTTGCGCAGCACCGCATCACGGCCAATGAATGCCGGTTTGTCGGTTTTGACCGCAAATCCCAAACCCGCCTCCAGCACATGATCTTCGCAGGTGATATCATGGCCGAAGTGGCGAAATCCCTTTTCCATCCGGGCGCAATCCATCATGTGCAACCCACAGAGTTTCAGGCCCAGCCCCTGCCCCGCCTTTTGCAAAACCTCGAACACATGCGCGGCCATATCGGCGCTGACATAAAGCTCCCAGCCCAGCTCGCCGACATAAGACACCCGATGCGCCCGGGCGAGGCCCATGCCAATCTCGATCTCCTGGGCGCTGCCAAAGGGGTTGACCGCATTGGAGAAATCATTGGGCGACACCAGATTCAACAGATCACGCGACCTTGGCCCCATGATCGCAAGCACGCCTTCGCCCCCCGTGACATCGGTCACAACAACCCGGTGATCCCCTAAATGACGCCGCAGCCATGTTTCATCCGCCAGCCGCGTCGCGGCGGGGGTGACCACCAGATAGGCGGTCTCCGACAGACGGGTCACGGTCACATCCGCCTCGATCCCGCCCAGCGCATTAAGGAACTGCGTATAGACGATTTTCCCCACCGGAACCGCCATGTCACCGCCGCAGACATGGTTCAAAAATGCTGCGGCGTCCGGTCCTTCGACGCGTAATTTGCCAAAGGACGACATGTCGTACAGGCCGACGCCCCCCCGCACCGCGGCGACCTCGGACGCGACGTTTTCAAAGAAGTTCTGACGTTGCCAGGAGTATTGATATTCCGCTGGCTGGCCGTCACGCGCGAACCAATTGGCGCGTTCCCATCCCGCGAATTCACCAAATACGGCACCCTGTTCCGCCAGTTGCGCGTGAAATGGCGACCGGCGAATGCCGCGCGCGGTCGTCTTTTGCCGGAACGGAAAATGATCGGCGTAAAGCAGCCCCAGCGTTTCCGTGGCCCGCCTGCGCAGATAGCTGCGATTGCCCTGAAACGGTGTCATGCGGGCAATATCAACATCGCCAAGGTCAAAGGGTTTTTCGCCAGTCTCCATCCATTGCGCCAGCGCCATCCCCGCACCGCCGGCCGATTGGATGCCGATGGAATTGAACCCCGCCGCGACCCAGACGTTGTCCATCCCCGGACATTGCCCAAGGTGATAGGCATCGTCGGGGGTAAAGCTTTCTGGTCCATTGAAGAAGGTGTGAATGCCCGCTTCGGCCAGCATCGGCATGCGGTGGACCGCCTGTTCGAGGATCGGCTCGAAATGGTCGAAATCTTCGGGCAATTGATCGAATTCAAATCTGTCGGGGATGCCGTCCATGCCCCATGGTTTGGCCACCGGCTCAAATGCCCCCAACAGGATCTTGCCCGCGTCTTCCTTGTAGTAGGCGCATTCGTCCGGCACCCGCAGCACCGGCAATTGTGTCAGCCCGGGCACCGCCTCGGTCACGATATAGAAGTGTTCGCAGGCCTGAAGCGGGACATTGGTGCCCAGCATCTTGCCGACCTCACGCCCCCACATGCCCGCGCAGTTGATGACATGATCACAGGTGATATGGCCGCTGCTGCCATCCTCGGCCTGCCAATCAACGCCGGTGATCCGGCTGCCCTGACGCGTGACGCCGGTGGCCTTGGTCCGTTCGGCAATCTGCGCGCCCCGTTGCCGTGCGCCCTTGGCCAGCGCCAGCGCGATATTGGCCGGATCACCCTGTCCGTCCTTGGGCAGGTAAACGCCCCCAACAACGCCATCAAGGTTCAGATGCGGATAGCGCGCGCCGATTTCACCCGGCGAAATTTCTTCGATCTCGACACCAAAGGCCCGCGCCATGGCGGCCGATCGTTTCAATTCCTCCAACCGCGCTTTGGTCAGGGCCACGGTGATGGACCCCACCCGTTTGAACCCGGTCGCAACGCCGGTCTCTGCCTCCAGCGCGCCGTAAAGCTCCTGCGAATATTTCGCCAGTTTCGTCATATTGGCACTGGCCCGCAGTTGCGCGATCAGCCCGGCGGCGTGCCATGTGGTGCCGGATGTCAGCTGTTTGCGTTCCAGCAACACCACATCCCGCCACCCCAATTGCGTCAGGTGATAGGCGACAGAACAGCCAATCACACCGCCGCCGATAATAACGGCACGCGCATGGGCGGGGATAATGGTCATGCTCTTATCCTTTCGTTTATCGCGTCCCACAGCGGCGCATCGGGCTGAACCGTTGCGCGGCGGCGTTCGCCAAAGATGTCGACCTCGACCTCGGTTCCCGGCGCGGCAAGATCAGCGCGGATCATGCCCAGCGCAATCGACGCATCCACACGGTATCCCCAACCGCCCGACGTGACCTCGCCCACCACCGCGCCATCGTGCCAAAGCGTCGCCATATAGGGCGCATCGCAATCACCGGCATCGACAATCAGGGTGACAAACCGCTTCGCTGACCCATGCTGTTTTTCCGCCTCCAACACAGATTTTCCCGGGAATTCCTTGGACCAGTCGATGAACCGGTCAAGCCCGCCTTCGAGCAGGGTATAATCACTCGAAAGATCACCCTTCCAGGCGCGATACCCCTTCTCAAGCCGCAGAGAATTCAGCGCATACATGCCAATGGGTCTGGCCCCGGCAGCCGTCACAGCATCCCAGATCGCCGGGGCATCCCCGGCAGCACAGTGAATTTCCCAACCCAGCTCGCCCGCGTAAGACACCCGGACAAGGGCGGCGTCCCTGCCCGCGACCTGCCCATTGAAACTGACCGACAGCCAGGGTTTTGTCAGGTCGTGATCCGTCAAAGGTTCAAGGATCTCGCGCGCTTTTGGCCCCGTCACCAACAGACATTCCACCGCATCGCTGTGGTCGGAAACCACAATACCGTCGGGGGCTTGCCGCGACAGCAGTTCACCATCATGCCATTGCGCCATGGCCGCGGTGATCAGGCCAACCTCATCTTCGCCGTGCACCATCACCGAGGTTTCGGTCAATATCCGCCCGCGTGTGTCGGCGAAATATGCCAAGCCGACGCGCCCCGGTTTCGGCAGGCGCGAGGCCGTGAGCCCATCAACATAGGCGCGTGCGCCGGGGCCTTCGACCTTTAGCCGGGTGAAGCCGGAAATCGCGAGGATGCCACAGTGATCGCGCACCGCTTCGCATTCTTCGCGAATACGCGCCTGCCAGGGGCCGTTTCGGTGCCAGGTCTGGGTCGCCTCTTCGCTGGTATCATCGCCGGGGGCGGCAAACCAATTCGCCCGCTCCCAACCGTTATAGACCCCTAATTGCGCCCCCGCCCCAAGCAGACGGGAATGCAGCGGCGACAACCGTTTGTCGCGACCGGCCGGCCAAGAGTGGTGCGGAAAATGCATGGCGTATTCATGGCCATAGGTCTCGATCGCCTTGGCGTTGCAATAGTCCTGATCCACGTAGCCGGTATATCGGCGGGGATCGACGGCCCACATGTCCCATTCGGTCTGGCCCTCGGTCACCCATTCCGCCAGAACCTTGCCCGCGCCACCGGCCTGGGTGATGCCAAAGGTAAAGACACATGCCTCATATGCATTTGTCACCCCCGGCATCGGGCCGATCAGTGGCAAGCCGTCGGGGGCATAGGGGATCGGGCCATTGATGACACGGCCCACGCCAGAGGTGCCAAGGATCGGCACCCGGGCCATCGCATCCTCGATATACCATTCCAGCCGCTCCAGATCGTCAGGATAAAGCTGGAACGAGAAATCATCGGGCATCGGATCATCCGGCGCAACCCAATGCGCCCGGCAATTGCGCTCATAGGGGCCAAGGTTCAGCCCGGTCTTTTCCTGCCGCAGATAGTAAGAGCTGTCGACATCGCGCAAGAGCGGCAGTTTGCCGTGTTCTTTGGTCCAATCCTCGATCTCCTGCACCGGTTCTGTCAGGAAATACTGGTGACTCATCACCGTCATCGGCACGGTGCGCCCGCCATAGGGTTTGAACCATTCGCCGACGCGTTGGGCATAATAACCCGCCGCGTTCACCACTTTCTCACAAGCGATATCGCCCTTTTCGGTGTGCACAATCCACTGATCGCCCTTGCGGCTGACACCTGTGGCCGGGCAGAAACGTTCGATCTGCGCCCCCGCTATCCGCGCGCCGCGCGCCAGCGCCTGGGTCAATTGCGCCGGGTCAATATCTCCGTCGTCAGGATCGTAAAGCGCCCCGGCAAGGTCGTGCACCTCCATGAAGGGATATCGGTCCTTCAGGTCCGAAACCTGCAACATCTCAAGGCTGAGCCCCTGATAATTCCCCATGCTCAAGGCACGTCCAAATTCCATCATCCTTTCGCGGCTGTGCCCCAGCCGGATTGAACCGGTGACATGATAGTTGATGGGATAATCAACCTCGTCCGACAGCCGACGATACAGATCCAGCGAATACCGCTGCATGTTCATCACCGCCCAATTGGTCGAGAAATTGGGACAATTGCCTGCGGCATGCCATGTGCTGCCGGCGGTCAATTCGTTCTTTTCCAGAACCACCACATCCCAGCCCGCCCGAGCAATGTGATAGGCACAGGACACCCCGACCGCGCCGCCGCCGATAATGACCACGCGCGTCTGTGTCGGAAAGGACCGGGGATTTGCATCCTTTTGGTGAATATCGCTCATGGCTGTCTCTCCAATTCTATCAATAGACCGGCGGGGCGATGACCCAGATCGCCACGGCCGGTTCGTCATAGGGATTGCTCCAGCGAAACGGCTCGCCCCGGATGCGGAAACTGTCGCCGGGGTGCAGGGTGAACCGACGTCCGGCGATCTCCAGATCGAGCATGCCGGACATCAGATAACCGACCTCCTGTGTCGGCCTGCGAACGGTTTCGCCAATTTCGCTGTGGGGTTGAAAGCTGGAGTGCACCATCTCGAAGTCATCGGTCAGATCCGGTGACAAAAGCTCCTCGACCAGCCCCGCGGCACGCGCTCCGATCGGGCGGCGCGCATTGCGGCGCACCACATGGCCAACCTCGTCTGCGGGCGCCGGCGCCTGGCCGAACAACATCGAAACCGGCACATCCAATGCCGCGCTGATCTGGCGCAGATCAGAAATTGAAGGTTCTGAAAGATCCCGTTCCACCTGGCTAAGCCAGCCCACTGACCGTCCCAACCCCGTCGCCAGATCCGCCAGTGTCATGCCGCGCGCCCGACGCAAGGCCCGCAAATCGGCCCCGAGGCTCTGACTGTGCGGAGAGTGATCCTGCATATGCGTCCCCATGAAATTGTCCCGACAAATTTCATGGTGGCGCGAGTCGTGAAATTTTGCAAGATTTTTTCACAGCTCGCGTCATTGTTCCGGCATCACCATCCCGACATCGCTGTCCCGGGCTTGATCCGGGACCTCATCGCAAGTTTCAGCGGAGGTCCCGGATCACGTCCAGGACAGTGGCGGCATGTAAAAAAACGCCCCCTCGACGACGCGAAGGGGCGTTACAATTTTCAAGTCTGATCTGCGTCGGGCCCCGATCAGGCCCAGATCAGGCCGGCATCAAACCGCTTTTTTCAACGCTTCGACCAAATCGGTCTTTTCCCAGCTGAAACCACCATCCGCATCCGGCGCACGGCCGAAATGGCCATAGGCCGCCGTACGTTGATAAATTGGTTTGTTCAGGTCCAGGTGATCGCGAATGCCGCGCGGGGTCAGATCCATGCATTGCGACACTGCTTTTTCGATCTCGGCCTCCGAAACCTCACCCGTGCCGTGGGTATCCACATAGATCGACAGCGGCTTGGCCACGCCGATGGCATAGCTCAGCTGCAAGGTACAACGCTCGGCCATGCCGGCAGCAACCACGTTTTTGGCCAGATAGCGCGCAGCATAAGCGGCAGAGCGGTCGACCTTGGTCGGATCTTTGCCGGAAAACGCGCCGCCGCCATGCGGGGCCGCCCCCCCATAGGTGTCAACGATGATCTTGCGCCCGGTCAGACCCGCATCGCCATCGGGGCCACCGATGACAAAGGTGCCGGTCGGGTTCACCCACCATTCGGTCTTGTCGGTCACCCACTCCGTCGGCAGCACTTCGCGAATATAAGGTTCGACAATCGCGCGGATGTCATCGGCGGATTGATCTTCGCTTTCATGCTGCGTCGACAACACGATCGAGGTGACCTCAACCGGTTTGCCGTCTTCATAGCGCACCGAAAGCTGGGATTTCGCATCCGGGCGCAGCGACGGGGCCGCGCCGGTTTTGCGTGCCTCAGCCAGACGCCGCAGGATCGCGTGGGAATACTGGATCGGCGCGGGCATCAGCTCGGGCGTTTCCTTGACCGCATAGCCAAACATGATGCCCTGATCGCCCGCGCCGTCGCGATCCACGCCTTGGGCGATATGGGCCGATTGTTCGTGCAGAAAGTTCAGCACATGGCAGGTGTTCCAATGGAATTTTTCCTGCTCATATCCAATGTCCTGAATGCAATCGCGCGCGATTTGGCCGATCCGGCCCATATAATCGCGCAGGCGCTCCTGACTGGACAGGCCAACTTCGCCGCCGATCACCACCATACCGCTGGTGGCAAAGGTTTCACAGGCGACGCGCGCGGTTGGTTCTTCGGTCAGAAGTGCATCCAGCACCGCATCGGAAATCCGGTCACAAACTTTGTCTGGGTGACCCTCAGAAACAGACTCTGAGGTGAAAACATAGGCATTACGAGACATTGAGGTCGCTCCATTGATGAAGAGTGCCACGCCAGGAAGCCGTTGTGACACCGGATTGCTCCGCGGTATGCCGCAGGGGCAGCAGGGTCAATCGCTATTGCGTCTTTGCAGCATGATTTGGCTCAAAACGAGAACTAACAGCAACAACGTTAAAGGAAGATCGCCACTGCGTGCGTAGGGTGTTGCGCCCAACGCAGGCGGCAGCGGCGCGTCCAGATAGCCCGCAGTGTTCAGCGGCAGGAAATCAATGATCTTGCCCTTGGCATCAATCACCGCCGACACCCCGGTGTTCGCGACCCGCACCATGGGCAGGCCGGTTTCGATGGCCCGCATGCGCGCCTGTGCCAGATGTTGGTAGGGGCCCGAATTGGCGCCGAACCAGGCGTCGTTGGTCAACTGAATCAACACATCCGGGCGGGGGGGATGGCGCGCGTATTGCGGGAAAACCGCCTCGTAACAGATCAACACCAAAGCTTTGACAGCCCCAAGGTTCAGCGTGCGCGGCCCCGGCCCGGCGGAATACCCGGCCTCGACCCGCGCGGCGAGACCAGTTATCCCCAGCCGCTGCCAAAAGCCGGGAAACGGCATGAACTCCCCAAATGGCACCAAATGAAACTTGTCATATACTGCTGTTACAGCCCCGTTTTCATCGACGTAAGCCGCGGAATTATAGAAATCCGAACCTTCGCTACGTTGTATCCCCAGCAACAACGGGGTCGCCTCTGCCGCCTCGGAAATATAGCCCAGGGTCTCTGCGCCCTCGTTCAACAGGACCGGAACGGCGCTTTCCGGCCAGATCACCAGATCGGGTTTCGGCGCGGCGGCGGAATAATCCACCATGCGGTTGAAAAACACCGGGATCATTTCGGGATCCCATTTCTGATCTTGCGGCGCGTTGGGTTGGATCAGGCGCAAAACCGGCGCGTCCGGCGCCGATCCCGTCGCATCGTGGCTGGTGGCCTGGGTGAGCCCCGCGTACCACAACACGGTGCCAAGACCGAGTGTCAGGCCAAACACCCGTGCTGCCCCCAACAGGGGCAATGTCACCTGCAATCGATGCCACAACCAAACCGGCAAAGCCGCCATGGCCAGGGTCAGCGCGGTCAGACCATAGGGGCCGATCCAGGCCGCCCATTGGGCAAAGGCGCTGTCGATCCAGATGTAGCCGATCAGCGCCCAGGGAAAGCCGGTCAACACATAGCCACGCGCCAGTTCCACAACCGCGAGCGCCAGAGCCAACCGCATGGCCCCACCGCCAAGGCGCGCCGCCCCCCAGAAGGCCAGCGCCCAGAACAGCGCCAACCCGCCGGACAAGCCAAACAGGCCAAAAGGCGCCAGCCAGCCATAAAGCTCTGGCTCGATCAGGAATGGTTCCACAATCCAGTTCAGCGCAACGGCGAAATACCCGGTGCCCGCCAACCAGCCCAGGATCATCGCCTGACGTGGGGTTGCCGCGGTCCGGGATGTCGTCACGGTCTGGAACAGGGCCAGCAGAACCGCCAAGGCAAGAAAGGATGGGGCGACCCAGCCAAAAGGCACCTGCCCCAGGGCCACCAATGCGCCCAACAGCGTCGCCGCCGTCCCTAGGCGCAGGGCACGCGCTGCGACCCAATCGGCGAAACGCGCCAACATGCTATCCCGCCTTGAGCTCGACCGCTTCGGCCGGCGGATGCGGGCTGCTGTGCAGACGGACACGCAGACGTTTGATCCGCCGTGGATCGGCGTCGACGACCTCGAACTCCGGTCCATCGGGATGCGGCACCATTTCGCCACGCGCCGGCACATGGCCCGCCAGCACAAACACCAACCCGCCCAGTGTGTCGATTTCCTCGGCGTCGACCGCATCGGTCGCGGTCAGATCAATGCCGATTTCGGCCTGGAATTCGTCCAGCGGTGTCTTGGCCAGCGCCAGATATGTGCCGCCTTTTTCCTGCGCCCAGAGCTTGTCTTCGTCGACGTCGTGCTCATCCTCGATCTCGCCGATCACCTGTTCGATCAGATCCTCGATCGTGGCAAGCCCGTCGACCCCGCCGTATTCGTCAATCACCAGCGCCATATGGCGCCGTTCGGCCTGCATCTTGGTCAGCAACACGCCAATCGGCATCGAGGGCGGCACAAACAACAGCGGCCGCATCATCGCCTTGAGCGCAAAGCGCCCGCCCGGGCCGCTGTTAAAGCCGTGTTTCAGGGCAAAATCCTTGAGGTGAACCATGCCAAGCGGCGTGTCCAGGGTGCCATCATAGACCGGCAGGCGGCTGAGCCCGCTGTCGCGGAACACATCCAAAAGATCCTCGCGGGTGATGGTCACCGGCACGGCGACAATGTCGGCCTTGGGGATTGCCACGTCTTCGACCGTCAGACGCCGCAGATTTATCATCCCATGTGTCATCGGCATAGGCGCCGGCATCGAGGTGCCGTTCGCCACCTCCGGTGTCACAGGGGTTGGGCGAAGCGCCGAAAAAATCCGACGAAAAAATCCGGTTTTCTGAATGGTCTGGGGTTCGGATTGCGCGCGTTGCGCTGCATTAGAAGGGGGATCTGTATCGTCCATCGTCCTGTCCGCTGTGGGCGTCAATCGCCCGATTCGTCTCTATATGGGTCTGAAATACCCAATTTGCCAAGTATGGCACGTTCATGTGCCTCCATGACAGTGGCATCCTTGTCGCGGATATGGTCATAGCCGAGCAAATGTAACACCCCATGAACAACCAAATGGGTCACATGGGCGTCAAACCGCTTGTTCTGATCCTCGGCCTCGCGTTGGCAGGTGCCAAAAGCGATGGCAATATCGCCCAGCGGCTGTGCCTCATCGCCGCCGGTTGGCGGCTCTTCGGGGGGCTGGCCCGCGATCTGGGCGGAAAGATCCTCCTCTGGCCAGGACAGAACATTGGTCGGCTGTGGCTTGCCGCGAAAGTCAGCGTTCAATGTGGCGATGCGGGCATCGTCACAGGCCAGAATTGCGATTTCGAAATGTTCGGGATCAAGGTCCAGATGCCCCAGCACCGCCCGCGACGCGGTTTCGGCCAGATCGGGAAAATCGATCTGCTGCCAATTTGGATCTTCGATAAGTGTTTCCGTCAACATATGGCACAATTTCGGGGGCGCTGCCCCCGGACCCCCGGGATATTTATCAACAGAAGAAGGGCTGGACCCGCATCAAGGCGCAGCCGCATCCCGTTCATAGGCTTCAATAATCGCCGCAACCAGCGGATGGCGCACCACATCCTTGGATGTGAAATAGTTGAAGGCGATATTGGGGATCATATTGAGCAGCCGCTCGGCATCTGCAAGCCCCGATGCGACCCCGCGTGGCAGGTCGATCTGGGTGCGGTCGCCGGTGATGACCATGCGCGAGCCTTCGCCAAGGCGGGTCAGGAACATTTTCATCTGCATCGAGGTGGCGTTCTGTGCCTCGTCCAGCACCACAAAGGCATTTGCCAGGGTACGACCGCGCATGAAGGCCAGTGGCGCAATTTCGATTTTCTTTTCTTCGATCAATTTCGCCAGCTGTTTGGCCGGTAGAAAATCATTCAGCGCGTCATAAAGCGGCTGCATGTAGGGATCGACCTTGTCCTTCATGTCGCCGGGCAGATAGCCGAGCTTTTCACCGGCTTCGACCGCAGGGCGCGACAGGATGATCCGGTCGACATTGCCGTTCATGAACATATTCACGCCCACCGCCACGGCGAGATAGGTTTTGCCCGTGCCGGCCGGGCCGATGCCAAAGGCCAGCTCTTTTTCGAACAGCGACCGCACATAGCGTTTTTGCGCATCGGTGCGCGGTTCGATCAGTTTCTTGCGGGTTTTGATTTCCACATGGCCGCCGGGGAACATATCCAGCTGGTCGCCGTCGCGGCTGCCTTCGTCCTCTGGCGCCATGCGCAATTCGCGGTCAATGTCACCTGTTTCAACTGTGCGCCCGGCCTCTAGCCGTTGATAAAGCGCGGTAAGGACATCGGCGGCCTGTTGGCGGGCCTCGTCCCCGCCGATCACGGCAAGATGGTTGCCACGGCGCAGAATTTGAACCGACACACGTGATTCAATGGCCGCAAGATTGCGGTCGAATTCACCACACAGGTCGATCAGCAAGCGGTTGTCAGGAAATTCCAGCACTGTTTCTTGCAGGGTGTCCGCTGCGGTCGTGTCATCAAGATGCTGTGGGTCCAATTCGGCCTCCGTCGAATATATGGTGATCAGCAAAGCCGAGACTTCAAGCCTTGGCAAGGGGCCGGTTGGAAAATGTCACCTGGGCTTCATGAATTTGCGGCGTTTTGAGAAAAACCGGGCTTTCCCGTTCACCTTCGCAAACAGAAACAGCCGCAGGACGACCCCCGCGGCTGTTCAATATTCTGGATCGCCAGTGGTGATCAGTTAGGATCGGGAATAAACGACCCGCCCTTGAAATCACCGGCGGTATAGGTCGGCGGGGCAACACCGGAACACACCGGCTTGCCGTAGCGGTCAAGCCGATTGACCTGATATCCTTCGACACCATCATCCGAGATCCAATGGTCGCAACCATCAGGATCCACAAAAATACCCCATTTCAGGGTTTTCAGCGAATGGTCATTGATGCCGCGATCCACCGTTTTGTCGGCAGGATAGCCGCGCACGCCTTCGTCGCAGGCAGCGACAACAAAGCCCAGCGACAGGGCGGCACAGAGTTTGACGATTTTCATGTCGCGTCCCCTTACTGGAAGCACAGGATTTCAACGCGGCGATTGCGGGCCATGCCGTCGCGCGTACTATTGGTGGCGACGGGGGCAGTTTCGCCCATGCCACGCACGTCGACAATTTTCGCACCAACCGATTTGGCGACCTTGGCGACCGAAACCGCGCGATTGTAGCTCAAACGTTGGTTATATTCGTAGCTGGCGCGGCTGTCGGTGTGACCAACAATTGTATAGGCAAAGGCAGACGAACTCTGAAAGAATTGCTGCAGCCGGGCGCGGCCCTGGGAATGGATACGATAGCTGTCCGTGGCAAAGAACTGATCGGCATTCAGCACACCACAGGAGGTCACATCATGACAGATGGGCGTGCCTTTGCGGGTCAGCCGGTTCGATGCATAGCCTTCGGCGCCATCATCTGCGGCCCAGACTTCGCAGCCATCCGGTGTCAGCACGATTTCCGGAATATATTGGCCCCTGTCCCGTCCGTTTTGTGACGGTGTGTCACGCGTAAACGCCTGCGCATCGGCCATGCTGGCCGAGAACAGGGCAACAACAGCAGCGGTGGCGCAACCCATGGCAGCGGCCCGAAAGGCTTTGGTGATAAAAGTCCCCACAGCTTTTTGTCCCTTGTTAAAGTGTTTCCCCCGAGGGGCCCGCCGCAAAGAGAATCAATCCCAGCGGAACCCTAACTCATTCTATATTCAACACTTTAACAAACAATCCAGAGGTGTGAAGGAAAAAATCCAGATATTGCGGGGGTTTGGCGGATGTTCCGCTATATCGGCGATTTTTTGACTTATCCACAGCGGTCAGAGTGCAATGTTTCTCAGGCAGTTAGGTCGCTCTGCTCATCCTGGCGGCAAAAAGCAGCAGTGATTTCGCGGATGACAAATGGCCCGGATTTGCGAACAATTCCGATTGATACGTCGGATTGATGTCAATTTGTAACCAAAGAGAAAAACCTCTTTGGAAAGTGTTAACAGAAGATTAATCTCGCAAGCAGTCACGTTGCACCCTGTCACGGCGCAGCCCATCTGCCGGGCCACGATCGTGCGCAACGCGCTTCCCAGGCCAAAGCATTTGGCCGCACCATTCGATTAGGAATACACCATGAAAAAAGCAATTGTCCTGGCCGCCGTCTGTGCGGCCTTCGCGGCCCCTGCGATGGCGGGTGGCAAGCACAAACACAGCCACCACGGCGCCTATGGTCCGACCGGGACGCAAATCGTTGTCAGCTGTTTTCGGGGCCCGTGGAACGACGTGATCTGGGATCGCCCGAATCCGGTGTTCATCGACAGCCTGGTGGCGATTGGCTATGACTTCCCCAACGCCCATGCGATTGCAGAACGGGTCTGCCGCGACCCGGCGCTGGTCGGCAACCCCGAGGGGCTGAAATCAACGATGCTGCGGATTTATTACGACCGCGCGTCGCATCGCAAGCACAACTACTAACGCCTGGTCGATCCGGACAAGCACGACCTAGACGAACATGAGCAAAGGGCGGGGTCACCCCGCCCGGGTCTTCCCCCGGCAATGACGCCGGGCGCCGCGCTCAGGCCAGGACGCCCGCCAGTGAATTGGTCAGGCTTTCGACGACGCGCACGCGGGCGGTGTCGCCGCGCGCGACCTTGGCATCGGTGACATGCACCGCATGAAGATATTCGGATTTTCCGACCATCTGGCCCGGCATACGCCCCGACTTTTCAAACAAGACCGACACTTCGCGCCCGACCATCGCGTCCTGAAGGGCGCGTTGTTGTTCGCTAATCAGCGTCTGAAGCCGTTGCAACCGTTCGCTTTTCACCGCTTCTTCGACCTGGGGGCGTTCGGCGGCGGGGGTTCCGGGGCGGGTGGAATATTTGAACGAATAGGCCGTGCCGTAGCGCACTTCGCGGATCAGATCGAGCGTCGCCTGAAAATCCTCTTCGGTTTCTTCCGGGAAGCCGACAATGAAATCGCCGGAAAAATGCATATCAGGCCGCGCCACCCGCAGCCGTTCAATCAGACGCAGATAGCTCTCGGCCGTATGGGCCCGGTTCATCCGCTTCAGGATCTTGTCCGACCCGGCCTGTACCGGCAGATGCAAATAGGGCATCAGCTTCGCGCAGTCCGCATGGGCGGCAATCAGATCGTCCGACATGTCGTTGGGATGGCTGGTGGTATAGCGAATGCGTTCCAGACCGTCGATCTCGGCCAGACCGTCGATCAGCCGCGCCAGCGACCAATCCCCGCCCTGCCCCGCACCATGATAGGCATTCACGTTCTGCCCAAGCAACGTCACTTCGCGCACACCGCGGTCGACCAGCTCGCGGGCCTCGTCCAGAACCTGTGTCACCGGGCGTGACACTTCGGCGCCCCGGGTATAGGGCACAACGCAGAAGGCACAGAACTTGTCGCAGCCTTCCTGCACAGTAAGAAAGGCGGTGGGGCCACGGGCCGCCTTGGGCCGGGATTTCAGGTGCTCGAATTTGTCTTCTTCGGGGAAATCGGTGTCCAATGCCTTGGACCCGTCCCGCGTCTTGGCCTCCAACTCGGGCAGGCGGTGATAGCTTTGCGGGCCCACCACCAAATCAACCATCGGCTGACGGCGCATGATTTCCTGTCCCTCGGCCTGGGCGACACAGCCCGCAACGCCGATTTTCAGATCCGGCTTGGCCTCTTTCAATCCCCTGTAGCGACCTAATTCGGAATAGACCTTTTCCGCCGCCTTTTCCCGAATGTGACAGGTGTTCAGCAGGATCATGTCCGCGTCTTCGGGGCTTTTGGTTTCGACATAGCCCTGCCCGCCCAGCGATTCCGCCATCCTTTCGCTGTCATAGACATTCATCTGGCAGCCGTAGGTCTTGATAAAAAGCTTTTTGGGGTCGGACATTGTCAAATCCTTGGGCGCGTCATAAGGCCGGTCTGAGGGCAGGTTAGAAGGCGTCTAGGTACAGCAAAAACCACCTGTCTTGCAATGCACACAAAATTCACCGAGTCTGCGGCAAGCTTCGGGGTGTCGATGCAGCGAAATTTCAAGATCATGGCAAAATGACAGACATGCGGTTTTCCTCTCTCCTGGACTTTCTGGCGCGCGGCAAGGCCGTTCTGGCCAAGGGCCCAGTTGCCCTGATCCTGTGCGAAGACGATGTTGAAATTGCCTCGACGCTGCGCCACCATCAGCATCTTGGGTTCAAGACAATTGTCGGCTTCATGCCTGACCGGGTGAACCTTCCCGATGATCTGAGCGATGGCATCTGCCGTGTCGATCACACCACCGCACGGGATGGCGGGATCGAGGCATTGGTCAATGCGGTGATCCCGGTCGCGGGGACCAGCTGGCTCTATTATTGTTACAATGCGGAATATCTGTTCTATCCGTTTTGCGAAACCCGCACCATCAGCGAAATGCTGACCTTCCACGCCGAGGAACGGCGCGATGCGATGTTGACCTTTGTGGTTGATCTTTATGCCCAGGATCTGAACAAATTTCCCAATGCGGTGTCACTGGACGACGCCCAGATCGACCGCAGCGGGTATTATGCACTGGCCCGCCCGGACCCGAAAAACCATGGTCACCCCAAAGAGCGACAGTTGGATTTCCACGGCGGATTGCGCTGGCGGTACGAAGAACATGTGCCCCCCACGCGGCGCAAGATCGACCGGGTGTCGATTTTCCGTGCCAAACCCAAGCTCACGATGCGCCCGGACAACACCTTTGATGACGAGGAATTCAACACCTACGCCTGCCCCTGGCACAACAACCTGACGGCGGTGGTCGCCTCGTTCCGCACGGCCAAGGCGCTGAAACTGAACGCCGGATCGACCTTTGATATTCACCAGTTCACCTGGAAAAACTCTGTGCCCTTCGAATGGCATTCGCGGCAATTGCTGGATTTAGGGTTGATGGAAACCGGCCAGTGGTTTTGAAACATGGCACGGGCGCCACGACACCCGAGCGACAGAGACATCACTGCGAAGGGGAATTGCGATCATGAGCTATCTTGGCATTGATCTGGGGACATCGGGATTGCGGGCGCTTTTGGTGACAGAAGACGGCGCGCCGCTGGGTGCGACGGAACGCCATTACCGCGCCCATCACCCCCATCCGGGCTGGTCGGAACAGGACCCCGCCGACTGGATTGCCGCTCTGGACAGCGCGATCGAGGAACTGCGCACCACCTGCCCCGGATTTGCCGACCTGCGCGGCATCGGCGTGGCCGGTCATATGCATGGCGCGACCCTGCTGGATGGCGACGGCAAGGTGCTGCGCCCCTGTATTCTGTGGAACGACAGCCGCGCCAGTCAGGAGGCCGCGCGCCTTGACGCATTGCCGATCCTGCGCGCCGAATCCGGCAATATCGTTTTTCCGGGCTTTACCGCGCCCAAGCTGGATTGGGTCCGCACCCATGAGCCCGAGCTGTTTGATCAGGTGGCCAAGGTGCTTTTGCCGGCGGCCTATGTCAATTTCCATCTGACCGGCGCCTATGTCGCCGATATGTCCGACAGCGCCGGCACCTCCTGGCTGAACACGGGGCGACGGGATTGGTCCGATGACCTGCTGGCCGCCGGTCACATGCGCCGCGACCAGATGCCAAGACTGGTCGAAGGCAGCGAAGAAGCCGGACAATTGCGCGAAGAACTGTGCCAAAAATGGGGATTGCGCGGCCCGGTGTCGGTTGCCGGCGGCGCTGGGGACAATGCGGCGGCGGCCTGTGGCATTGGCGCGCTGAACGAAGGTCAGGGATTTGTCTCGCTCGGCACCTCGGGTGTGCTGCTGGCGGCACGCGATGGCTATGCCCCGGCACCGGAAACTGCGGTGCATACCTTTTGCCATGCCGTGCCCGGGCAATGGTATCAGATGGGTGTGATGTTGTCGGCGACCGACAGTCTCAATTGGCTGGCACAGATCACCGGGGCCACGCCCGCGGAACTGACTGCGCCGCTGCGGGATTTGCAGCCGCCGGGACAGGTCCGGTTCCTGCCCTATTTGTCGGGGGAACGCACACCACATAACGATGCCGCCATTCGCGGCAGCTTCACCGGGCTGTCCACCGCCACCAGCCGCGAGGATATGACCCGCGCGGTGCTGGAAGGTGTGGCCTTTGGTCTGCGCGACAGTTTCGATGCGCTGGTCCAGACCGGCGCACGGATCGAGCAATTGATTGCGCTGGGGGGCGGCAGCCGGTCGGATTATTGGTTGCAATTGATCGCCACCGTGTTGGGCGTGCCACTGGCGCTGCCGGCCGATGGTGAATTCGGTGCGGCCCTGGGGGCCGCGCGATTGGGCATGGCCGCCGCAGGCGCAAATTGGCAGGACATCATGACCCCGCCCGACATCGCAGGCGTGATTGCCCCCAATACAGAATTGCAGGGCGCTTATGATGCGGCACATGCCCGGTTCCGCGCCGCCTATGGTCCGACCAAGGTCGTGCAATAACGCCGCTTTTCATTCCCCACCCTCCGCCATAGGAAGAGCCCATGGATTTACGTGCGATATTGATGGGCCTGGCTTTTGCCGCCATGTGGTCTTCGGCCTTTACCTCGGCCCGGATCATCGTTGCCTATGCCCCGCCGATGGGGTCTTTGGCGTTGCGGTTTCTGGTGTCCGGGGTGATCGGGATCGCCATCGCATTGGCCATGGGCCAGAACTTCCGGCTCAGCCGCTTGCAATGGCGAGCGACGCTGGTGTTCGGCATATGCCAGAACGCGATGTACCTTGGCCTGAATTTTGTCGCCATGCGAACCATCGAAGCTTCGCTGGCCTCGATCATCGCATCCACAATGCCGCTTATGGTGGCGCTGGCGGGCTGGGTGTTCTTTCGCGAAAAACTGCCAAGGCTTGCGGTGGCCGGGCTGGTCGCCGGGTTTGGCGGGGTCATGGTGATCATGGGCGCGCGGATTGGCGCCGGTGTCGATATGTTTGGCCTGACGCTGTGCATGGCCGGCGCGGCGGCGCTGACAATTGCCACCCTTTCGGTCCGTGGCGCATCATCGGGCGGCAATGTGATGATGATCGTGGGATTGCAGATGCTTGTGGGGGCGGCAATTCTTGGGGTGGCGTCCTTTGCTTTGGAATGGCCGTTTGAGGTCCAGATGACAACGTCATTGGTGCTGGCCTTTATCTACACCACATTTGTGCCCGGTCTTTTGGCCACCTTTGTCTGGTTCACGCTGGTCAACCGCATTGGCGCGGTCAAGGCCGCAACCTTTCATTTCCTGAACCCCTTCTTTGGCGCTGCGGTGGCGGCCGTGCTGCTGAAAGAAAACCTGGGACTGCTGGATGTGATTGGCGTGGCGATTATCGCCGCGGGTATCCTGGCGGTGCAATTGTCGAAACAACGGGCGCCCAAGACGCCACGCTCGACCCTGTGACCTTGTAATCCTGTGATCCGGGGCGATCACCCACTTGTCAGATGACATTTCAACCGCCCGAGGCAACAAAAGGGCAATGGAAATGTTGTTTGCATATGGCGCGGGGCTGCTGACCCTGATCAACCCCTGCGTTCTGCCGGTGCTGCCAATTGTGCTGGCCACCGCCCTGCAATCCGGGCGATCCGGGCCGCTGTGGCTCGCGGCGGGTATGAGCCTGTCTTTTGTCGTGCTGGGTGTATCCGTGACCGCATTCGGCCATTTGATCGGGCTGCATTCCGACCATATTGCCCAGGCTGGCGCGGTGTTGATGATTGTGTTTGGCACCATGCTGGTGATCCCCCGGTTTTCCGCCGCTTTTTCAACGGCAACCGCGGGTTTTGCCGCCAGCGCCGATGGCCGGCTTGATCAGATCGACCGATCAAGACCGCAGGGCCAGTTTCTGGGCGGGTTGCTGCTGGGGGCGGTTTGGTCGCCCTGTGTCGGGCCGACGTTGGGCGGGGCCATCGCCCTGGCAAGCCAAGGCGACGATCTGCTGCGCGCCACGGGGATCATGGTATTTTTTGCGGCGGGCGTGTCGACCATCATCATCGCGCTGGCCTATGTTGCGCAAAATACAATGGCCCTGCGCCGCCTGGCAAAAGTATCACGCCCGGTGTTGGGCGGCGTTTTCATTGCGGTTGGGCTGGCGCTGCTGTTCCGATTGAACCATGTCATCGAAGCCTGGGCACTACAGAATATGCCCGATTGGCTGATCGACTTTTCTGTGATCTTGTGAACCCGAGGACCCCGATATGCATCGACGCGATTTTTTCCAACTGAGCGCAGCTTTCCTTGCAACCACAGGCAGCGGACTGTTGCCGCATGCCGCTGGTGCGGCGCCTTTGGCTTACAAACCCGGGATGCTGGATGCGCGGCTGGACGCGGGTGAGACCCTGTTTCTCGATTTCACCGCCAGCTGGTGCAGCACCTGTCATGCGCAAAAGCGGGTCATGGACAAGCTGAAGGCCGAGAACCCGGCTTATGAAGCCAACATCACCTTTATCGAGATTGACTGGGATCTTTATGGCCGCTCCCAGATGGCTGCGCGGATGCGGATCCCGCGCCGCTCGACGCTGGTTGTCCTGAAAGGCGACGATGAGCTGGGCCGTGTCGTCGCGCAAACCCGAGAAGAAAAGATCCGTGAATTGATGGACATTGCGCTGAACGCGGCGACCTCTGCCTAAGGTGGGACGGGCCGAGTTGCCCCAAAACCTTTGCGACACGTCAGATCCGGCGGGGCTTTCTCTGGTCGGGCTGATGCCGATGGATCTGATCGTTGGGGTATTATCCCGCGCCGGGGCGACCGGGAAATTGTGTCCGGGCACGGCATCCAACAGGTCTCCGACCGGCATTCAACGGGAGATTGGGACGCGAGGCTAGGAACGGATTGTTTGGGGGTATAACCTTGGCGCATAGAGCGCGGGAGGCCTCCACATGATCAAACTACAGCATATCGAAATGCTTTTGGCGATTGAACAGGCCGGCAGCATCCGCGCGGCCGCGAAACTGTTGGGCAAGACCCAACCAGCGGTCACCAAGGCCCTGCGCCAGGCCGAGGCCGAATTGAACACCGCGATCTTCAAACGTGCACCAAGCGGTGTCGCGGTGACAGAAGAAGGCACGCAGGTTCTGCGCCGCGCCGGGATCATTCGGGCGGAATTGCGCAAGATGCAGGAAGACGTCGAACAACGCAGCAGCGCAGGCACCGGGCAGCTGAACATCACAGTGTCCCCCATGGCCGCCAGCCGGATCGTCGGCGGCGCCATCCGCCGGTTCAAGCGGCGCTTTCCCAAGGTACGCGTGCAGATCACCGGCGGGCATGAGCCGATGGCCTTTGGCCCGGTGCGCGACGGTTTGGTCGATCTGGTGATCGGGCCGGAACCACGCGCCGCGGATATCGCCGGGCTGACGGTGGCGCATCTCGTCGACACGCCTGTCGCGATCATCGCAAGCAACAATTCTCGCTGGGTGAACAAAACCCGGCTGGCGGATCTGGAAGGGGCCGATTGGCTGATGATCGGCACGCGGGCGCGTCTGCCTTATCTGCAACGGCATTTCATCTCGCGCGGGTTGCCGCCGCCCGACCCGATGGTGACCTCGGATTCCATCACCAGTATTCTGGCAATGGTCGAAGGCGGCGATGTGCTGTGCACCTTTCCCGCGTTGCTGCTGGATATCATCGAGGGCCGGTACAAAATCCGGGCGCTGGCGCTGGAAGATCCGCTCTCGTCTTCGCCAATTGCGCTTGTCACCGCCTCGGAACGTCCCCCGACCCCGGCCGTGCGGTATTTTTCGGATTGCGTGCTGCAGGTCGCCCAAAACGAATTTGGCTAGGGTATTCCCAAAGGATATACCCATCAACATTTCGGTTCTCGTGCGAATAGATTTTCAGCGCTACACCTGACCCATCGGGAGGGCGCCGCGCCGCGGTGCACAGGTTGGGAGGCCGCGATGAATATCTTGTTCATCATGTATGACCAGTTGCGCTTTGATTATTTGAGCTGTGCGGGTCATGCCACATTGGACACGCCGAATTTTGACCGGGTGGCGGCGCGCGGCGTGCGCTTTACCAATGCTTACGTACAATCGCCGATCTGCGGCGCTTCGCGGATGAGCTTTTATACCGGGCGCTATGTGTCTTCGCATGGGGCGCAGTGGAACGGATTTCCCCTGCGCGTAGGCGAGGTGACACTGGGCGATCACCTGCGTGAGGCCGGCATGGATTGCTGGCTGATGGGCAAGACCCACATGAAGGCCGATGCCAAGGGCATGGCGCGGCTGGGACTGGCACCCGACAGCGTAATCGGCGCGCGTCAGGCAGATTGTGGTTTCGACGCATGGGCGCGGGATGACGGGCTTTGGGGGATGGGGCCGGATGGGTTCTATGACGAAAAACGCTCCCCCTATAACGAATTCCTGAAGGCCCAGGGGTATGACGGCGAAAACCCCTGGGCCGATTATGCCAACGCCGGGGTCAGCGACGGAGAGATCGCATCGGGCTGGATGTTTCGCAACGCCGACAAGCCCGCCAATATCCGCGAAGAACACAGCGAAACCCCGTGGTTGACCTCCGAAACCATCCGGTTTGTGGATGAGGCCAAGGGGCCCTGGTGCGCGCATGTGTCCTTTATCAAGCCGCATTGGCCCTATATCGTGCCCGCGCCCTATCACGACATGTACGGCCACAACCAGATACAGGCACCTGTGCGGGACGCTTCGGAACTGAACGATCCGCACCCTGTTCTGGACGCCTATCACAACATTCGCGTGGCACAGGCGTTTCAGCAGGACGCAGTGCGCGAAAAGGTCATCCCGGCCTATATGGGCCTGATCAAGCAATGTGATGATCAATTGGGCCGCCTGCTTGATCACCTCGAAGCCACGGGCAAGATGGACGACACGATGATCGTGCTGACCTCGGACCATGGTGATTATCTGGGCGATCACTGGCTGGGCGAAAAGGATTTCTTTCACGAGGCATCGGTCAAGATCCCGATGATCATCTGCGACCCACGCAACAGCGCCGACGCCACGCGCGGCACGACCTGTGATGCGCTGGTCGAGGCCATCGACCTTGCCGCGACATTTGTCGATGCCGCAGGCGGCACCGTGGCCGATCACATCATCGAAGGTCGATCGCTCATGCCGTGGATTCAGGGCGAAACGCCCGAGGATTGGCGCGACTACGTCATCAGTGAATACGACTACTCTGTCACGCCGCGCGCCGCGCAACTGGGCGTCACGCCCCGCGATGCGCGGATGTTCATGGTTTTTGACGGGCGCTGGAAACTGATCCACTTCGAAGGTGGCTTTCGCCCAATGCTGTTTGACCTGGCCACCGACCCACAGGAATTCACCGATCTCGGCGCGAAGGAGGAGCACGCGCCACAGATCGACCGGCTGTATGAATTCCTTGGGCAATGGGGCCGGCGCATGGCGCAACGGGTGACAAAATCCGACGCCGACATCTTGGCAATGCGCGGTGTCACGATGCGTCGCGGCATCCTGCCCTTTCTCGTCGATGGCAGCGAAGTGCCGGACGAGCTTACAGAAAAATACCGGGGGCCTGCGCGTCAGGTTCATCTGGACGGCCCTGAGGCCGGGGAGGAAACCCAATGACAACCGATGCAAAGACAATGCCGCAGAGGCGCGGCATCCTGTTTGATAAACACATCTCGGATGTGATTGCGGCGATCTTTGTCGGCGTGATCGTGCTGTATTCCGCCTCTGGCCCGATCAACGATTTTGTCCGCTGGTTCATCGAAACCACGACACCCGCCTTCGACGAGATGAGCCGCCGCGATCAACGGGTTTTCCTGCGCGAACATTGGCTGGGCGCCACCTATCGCGCGTTTGAGCAGGGGTTCCTGCTGCCCACCGGGTTGATTGTCGGGCTGCCCATCGTGCTCAGCTTTGCCGTCACGCTTTTGACGCTGCACCGCGAACCGGGGCTGAGGGCGGTCAACTGGGCGTTGACGATCCTGGCGGCGGCGGCCTTTACCAGCTGGATCATCGCGATCTTTGCATCGGACGCAGGTGTTTTGCCAACGGCGCGCGGCATCGACTATGTCATGTTCCCGCTGGCCACGGCCATCACGCTGTACCTGACATGGCGGCTGTTTGGCGGCTTTATCGTCGGGTTCTGCCTGCTTTGGGTGATCTACTTTTTCATCAAGGGCTATCTGCCGGACTGGACCGGTATCCTGGCCGGGTCCGAGTCGACGTTCAGCCAGAACCTGCGCCAGATGATCCTGCAATTCTGGGCCCAGACGGGCGGCATGTTCGGCCAACCGATTCAGGTGGTCACCGGCAACGTTCTGATCTTTATCGTCTTTGGCGCTGTGCTGATGGCCAGCGGGGCGGGTGATCTGTTGATGAAGATCGCCAACCGGTTGACCGGTGGCATGACCGGCGGGGCGGCGCATGCCTCGGTTGCGTCGTCGGCGCTGTTTGGCACATTGTCGGGGGCGGCGATTTCCAACGTGGTGTCCACCGGGGTGATGACCATTCCGGTCATCCGCAAGGCCGGGTTCAAACCCGCCTTTGCAGGCGCGGTCGAGGCCGCCGCCTCGACCGGGGGGCAGATCATGCCGCCGGTGATGGGGGTTGTGGCCTTTTTCGTCGCGGGGCAGATCGGACTGGAATACCGCTACATCGTGGTGGCGGCGATCCTGCCTGCGATTTTCTTTTATCTCGGCACGTTTCTGGCGGTCTATTTCGAGGCCCGCAAATGCGGCATCGGCGCTTTGCCCGCGTCGGAACGCCCTAAATTGACCGGCAAGGAATGGCTGCAATGCCTGGTCTTCGTGATCCCGCTTGGCACGCTCAGCTATTTCCTGTTTTCCCAACCTTCGGTGCCAAAGGCCGGTTTTTACGGGCTGGTTGTGGCGCTGATCTCGGCGAGTATCCTGTTCCGCGAATTCCGTTCGGCCAGCCGGTTGTGGCGTGCGGTTGTCGATGCCGGCCGGATGGCCGCCACCATCGTCATCATCGTGACCGCCATCGGGTTGATCGTCGGGTTGATCCAGACCTCGGGCTTTGCCGGCCGTTTGTCACAGCTTTTGGCGGAACTGGCCGATGGTCCGCTGCCGCTGGTGCTGGTGGTGGTGGCGCTGGGGGCAATCGTGCTGGGCATGGGCCTGCCGCCGGGGGCAACCTATTTCATCATCGTGATTGCGCTTAGCTCGGGCATCGACGCGGTGGGCATTGCGCCGCTGACCCTGCACCTGTTCGTCGTCGTCTTTGCGATGATGTCGACGGTCACGCCGCCGGTTGCGCTTGCGGCCTTTGCCGCCGCGCCCATCGCCGGGGCCGATCCGATCAGAACCGGATTCGAGGCCGCCAAGATCGCCCTCGCGGGGTTCCTGATCCCCTTTGTTTTCGTCTATCATCCGGCGGTTCTGTACAAGCTTCAGGTGATGTTCGAATGGTTCGGCGAAGACCGGGTCGTGTCCCGCGCCATGATCGACATTTCGACCGTCACCTGGTTTGATTTCTTCTGGATCATCGGCGCTTTCACCCTTGCGATGTGGCTGATCGCCTCGGCGCTTGCGGGCTTTGACCGCAACCGTCTGCCCCCGATCGAGCGGGTCTTGCGGCTGGCCCTGGGCGGGCTGACCCTGCTGCCGCAGCTTGCCATCGCCGCACCCGCCGCCGCACTGGGCCTCGCGCTGATTTTCGCAAGTCCGCGCCTTGCCAGACCCACGGCCGCGACACCGACCTGACACAAGAACGCATTCAACCGGGAGGAAACAAGATGCGACACCTGACCCTGGCGGCCCTGACCGCCACGACATTCGCCACCACGACGGGCGCAGAAACGCTCAAGATGGCCACCATCGAACCAAGCCTTGGCCAGGCGATCACAATGGCGACCTTCGCCAATGTGGTGAACTCGAACCAGGACACGGTCGAGATCGAAGTGGCCGGCGGTGGCGCCGCCACGGTGCACCAGCTCGAGGCCGCGCGCGGCAATCTCGACATGTGGATGACCTCGCCGACAATCTATACGTTCCAGAAAAACGGCACGGCCATGTATGCCAGAGAGGCCGACGCCGCCGCCCTTGCCGAAAACCTCGCGCTGTTGATGTGGTTCCCCTATGGCGACTACCATTATGCCGTGCGTGGCGACAGCGACATCGAATATCTCGATGACATCGAAGGGACCACCGTCTTTCTCGGCCCCGCAGGCGGCGGCGCGTTCAACGCGGCCAAAGGCTGGATCGAGGCGACGACCGGCCTTGTCGCGGGTGAGGATTATGAAGCGATCACCGCCAACTGGGCAACCGGGTTCCAGGCCTTTCAAGACGGCAAGATCGACATGTATGTGAACGGCTGTATCGACCCCTGCCAGCAGTTCCTGCAGTTCACCGAAACCGAAAGCGTGCGCTTTATCGCGCCCGAAGATCACACCGGCGAGGCGGTCGACAAATATCTCGGCAATTTCCGCTATATCACCGAACTTGCCCCCAACATGTACAAGAACCAGATGAACGATGGCCCGGTCGTGTCCAATGACACGCCGGTCGGCATCGGTGTGCGCGCCGATCTGGATGAAGAAGCGGTTTACCAGATGACCAAGGCGTTCTGGGACAATCTCGATTCGATCTCTTCGGATGCGCCCTGGGCCACGGCGCTGAACATTGAATTCGCCGTCGAAGACCGGGCCGGCATGCCGCTGCATCCGGGTGCCGCGCGGTATTACCGCGAAGTCGGTGCATTGAAGTAACCGATTGGCCGGGGCGGTTTTCTGCCGCTTCGGCCCTTTTTCTTGCGCTCAGCCCAGCCGCGCGCAAACACGGCTAGGAAGTTTGGCCGAGGAACCAATCACACATCTCTATCCGGTCCTGCCCAAAGAAAAGCTGATCCCCGAACACCAGCGACGGCGTGCCCCAGTGTCCGGCCCGCTCCAGATCCGTACTGTTGGCGGACAGGATACGATCACAGGTCTCGGGGTTTTCTTTGATATGTGTGCAGAGATACGCCCAATCACAGCCCGCACGCCGCATCGCTCCCTCTAGCGCACCTGCGGCGGACCAATCGCCGCGCTCACGAAACAACAGACGGCTCATTGCCCGATAGGCCTGAACACCCTGCCCCATGTCGCATGCAGCAACAAGCAGTCGGGACAAGCGCCGAATATGCGGCTGTTCGGTTGCAATTTCGCTTGTCGCCAAATCCTGCACAATCGGGTCCGGCATGGGCCATGAAAACAATATGCCCTGCATCTGCGCCACACGCTCGGCATCTCGTCGCAGATAGGTCAGCAAAGCTGGATGCCCGGCGTCAAAAAACGCAGGCAACCGTATCGCCAAGGGGTAAACCGGCTTCAAAACCAGCTCAAGCTGGTGTTTTTCGGCCAATGCCACGACGCGATCAAGCGCCAGATAGGAATACGGCGACCGCACCGTGACGTAGAATTGCAACTGATCCATCGGGCGCACCCCTTCTTGTTGCGGTATCATCGCATGCCGCGCGCTGGGATCGCACGCGATGATACCGCGCCTATACCTTGGGGTCAGGCCCCATTCATCCTGCCCCTAGCCACCGAGGTAGCTGCGCTGCACCGCCTCGTCCTTTGACAGATCCTCACCAGAGCCGCTCAGGACAACATTGCCGATCTCCAGAACATAGGCCCGCTTGGACATGTTCAACGCGCGCTTTGCATTCTGTTCGACCAACAGGATAGGCAACCCCGTGTCAGCGACATTGTGAATGATTTCGAAAATCGTATCGATGACCTTGGGGGCAAGCCCCATGGAAGGTTCGTCCAACAGCAGGATCTTGGGTTTCGCCATCAAAGAGCGCGCCATGGCGACCATTTGTTGCTCGCCACCGCTCAGCGTTCCGCTCACCTGTCCGAGACGCTCCTTCACCCTTGGGAACAGCGCATAGACCGTTTCAAGATCTTCCGAAATGCCGTCGCTGTCCTGTCGCCCATATGACCCCATCAACAGATTTTCGCGCACCGTCAGCCCCTTGAAAAGATGCCGCCCCTCAAGCACGTGCCCGATACCGTTTCGCGCGATTTGATGCGGTGGCATGGTGGTCAGATCGGCCCCATTCAACGTGATGGACCCGGCATAGGGTTTCAGGATGCCGGAAACACAGCGCAATGTCGTGGTCTTGCCTGCGCCATTGGCCCCAATCAGC
Source organism: Marinovum sp. 2_MG-2023 (assembly GCF_030548265.1). Classification (NCBI taxonomy): domain Bacteria; kingdom Pseudomonadati; phylum Pseudomonadota; class Alphaproteobacteria; order Rhodobacterales; family Roseobacteraceae; genus Marinovum; species Marinovum sp. 2_MG-2023. The sequence continues at coordinate 116,072 of NZ_JAUOSD010000005.1, read as the reverse complement.
GCAACAACCTCACCTGCATTGACCTCCAGATCAATGCCATGCAGCGTCTCGACATTGCCATAGCGAAACTTCAAACCCTTGACGCTCAGCATTGCTCGGCTCCTTCACCAATATAGGCCCTGATGACCTCGGGGTCGTTCTGGATGTCCTTGGGCAGACCTTCTGCAATCCGAACACCGTGATCGAGCACTGTAATCTTGTCCGCGACGCCCATGACCAGCTGCATGTCATGCTCGACGATCAACACGGTCACACCCTTGTTTGCGATCTGTCGAATGGTATCGCTAAGGCGGATTTTCTCTGTCGGGTTCATCCCCGCCGCAGGCTCATCCAGCAAGATCAGCTTGGGGTCCCCCGCAAGCGCACGGGCGATTTCGAGAATGCGCTGCTCGCCATAGGACAGGCTGCCGGCAAGCATCAAACCCGCGCCCACGCTATCGCCCAAACCGACAAAATCCAGCAGCTCAAGCGCCCGCGCCTTTGTCGCTTCGGCTTCACGGCGGGCACTGGGCAAATTCAACATCGACGCCAAGATCCCCGAATGCGTTCGACAATAGGCCCCCGCCATGACGTTTTCGATGACGTTCATCTCTTTGAACAGGCTGATCAGCTGAAATGTGCGCGCAATGCCCATCTTCATGCGATCATGCGGCAGTGTCCCCGCCAAATCCTGGCCATCGAAATTGATCGCCCCATCCGAGACCGCAAGCGCCCCGCCAATCATGTTGAACATGGTGGTTTTGCCCGCGCCGTTCGGGCCGATCAGCGCATGAACCGCGCCCCGTTCGACGCTAAAGGAGCACGAGTCGACAGCCGTCAATCCCGCAAAGCGCTTGGTTACGTTATCTACTTTAAGAAGCGTCACTTGATAGCTCCAGTTTTTTGGAATTCTGGCGGTTAAAACGGTCGTTCAACGTGCCTGCAATTCCGCGCGGCAGGAACATGATGACCACCATGATGATCAACCCATAGACAACCATCTGAACCTGGCCAAAGGGCTGAAGAGCTTCGAACAGGATCGAAATCAGCACGGTGCCGATCACCGGGCCCCAGAGCGTCCCGCTGCCCCCCAACAGAACCATGGTCAGGAAGATGACCGACTGTTGCAGCGCAAAGGTTTCCGGGCTGATGAAGCCGACCAAATGGGCATAAAGCGCGCCACCAAAGCCGCCGAAAAACCCCTCGACGGTGAAGGCTGTGACCTTCATCCGGCGCACATTGATCCCGAAAGCCGCAGCCGCCGCATTGTCATCACGAATGGACCGGAACGCGCGCCCCACCCGGGAGGTGACAAGGTTGTGCTTGATCACAAGGAAGACCACGACACAGGCCAGAACGAAGTAGTAATAAGACCCGACCGTTTCAAAGACATAGCCAAAAAGGTTCAGTTTCGGGATGAACGAAATCCCGTCCGCCGCCCCTGTGAGCTCGCCACCATTCATCGCAAGCAGTCGAATGATTTCGCCAAAACCGATCGTCACCATCGCCAGAAAATGGTGCACCAGTTTGACGGATGGAATGGCCACCAACATGCCAAGAAACGACGACAGCAAACCGCCGAAAATCATGCAGAAAATCACCGGGATTTCTGTATGAATGGACAAGATCGCCGAAGAATAGGCCCCAATGGCGTAAAAGCCGGCCTGCCCCAATGTGATCTGCCCGGAATAACCGAACACGATATCAAGGCCGCAGTTCACGATGATGTAAATCCCGATCAACGTGGCAACCAGCAACAGATAGTTGTTGGTCAATATCAGCGGCACACAGACCAGCGCGACCAACAGCACCGCCAGGACATACTTTTGATTGATCTGACCCATCAGAGATCCTCCAACGCAGGGCTTGGCAAAAGACCTTCGGGGCGCACAAACAGCACCAACAAGAGCACGCCGAAAACCACGACGTCCTTGAAGCTTGAATCGATGTAGCCAGAGGATAACGCTTCGATCAAACCAACCAGAAAGCCCCCGATCACAGCGCCATAGATAGAGCCATAGCCCCCGACCACGGCGGCGGCGAAACCCTTGAGGCCAACCAGAAGGCCCATATGCGCCGTGACGCCAAAAATGGGCGCGATCAACAGACCGGCAATCCCGGCCAACCCAACGGAAATCCCCCAGGTCAAACCAATCGCAAAGACAACATTGATGCCCAATGTCGCCGCTGCCATCTTATCCTGGGCCGCCGCGCGCAACGCGGTGCCGACCTTGCTTTTGTTCATGAAAATATGCAGCGCGACCATGATGCCAAGCGTGATGAACACAATCGCCAGATTTTGCGGAACGACATAGATATCGCCGAACTTCATGGGCATATCACCCATCACGGAAGGCACGTGAAACCCTTGGCTGCCCCAAATGATCATCGCCATGTTCTGCAAGAAGATAGAAAGGCCAATGGTCGCAAGAACGATGTGAATCGGGCCGCTTCCGCGCGCAATGAGCGGGCCGATCAACACCCGTTCGGTCAAGAACCCGAGCCCAAGCATCAGCGCGCCAACAAGGGGCAGGACCACAAAGAACGGAAGTCCCACCAATACCGAAAAGGTAAAGGTCAGAAATGCGCCAAGCATGAAGTAGTCGCCCTGGGCGAAGGTCAGCAAACCCGACGCGCGGTAAATAAGGCTATACCCCATTCCGAGCAGCGCATAGATGGCGCCGACCATCAGCCCGCCGAGGGCAAGTTGGATGAAAAATTGCATTGTATGCCGCCTGCATAAGAGAGGCCTGCGGCAGGGGATGCCACAGGCCCAGAGTTGCGATTAGGGGTTATTGCACTTCGGAGAAGTTGCCGTCTTCGATTGCAAACAAGCGGACCGCGTCGATCCCCTCGCCTTGACCGCCAACGAAATTGAACGTCCCGGCGAGCCCCTCATACCCTTCGATATTGTTGATCGCATCGCGCAGGGTTGCGCCGTCGAATGTTCCGGCGGCTTCTGCGGCCTCTGCAAAAAGCTTCACCGCATCATAGCCGCGATAGGAATTGTCGGAATCCGGCATACGTCCGATCAATGCGACGTAATCCTCAAGAAAGCTTTTGATCGCGTCATTCGATGCCTCCTCGGGGGAGTCTGGCAGCAGGTATTGCGAGGCAAGGATGACGCCATTCGCCGTCGACCCGGCGATTTCAATCGCTTCCGGCGTGGTATAGCCTTCGGCCCCCAGGATCGGGCCAAAATAGCCCAGCTGACGCAATTGCTTGGTCACGGGGCCAAGGTCATCGCCAATCGCCCAGATCAAAACCGCATCCGGCGACGCCTTTACGATTGATGCGATTTGTCCGGTGAAATCACGGTCGCCACGGGTGAAGGATTCATCGCCAACCAACGAGAGGCCATATTCCTCGGCGGTCATCGAGAATGCTCTTGCGCCCGCGTTGCCGTATTCGTCATTGGTGTGGAATACGACAATCTCGTTCAGCTCGTGCGCCTTGGCGTATTTCGCCAACTCCTTGATCGACAGGCTGCTGTTGCCGAGCGCACGGAACAGATAGGTGTAACCACTTTCCAGCCATGTCGGCGACGTGCCTGCCCCGATAAGAGGGACCTGGGCCTCTTCAATGACAGGGCCGGACGCCAGGATATTGCCACTGTGCAGAGAGCCGACGATAAAGGCGACATTGTCGACTTGCACCAGTTTGGTCGCGGAACGCACGGCCTGTTCGGGGGACGAACGGTCGTCGTATTCGATCATTTCGATTTGGTGCCCCAACACACCGCCAGCGGCGTTGATCTCGTCAAGCGCAACCAAGGCGCCATTGCGCAAGGATTGTCCAAGCTGGGCGCTTGGGCCTGTCAGCGGCCCGAAAAAGCCGATTTGCGTGGTGTCCTGTGCGGATGCGAAATGTGCTGTGAAAAGCGCGCTGGCTGCGACGGTCGCGGCCAAAAAACCTCGTTTGGTGAACATGAATTCTTTCCTCCTGCTGGCGACGAAACGCCAATTCGTTGACGGCACATGCCGCGATGCGGGCAGTGCCGTGGTCGATTCGTCTCTTTCCTCCGTGAGACAAAGCATATTGTGATCTGAGATCGCAAATTACGCAAGGAATTTCCCTGAGAACAAGGCCAGCTCGGGCAACAATCCCCTAAGCCGCTGAAAACAGAACGTTTAAATGAATAGCAAATCGCGAAGAAGCCCCGCCGCCGGTGAAAGACAGTCATGAAAATTGCCCTGACAACGGCAAAGACCGCACACCCAAGAAACCCTGGGGTGCGGCCCTACCAAATTCGCTCAGGGAGGAGACGAGCGAATTATGTCTTGAGTGGCTTTAACGCGCGCTTTACCGCCATGAGGTTCATGTCGCGCTCATGGAACAGCTCGATCGGGGATTGCCCGGCGTAGTCATAAAAGCCCCTGCCATGCGAAACGCCCTCGTGACCGTCCTCGACCATTTTGTCCAAAGCCTGACTGCCGGTTGGCAATACCGGCGGAACATAGGCCCCAAGCTTGTGACTGTCGCGAACGATTTTAACGCCCGTATAGTCAATTTTCTTGAACTGCCCGAACAAGGCCAAGCGCATGGCCAGCCCCTCTCGGATCGACTCATCAATGTCCGCGGCGTCGGCAATACCGGCATCCAGCAGGTGAAAAATCTCGCTCTCGATGGCCATTTGCACCCGGTTGGCGATATAGCCCGGAATGAATTTCTTTAGCCGGACCGGCTTCTTTCCAAGCGCCGTGAGGTACGACATAAGCTTGTCCGCCAGCGCGACCGGAACTTCCGGCGCGGGCACAACATCAACAAGATCAATAATATAGGGCGGCGTGTACCAGTGCACGACAAAGGCACGCGCCCGCAATCCTTCGGGCAAGGCCGGAAAGATATCCAGGTATGACGTGTTGCTGGTGACCACCGCATCCTTTGGCGCGAGCGCCTCGATACGGTTGAAGATGCGCCGCTTGATCTCCAGATCTTCGGTAATGGCCTCGACGACATAATCGGTCGTCGCCAGAGCCGTATCCAGATCGGTCGAATAGGTGATCAGCGCCTGTGCCTGCGCGACATCCGCGGCCGTCGCGACCTGTCCTTCGCACAGGGTCTCAAAAGCGCCGGCGATCTGGGATTTCGCCTTTTCAAGCGCCTCGTCCGACAGATCGCACAGAACGACCTTGCTGCCGCCAAGCGCATGGACCACGGCAATACCGTGCCCCATGACGCCCGCACCAATGATGCAAATATTTTCAAACGTTGGAGACATTATGCAGGGATCCAAGCTGGCTGAGGGTTGCAATCCGCGTCTGTGACAACGTCAATCACAACCGGCTCTCCCAATTCAATTGCTTTCTTGATGGTCGGGACAATGTCCTCGGCCCGCTCGACGCGCATGCCCTTGATGCCATAGACCTCGGCCAGTTCTGCAAAATTGATTGGGTGGAAGTTCACCAAATCGTCGAGATTGCCGTCGCGATCCTTGTACAATTGCTTCACCGACCGAAGCCCCTGCCCCAACGAGGAATTGTTGTTCACAATCGTGATCAGCGGGATATTCCAGCGCCGAACGGTTTCAAGCTCGGACGAGTGGTAATGCATCGCGCCGTCACCTGTGAAGCAAATGACAGGGCGGTTCATTTGCCCACATTTCACGCCAACCGCCGCAGGAAACGCCCACCCGAGCGATCCCGCCGCGCGGATGTATTGCTGTGTCGGTTTGCGGAACTCTGTAAGCTGCGCCGTCCAGGTCGCGGAAAACCCGGTATCGGCAACAACAATCGCATCATCCGGCAGCGCATCCGAAAGGTCATATGCCAAACGCTCGGCCCGAATGGGTTGCTGCGGGCTTGTGATGATATCCTGATAGCTCGCGACCCAATCCGATTGTGCTTTTGCACATTTTGCGGTCCACGCCGCACGCGACTGCGCCTCACCGGCTGCGACCAGTTGCTCCAGCACCTTGACCGGATGCCCCGCAAGGCCACATGTATTCGGATAGTTTCGGCCCAGTTCGGCGGGATCAATATCAATATGGATGATGGGCGTTGCTGTCGCCGGAATTTTCCAATCGCAGCTGATCTGATCGCCGGTGTGGCACCCGACATAGATCACCAGATCCGCATCAAACAGCATCTCGTTTGCGTAAGGGGCGGAATAGGTTCCCACCACCCCAAAGTGCAAGGGATGTGATGTTTCGATCAAGCTGCGGCCCCCGACAGAGGTCGCGATTGGCACATCAAACTTCTCGGCAAACTGGCGAAGCGCATCGGCGATTCCGGCCTCATCCGCCCCCATGCCGACGACCATCATCGGCCGCTCCGCCGCAACAAGACGCGACATCGCCGCCGCAAGCGACGCCTCTGACGCGGGCGCCTGATCCGCCGCATCGGGCGTCACGAATTGCGCGTAAACCCCGGCAGGAAGCTGCAGCGTTGCATCTTCGATGTCGGAACCACGGTAATGCATGAAATCCAAATGCACCGGGCGTTTGGTGCCGGTAAAGGCCGATCGCACCGCTTGCTTCAACAGGTAGGGCAGTTGGTCGATTTCATCGACATCGGCCTGATACTTCGTCACCGATTCATACAGCGGCGCATGCGGCACCTCTTGGTAGGAATTGCGATACTGGTGCATGGCATCCTTCTTGCCGGTGATCGCCAAAACCGGCGTCCGGTTCAGATAGGCATCCTGCAAACCAGCCGCGAGATTGGCCGCGCCGACAGATTGCGCCATGCAAACCCCAAGCTTCCCCGTGGCGCGGGCAAAACCATCGGCCATATAGGCCGCGGATTTTTCCGAATGGGCAAGAATGCGTTTGATGCCGCGTTTCTCCAGCGCGACGAGGGTCTCGCGCAAAACGGCATCGACAAAGAACACATGGTCGATGCCGAGACCCTGAACACTATCCGCAATAAACTCGGCACCCGTGTTGGAAGTTTTATTGTCTGCAGTCACTTTCCGATCTCCTCAGTCGATCATTCTTCATTTCTGGCGCCACCATATACTGCGATCTCAGATCGCACAAGTATCAAGAAAAGCCGACGGGCAAACCGCCCCGGAAGAATTCGACATCCGCTTGTTATCACGCAGGAAAATTTCGACATTCGCACGGCACGCGCATGCAGATCACGAGAGACAGCGGCGCACAAAAGACGATTTCCACCCTCAGCCAAACCGAATCCCGGCGGACATCCCGCGACCGAATTGCCCCCCATGCGCGCCCCAGAGGGGCGAAGCGGCATTAGCGCTTGCAACTTCAACATCCAGCCTTAGTAATATTTGAGATCACAGATCGCAAATGCAAGGAGGTATAAATGACACTCGCCCATATCAAGGCTCTGACGTTTGATACTGGTGGCACGGTTCTGGACTGGCACTCAGGCTTTGCAGAGGCCTTCGAAACCGTCGGCGCAAAGTATGGTTTTGCGCGAAACTGGAAGGATCTGGCTAATGAATTGCGCCGCCGATCCCTGGACCTGATATTGGCCGTCGCACCGGACGACATGCAGACATACACCTTTGACAACGCACACCGCGAGGCATTGGATCACCTGCTGTTTGAACATGGGTTGGGGATTTTCACGGCAGAAGACCGCCATTACATCGCATACGAAGCGGTTCACAGCTTCAATTGCTGGGCCGGCTTTGCGCAAGCGCACAGAGAGCTGCGCGCCAAATACCTAATGTGCCCCCTCACCGTTCTGAGCTATAGAATCGTCATCGACACCGCGCGGCACAACAACATTCACTGGGACGCCATTTTCCCATGTGAGGCGATCGGCGCTTACAAACCAAACCCCGAAGTTTACCGCCGGGGCGCACAGTTCCTACAGCTTGACCCGTCTGAAATCCTGATGGTCGCCTGCCACAACTTCGACCTCAATGCCGCAAAGGAACAGGGTTTCAAAACGGCTTTCGTGCATCGCCCGCAGGAATGGGGCCATCAAACCACGCCAACGCTGGACCCTGTGACCGACCATGACCTCATCGTCGAAGACTTCGCAGCGCTGAAAACCGCCCTGTTGTAAGGGGCGCGGCCGCCACAGACAAAAGCGCGCCGTTGTGGCGCGCCTTTTTGGGCAAGTACCTGTATAAAACCGAAGTGCGGCTAGGCCGGTGAACATTCCAAAACGCGCTGACAGCCCTTCAAGAAGGCCTCGCGCACGTCCACGGTCCTGACGTTACAATCAAAAAACTGGAACGTCGTCTCATAGGCTTTTGCCAGGACACCATTGCCGACAAATACGATTGAACGATCCGACGGGTCCGGCAGGCTCTTCAGGCCCGCCATGACCTCGGCACCGATCAATACGCCCGACAGAAACGAAAGGCGCTCGGCGTTGCTGCGGACAGGATCGCAAACTTTCTCAATACGAACCGAAAACATCAGCTTCAGGATGCTTTCCCCCGATTGCACCGCTTTCAGACCCTCGCGAAAATGGTGATCGTTGATGCTGGCGTCGCCTGTCGCCAGACTTTCCTTCAAGACACTATGCTCACGGAGCACCTGAAACAATTCACCTGTCATGAAGGTCGAGATCCCCTTGATCTCACTCCCCCGCGTCAGGACCCATTTCGAATGCGATCCCGGCAAACACACCAACATGTCCTTGTTTTCCGCCGCGACAGCAGAACCAAAAACCTGGACCTCCTCGCCGCGCATCATACCGGTCGCGGGGCTTCTCACTTGTGTCCGCACGCCGGGGACGATCTGAACCAATTGAAAGCCCTCGACATCGACCTCTACCAGCCCTTCGGAGGTTTGCGTGATCCCGCAGGGCCCCTCTATCAGGGGGACCACGGTCCAGCCAATTTCACTACCGACCATCCCAACCAAAAGCACGCGACGTACCTTGTGCGAAACGCGCCAAGCCGCTGTGATCACGTCAAGAACCTCCTGACAGGTTTGACCGTTCAGGTTCTTTACGCCGGTCCTTTCGTGCAACTCGTCAACGCATTGACCGTGCTCCGTGACCAGATACGCCCTTAGATTGGTTGTTCCCCAGTCCACGAAAATATTGAATGTTTGTCGGGAAGCCATCGGTTATCCTAAATTGAGATCACAGATCGCATATCACAATTCTGATGTACCGGTCAATAAACCCTGATAGAGTAAGTGCAACCAGTCTTCATTTTAGGTGAAAATTCGACATGACTTCCGACTTGAAAAGCCTCAAACCCATCGCGCACCGCTCTGCCAACGAGCTGGTCTATGAACGTGTGAGAGAAGCAATTTCGTCGGGAAAATTCGCCCCGGGCGAAAAGCTCAGCACGCGCAATGTTGCCGCGCAACTGGGCGTCAGTCAGATGCCGGTGCGGGAAGCTTTTCACCGTTTGGTGGCCGAGGGCGGGATGGTCAAATTGGAAAACCGCACCATTGCGCTCCCCGATCTCAACCTCAAGGAATTCTCCGAGCTGACAGAGCTGCGCCTGCTGTTGGAAGGCACAGCCGCCGCCAAGGCAGCCCAACGCACCACAAAAAGAAAACTGTCAAAAATCGCCTCGCTCGTCGAACAATTGGACGAGACCGAGAATAACAGCGAAAAACACCTAGAGCTGAACCGGCTGCTGCACTTTCAAATCTACGAAATGGCGGATTCTGACAGTCTGGTGCAGATGATCGAGCTTCTATGGCTTCGCGTCGGACCAATTTTGCGCTTCAACACCAAGCGCGATGAAACTGTCGCAAGCTCAAACCAACAGCACGAAGCCATGCTGGAGGCGATGCAAACCGCAGATTCCGACGGGGCACGCCGCGCGGTCGAGCTCGACATCTCGGAGGCGGCGGATGTCGTGAAGGCGCATTTGATCGCGGATGGGAAGGGCTAGAAAGCCACCTTCGCTGTGCGACATGCGGGACGGGCGGGCTTAGCAGCCCGGTCCGCTGGGCATATCAATGCGGCCCTCAAACAACGCCTGCCCGTCCTCCTCCAGCCCGCTGCAATGCCACAGCGCCCCCTCTCGGTTGGATGCGGGCGACAGGCCCGGTTTCCCACCGTCGGTGACATACAAACCGCCATCGGCAAACACACAATTTGTGGGCACGGTTCCAACCGCAATCGACCCGGCAATGGCGCCTTCGCGCGTCACGATTTCAACCGTCCCGCTTTGGCAACCCGTGATATACAGCTGACCGGATTGACCGATTTTCAAACCGTCGGGGATACACCCGTCGGGCAAGGTACACAGCGTGGTTATTGCGCCATGCGACAACCTGCGCACGGCGCATGTATAGGATTCGACCCAAACGACATCGCCTGACGCTTCGACCACGATACCATTGGGATAGGTCGGTGGCAGCTCTGCCAGCACAACACCGCTGCCATCGGGACGCAACGCGCAGATGAAGCCAGGATTGCTCTTGGCGACGGGATCGAACGCCCCGCCGGGATCGGTAAAATAAAGCCAGCCATTTGGTCCGAAAACCAGATCATTGGGCGCCCGAAGCTTGTGGCCGTCGACCTCGTCGGCAAGGATTTCCACCGCGCCATTTGGCAGCACGACCTGAATGGAGGGCGGCTGTTTGACATCGGCCTCCCATGGACCAATGACGCCGCCGTTCTGGGTGACGTAGACGCAGCCATCCGCGCCGGACAGCGCGGCATTGGGGCCGCCGCCCGTCTCTGCGAAACTTGCCACTGTTCCGTCGGCCTCCAGCACCGAAACGCGGCTGCGATAGGTTTCAACAAACGCGATGCGCCCATCGGCCAGTTTCGTCGGACCTTCGGGCCAGCCCAACCCATCGGCAAGACATGTCAATTTCACCATTCGACCCTCACAGATGCTTTGCCGCTTCTCGGCCCTGGGCGATTTTGGCCTGTACGACGATAAAGACCAACAAGAAGCCGCCGCGAATGACCGATTGCCAATAGGCCGACAGCGAAATCCAGCCTTTGCCATTTTCAAAGTTCAGCATGTTGAACAAAAGCCCCAGAAGCAAAACACCCCCAAGCGTGGCCACCACCGACCCCTCACCACCTGTGAGCAAGGTTCCCCCGACAACCACAGCCGCGATGGCGAATAGCTCCCATCCTGTGCCTTCGGTGGGTTGCCCTGCGCCAAACTGAGCGGCAAGGATGGCACCGGCAAGCCCCGCCATGACACCGGAAAAGATATAGACCCCAAAGATAATCCGATCCGTGCGCACCCCCATCAGACGAGAGGCATCCTCTCCCCCGCCGACGGCCAGGATACGACGCCCAAGCGGCAAGCGGGACAGCACAAGCCAACCGCCAACAAACAGCACACCGACCAGAACAGCCGGAATTGGCATCCCAAGCCAATCCCCCTGCCCGAATTCGATAAACAGGGTTTCATAGGACACGCCGACGCTTTGGTTGTTACTGATCAACAGGGCTGTGCCCGTGCTGGCCAAGGCCGTGGCCAAAGTCGCGATAAAGGGGGCAATGCGCATATGAACCACGCAATATGCGTTCAGCACCCCGACACACATGCCGGCACCGACACCCACAATTATTCCCGGCATCACCCCATATGGGGACGCCATCGCCGCCAGGACAGAGGCCAGGGCCGCCGCCCCGCCCACCGAAAGGTCGATCCCCCCAGTCACAATGACAAAACACATCCCCAAAGAGATCGCCGCAAAGATCGCATTGTATTGGAAGAACGAGAAAATATTGTAAGCGCCGAGGAAGTTGTCGTAGCGCAACCAGCCAAACAGAACCATCAACAACAGGGTGGCCCAGACGGCCAAACCCATTGCGTTTTTGCCAAGGGCAGCGCGCATGTTTTTCGGATCGCGCGCGCGCCCCGCAGCGGGGACAGATGTGTGATTAATTGACATGTTTACGTTGAATCCTCACAGCGAGAATGATGATGACCGCCTTGAAAACAAGGGCCGCTGAATCGGGCACACCATTTGCAAGCAGGGTGTATCGCACAAGTTGAATGACGCAGGCCCCAAGGAATGTCCCCAAAATGGTCGCCCGCCCCCCTGTCAAAAGCGTGCCCCCAATGGCCGCCGCTGCGATTGCATCCAGCTCAATCCCCAACCCCACAAGGTTGGCGTCACTGGCCCCATTGCGCGCTACAACGATCAACCCCGCCAAGGCCGACAGCACACCGCAAATCGCATAGGCAACAAGCCGGACCCAGCGGACGTTGATACCAACCATCTTCGCCGCAGCGGCATTGCCACCAGAGGCCAGAAGATACCGCCCAAACAACGTCTTGCGCAGCAGGAAAGCCCCAAGAAACACCACCGCAAGCATGATGAAGACCTGCACCGGAATGCCCCAGAGCCGCGCCAGGGCGATGAACTGAAAATCGGGGCGATTGAAAACCTGAAGACTGCCGTTGGTCAGGACCTGCGCAATGCCACGGCCCGTCACGAACAACACCAAGGTCGCGACGATAGGCTGAATATTATAATGGGTTATCAGAAAGCCGTTAAACAGACCAAGACATCCACCCACGACAAGCGGCAGGACAATCGCGACCACGACACCAAGAAACGGGTCGGTGATGCCAAGGAACGCGCCGGTAAAGATCAACGGCGCCAAAGCCCCGGCAATGGCCATTGTCGACCCAACCGAAAGGTCAATGCCCCCCGACGCAATCACAAAGGTCATCCCGACAGCGACGATAACGATGGTGCAAACCTGTGTCAGATTGACAGAGATCGTATTCATGCTCGCAAAATTCGGGGTAATCAGCAGGTTCAACAAAACCAGCGCCAAAAAGGCGATGCCGACGGTGTATTGCGCAAGCGCCTGTCGCAGATCCCCGAACTGCGGAAACTTCTGAGAGGAAAGATCGGTCATGCTGCACCTTCTGCGTGGTCCAAAATCGCATCGCCCGATGCAATCGTGGACAGGATGTTGTCCTCGGTGATTTGGGGCCCGCTCAGGTCTGCGATGGTTTGGCCATCCCACAAGACCGTCACGCGATCCGCAACGGCCACGACCTCCTCCATCTCGGAAGAGATCAACAGAACGCCAAGACCCTCTGCCGCCAAATCCTTGATGACCGAGAGTATTTCTGCCTTTGCGCCCACATCAATGCCCCGCGTCGGTTCATCCACGATCAGGACGCTCAGGTTCATCGCCAACCAACGTGCCAACAACACTTTTTGCTGATTGCCGCCAGACAGCTGGCTGATCTTTTGCGTGCGCGAGGCGACCTTGATATTCAGCTTTTCGATAAAGACATCGGCGATCTCGTCACGGCGCTTTGTGTCGACAATCCCCCAATGGGTCAGGCTTGGCAGCAACGCGAGGGTCAAGTTCTCTGCCACGCTCATGTCGGGCACGATGCCGTCAACCTTCCGGTCTTCGCTGCACAGCCCGATCCCCGCCACAATCGCATCCGCAGGTCGGTCGAACGCAACCGGCTTTTGCTGGATCTCGATAGAGCCATGCGTCAGCTTGTCCGCACCGAACAACGCATGCGCCGTCTCTGTGCGCCCTGACCCCAAAAGCCCCGCCAGCCCGAGAATTTCCCCCGCCGCCACATGCAGATTGACAGAGGCCAGACCGCTGTTCGTTTGCATGTCTTTCGCCCTGAGCCGCGCGGCGGTCTCGCGTGGTGCTTCGGTCCGCGCGGATCGTGTGAACGCATCAAAGGTCTTGCCAAGCATGATTTCGACTAGTTGCTTTTTGGAAAGCTCTGAAAGCACATGTTCGCCGACTGTGCGCCCGTCACGCATGATGGTGACATCATCACAGACCGCATAAAGCTCATCCAGCTTGTGACTGACAAAGACAATTGCAACGCCCTTGGCCTTCAGCTTGCGCATGGCCGAGAACAGAAATTCCACTTCGCGCCGGTCAAGTGACGAGCTCGACTCGTCAAAGATGACAACCTTGGACTCCAGCTGCACCGCGCGTGCAATTGCCACCATTTGGCGCGTCGCCGCATTGAAATCGCCCAAGGGTCGGCTGACATCAATGTCGACACCAAACTCTGCCAATGCCTGTGCGGCACGCGCGTTCATCGTTTTATACGCAATCATCCCAAGCCGCGTCGGCTCTCGTCCGAGGAAAATATTCTCGGCAACGGTCCGCTGCGGGATAAGGTTGATTTCCTGATAGATCGTGCTGATGCCGCTTTCCAACGCCTCATAGGGGGAGGCGAAATCAACATCCTGTCCGTCCATCACAACCTGACCGCTATCGCGGCCCGTCGCGCCGGTCAGAATGCGGATCAACGTGGATTTTCCCGCGCCATTTTGCCCGATCAACGCCATGGCACGACCGGGTTCCAAACTGAGCCGCACATCGCTCAATGCAGGCACACCGCCATAGGCTTTGCAGATACCGGTCATTTCAATCATCGACATTTCTGCGGCTCCTTTTGGGGTTTCACCGGCGAAACATGTCGCCGGTGAATGCAATCAATCACCAAGCCTGATCAAGCTTCGCAGCCGCATTGCCCTGGCCATAGTCGTCATCGGGAAGAACAACCCAAGGTTCGATCGCCTCACCGGCCGCAAGACGGTCAATTGTTTCGAACGCCTTCGGACCCATCTTCGGGCTGGATTCGACCAGATAGTGAACCTTGCCGGCGGCAACCTGTTCGACCACTTCCTTGCCCGCATCAATGCCGACAATCATGATGTCCTTGCCGGGGATCTTACCCGCAGCTTCGATGGCCGAAATCGCACCCATCGTCATTTCATCGCTGTGGGAATAGATGATATCTGCATCCGGATGTGCCAGAAGCAGCGTTTCGACGACTTTGCGACCGACATCGCGATTGAAGTCACCCGATTGAGAATCCAGAATTTCAAACGCGCTGTTCGCGGCGATGGCTGTGTCAAAACCGGTTTTGCGATCATTCGCAGGCGAAGACCCGACCGTCCCCTCAATCTCTAGAATTTTTCCGCCATCAGGATGGTTTTCCAACAGCCACTCGGCAACACGCTTGCCCTGAAGCACAAAGTCGGACCCAATGAATGTGACATAGTCGCGCCCCGCCTGAGCGACGGCCTGATCGACATTGCGATCAAGCAAAATCACCGGAATGCCCGCACGCTTTGCCGCCATGACAGCCGGAACCAGCGGCTTTTCTTCACGTGGCGCAATCAGGATGACGTCAACGCCCTGTGCAATCAAAGAGCGCACATCCGATACCTGTTTGGCAGCGGAACCCGCCGCATCCGTGAACACCAGCTGATGCCCCAGATCGGCTGCTGTCGACTTGACGCTTTCGGTTTCGGCCAAGCGCCACAACCCGTTGCTTTCCGCCTGCGCGAAACCAACCTTGTAGCTTTCCTTCATCGTCAACGTCGGCAAATCCTGTGCCATTGACGCGGTTACGCCAAATACTGACGCAATCATCCCTGCAGCAATTTTCTTGAACATGTCGCCCTCCCTTTCGTAAAAATCCCACGTAATTATGAGATCACAGATCGCAGAAATAGCATGACGTCCCCGAATTTGTCAACATGGGACCGGAACCCGGAAAGAGAGCAAACAAACCCTTGGCGTGATTGGCGTTTTTGACCAACACGCCCTGTTCGACCCCCAAATTGGTATTCGCGCCCTGTTGGCGGGGCATCGCCATTGGCACTGGCATCTACGCGCACGCCCCATTCGGCGCTTGCCGGAGCGGCGGCAGAAATGATCTAAGGAGGCCAGAGAAATCAAGGGCAGATGCGATGACGGAACTGATATTCAAGGGCAAGGAATTTGTTTGGAATCATCACCTTGCCGTACCGTTTCGCCCCTTGATCACGCAGCCGGACAAGGGGATTGGCGATGCTCGGCTGGACGGCAACCTGATCGTCCAGGGCGACAATCTGCATGCGCTGAAGGCGCTGCTGCCGATGTATGCCGGCAAGGTGGACTGCATCTTCATCGACCCGCCCTATAACACCGGGAATGAGGGTTGGTCCTATAATGACAACGTCAACGCCCCGATGATCCGGGAATGGCTTGACGCGAACCCGATCGGGGTCGAGGACGGCCTGCGCCATGACAAATGGTGCGCGATGATGTGGCCAAGGTTGCGGTTGTTGCAGCAATTGCTGGCAGAAACCGGCATGATCGCGGTCGCCATAGACAACAACGAAATTGATAGCCTGTTGAGGCTGATGGATGAAGCCTTTGGCGCTGATAACCGGCTTGCGATTGCCTGCTGGCTGTCTGACCCCAGTGGCGGCAAACAAAAATCCGCGCTGCGGACAGGTCACGAATACATCGTATTCTATGGCGGCGGCGATCCTGAACTGACGAAACAGGTAAGCGCCGAAATCGTTCTGAACCTGGAAGATTCGATTGGGGAATATGCCAAGGGGCGTGAGCTGAACAAATGGGGTGCGAACTCTCACCGGCGCGACCGGGAAACCATGTTCTTTCCTCTGACCGCGCCGGATGGAACGATTGTCTATCCGATCAGAAACGACGGCAAAGAGGGTTGCTGGCGCTTTGGCAAGGACAACAAGCTGATGAAACAGCTGGAAACCTCGCCAGATCCGGCCCATTGGGAAATCAGACCCTTTGATGATGGCGTCGTCGTCAATGGCAAGACCGAACGCTGGGTTCCCTATGAAAAATTACGGGACCCGGACAAGGCATTTGGCTGGTCAACCTGGCTGGCGGGTCAGGGCAGCAACGCCGATGGCACGGCTCAGCTCAAGGCCATATTCGGCACCAAGGTGTTCGAAACCCCAAAGCCAAAAGCAATCGTAGACTATGTCCTGGGCGTCTGTGGCAACGAAAATGCCATTGTCCTCGACTCCTTTGCCGGGTCCGGCACCACCGGCCATGCGGTTTTGGACGCCAATCAGCGCGACAATGGCAACCGGCGCTTCATCCTTGTCGAGATGGAGGATTATGCCGACCAACTGACCGCGGAACGGCTGCGCCGGGTGATCAACGGCTATGACTTTACCGGCACACAGCGCACCGAATTGCTGCGGGAAAAGCTGTCTTGGTCGAAACTGCAAAAGGCCGACAAACTGACCGAAAAGGTACAGGCGGTCGAAACCCTGCATGGCCATGCATACAACCGGATCAAGAAAGAGGTGAAGGGCGGCGAATTGATCGTCACCGGCGAAAAGCGCGTGGAAAAACGTGCCGAGGGGCTGGGCGGGGCATTCACCTATTGCACGCTTGGGGAACCTGTGGACCTCGACCACATCCTGACCGGCAGGGACTTGCCATCATACGACGCTTTGGCGGGGGTGCTGTTCCACATGGCGACGTCGCAACCGCTGGACCCGGCCACGACCCGGGCGGCGGCGTATTATGTGGGCGCGGCCAGTGGCACCCATGTCTGGCTGATGTATCAACCCGATCTGGACTGGTTGAAATCGCCCAGCGCGGCACTCACCCTGAGCTTCGCCAAACAGATTTCGGCAACACATGGCGGCGCCAGACATCTTGTCTTTGCCCCGGCCCGCCATGTCAGCCAGCGGATGCTGGATACCGAAGGTCTGGCCGTCGAATTCGTTCCGCTGCCCTTTGCACTCTACCGGATGGCGGGCGATTGATGCGCGCACTCGACTATCAGGCGCGGGTGCTGGACACGTTGGATGCCTATCTGGACGAATTAAAGGCGCGCAAGGCCGAAGCGGATCAGATTGACGCCCTGCGCAGATCCAATCCGAACCTGCCGCTGCCCGCCTTCGACTTTGCCGAAGCGGCCTGGAACAACATGAAATCCGCCGGGCGCTTGCCGCCGTCGCGGGCGGCGATACCCTTTTCGCCGCGCAAGGATGGCATCGGGCGGTCGGTGCCCAATGCGACGCTCAAGGTGCCCACTGGCGGCGGCAAGACATGGCTGGCGGTCAATGCGGTCAGCCGCATCATGGGGCGCTATCTGGCGAAAAACACCGGCTTTGTCCTTTGGGTCGTGCCGAATGAGGCGATTTATGCCCAGACGCTGAAGACCCTGAAGAACCGGCAGCACCCCTACCGCCAGGCGTTGGATCGCGCGGCGGCGGGCCGGGTCAAGATCATGGAGAAATCTGACCGGCTGGATGCCCGCGATGTGGCATCGCATCTCTGTGTCATGGTGTTGATGTTGCAGGCCAGCAATCGACAGAACAAGGACACGCTGCGCATGTTCCGCGACCGGGGGGACGTTCATGGCTTTTTCCCGCCCGAAGGCGATCAGGCCGGACATGCCCGCGATCTGGCGCATGTCCCCAACCTGGACGGCTATGGCGGCCTGTTCCCGATGGTGAAGGACTCGCTCGGCAATGCTCTGCGCAAGATCCAGCCGGTTGTGGTGCTGGATGAAGGCCAGAAAGCCACATCCGAACTGGCGCACAAGACCCTCTATGGTTTCAATCCGATCTTTGTTCTGGAACTGACCGCAACCCCCAAAGATGTGGCCGCCCGCAGCGGTGCCACCCCTGCCCCGGCGCGCTACGCCAACCTTCTGGTCGAAGTCACCGGGCGCGAATTGCACGCAGAAGACATGATCAAGATGCCCCTGAACCTTGAACCAAGGCAGGGCACCGATTGGCGCGGCACGCTGACGGCGGCGCTGGCCAAATTGGACAGCCTGCAAGCCAAGGCAAGCGCCTATGCGGCTGACACCGGGGCTGCGACCCATATCCGGCCAATCATGCTGGTTCAGGTGGAGCGCACAGGCAAGGATCAGCGCGACGGCCACCATATCCATGCAGAAGATGTAAAGGAATGGCTGTTGCGATCCGGGCTGGACACGGCGGAAATCGCGATCAAGACGGCGGAACAAAACGATCTGAAACAACCCGAGAACCAGGATCTTCTGTCGCCCCTGAACCAAGTGCGGGTGATCGTGACCAAAGCGGCGCTGCAAGAAGGCTGGGATTGCCCCTTTGCCTATGTGCTGTGCTCGCTTGCGGCGGCGTCCAATCAATCCGCAATGACCCAGTTGGTGGGCCGTATCCTGCGGCAACCCCATGCGCTTAAAACCGGTGTGGCGGCGCTGGATGAATGTTATGTGGTGACACATCACGCGGCAACGCGCGACGTGGTCAAGGCGATCAAGACGGGGCTGGAACGCGACGGTCTGGCCGATCTGATCATCGAGGTGCCACAGGAGGGCACCGACGCCACCCCAAAAACCGCACACAGGGTCAATCGGCGCGCGCGCCTCAAAAGCCTGCAAATCTACCTGCCGAAGGTTTTGAAGGTCGATGGCGATGAGGCACGCGAGCTCGACTATGAAACCGATATCTTGTCGGCCATCGACTGGCGCGGCTACACACCCACCGATGTGGTCGCGGCGATCCCGGACACCCCCCAACAAATCGCGGCGCAGATGCAGCGCATTGCCCTGACCGAGGCAGGCGCAGACCAGCATTTCAAGGGAGAGTTGGGTGCCGCAGCGGCCGAGGCCCTGCGCTTTGATCCGCCTTATGCGGTGCGGGTGATCTCTGATCTTGTGCCCAATCCCTTTGTGGCGCGTGCGATCGTCGCAGAGGTACTTCAGGGGCTGGAGGTTCGTGGATTTGACGCGGCGAAACGCGGCGAAGCCTCTGGTGTGATCATCGACCGGCTGCGCAGCGGCCTGACCAAGGAACGCGATGCACGCGCCGAAGCGGTCTTTCGCGCGCTGGTGAAATCCGGGGGCATTCAGTTCCGGCTTCGCCTTGACGGCAACAACTGGCAGATGCCCGATCACATCCTGTCCACGCAACCGCCCAATGCGCCACATCTGACCGGCGCTGATGGCGGGGCGCTGAAACAGAGCCTGTTTTCGCCGGTGTATCGCAATGACCTGAACGGCCAGGAACAGGGCGTCGCGGTCCATCTTGACGGCGATGCCGCCGTGACATGGTGGCACCGCAACGTGGCGAAATCGAACTATGGATTACAGGGCTGGAAACGCGGGCGCATCTACCCCGATTTCATCTTTGCCACGGGCAAAACTGCGGGCACCGGGCGCATCGTTGTTCTGGAAACCAAGGGCAAACACCTGCAAAACCCCGACACCGACTACAAGCGGGAGGTGCTGAAATTCCTGACCGAGAATTTCGCCTGGGATCAGGCCGTGCCCGCCGGTCAGCTTCAGATCGCCATGACCGGCGAAACCGTGGAATGCGCCCTGATACTGATGGAAGACATTCCCGCCGACCTTCCACCGCTCATTTCAAAGTAAGGGGGCGGCACATGCCGGGTGCTGTCATCCCATATACGAATTGGGCGCCATCGTATTGGCCAGGAAATGCAAAGCGTCGCGCAGCGCATCACGTGTCACCGGCCCGCCAAGGCCGACACGGATATGTTCGCCCGGCGGCCCCGTCACGGTGAATGCGTCCGAAGGCATAAGACCAATCGGCCGGCGCGCCATACGCGCAATCACATCGGCGCGGGTCACCCCCGTGGGCAGTTCGAGCCATAGGTTGAACGCATTGTCAGCCGCACGAAATTCGAACCCGCGCAGCACCTCTGCTGCGATGGCCTGTCGCGCGGCGCTTTCTGCCCGCACAAACCGGCGGATGCTGTCGGCGGTGCCATCTTCGATCCATTGGGTGGTCAGCGCCATCGACAGGGGCGAAGGCATGACCGACAACGCCCGGATCGCCTGGGTCAGATGAAAGGCGCAGCGCGGTGAGGGCGCGATGGTATAAGCCAGCCGCAGCCCCGCGCCGATGCATTTCGCCAGCCCGCCAATATGCCATGTCAGTTCCGGCGCAGACAACGCCAGCGGCGGCGGGGCCTTGGCCGGAATAAAGCCATAGGCGTCATCCTCGATCAGGGTCAGATCATGGCGCAACAGCACGGCGGCAATGGTTTCGCGGCGCGGCGCGGGGATGGTCAGCGTGGTGGGATTGTGCAGCGTCGGGTTGAGGTAAAGCGCCTTTGGCGCATGTTCGACAATCGCGGCGTCGAGCGCATCCGGCAGAATGCCATCGTCATCGGTGGCCACCCCCACCAGTTTGACACCAAACCGCCCCGCCACATTGCGAATACCCGGATAGGTCACCGCCTCGCAGAGCACGGTATCGCCCGGGCGGGTGATGATCGACAAGATCGCCGCCATCGTCGCATGGGCCCCCGGCGTCACCGCCACCCGTTCCAGCGCCGGCACCATGCCGCGCATCGACAGCCAGCTTGATGCGGCGGTTTTATCGCGATCCGATCCGGTGGTGGATTGATAGCGCAACAGATCAATCAGATTGGCGGACACATATCCCAACCCCTCCTGCATCCGGCGCAACAGCTCTGGATCGGTGGGTTCGGGGGGCATGTTCATCGACAGGTCTTCTTCGCCCGCGCGGGCGGTGTCGGGGGTATTTGACACCACGCTGCCGCGCACGAATGTGCCCCGCCCGACGTGGCTTTCGACATGGCCACGCGCCTGCGCCTCGGAATAGGCGCGCGACACGGTGGTGAAATCAATGCCCAGAACCTCGGCCAATTTGCGTTGCGGCGGCAGACGGGTGCCATCGGCCAGGCGCCCGCGCCGGATGTCATGCGCAATGGCATCGGCAATCGCCAGATAGCGGGGTTTGCCATTTTCAAGGCCGGTGGGGGTCCATGTGATCATTGCTGTGCCTTCGTCTTTTTGCCTGCTTACGCCAATTGCCCGACAATTTGAAGGGGTATTGTATGGATTGATGCGACTCAGCCGATTGCGGGGCTGATGCACCTTTGGGGCCGGAAATTGTAGGGCAATTGATCGGTTTTGCACAAATTACAGGCTATTTTCGCCACATTTCGGAAAATCATCCGATAATATTGTATGCAAATTGCACTGACAATTGATTCATACAATCGGACTGCTGCACCAATTGTTGCATCACAACGCAACAACAGAAAGCGGATCACACGATGCCCGAAGTCACCAAAGAGATGCACAAAGACGGCGATTTTTTCGTCAACTACGAAGAAAAAGTTTTCGAAGACGTCAAGGCGGACGAAGGCGAAAAGGCACTTGTGACCTTTCACACCGTGGCCTTCGAAGGGTCGATCGGGCTGGTCAATATCCTGAATGCGATCCGGCTGAACCGCAAAGGGTATGAAACCTCGATCCTGCTGTATGGCCCCGGCGTCACCCTGGGCATTCAACGCGGGTTCCCGACGCTGGGCGATGAGGCGTTCCCCGGCCACCAGAACTTTGCCGTCAATCTGAACAAATTCATGGGCGAAGGCGGCAAGGTCTATGCCTGCCGGTTTGCGCTTCAGGCGCTGTATGGCCACGGCGAACCGTCGCTGTTGCCGGGTATTATCCCGATTGCGCCGCAGGACGTGCTGGATTGCATCCTGCTGCACAAAAAGGCGGATGCGGTGATCCTCGACACCTGGACTGTCTGATCGCCGAGGGCCGGATTGGGCGTTCTCCCCCGTCTGATCCGGCCAAATTTTTCGAAACCAAAAAGGCCACCACGCATGAGAACCGACATCGTTCGCGCCGCCGCCGTTCAGATCGCGCCCGATCTGTCGGGGCGTGCCGGCACCATTGAACGGGTGCTGAATGCCATCGCCGAAGCGGCGGACAAGGGCGCAGAGTTCATCGTATTTCCCGAAACCTTTGTGCCCTATTACCCCTATTTCAGCTTTGTTCTGCCGCCGGTTCAGCAAGGCGCGGCGCATCTGGAATTGATGCAAGAGGCGGTTGTCGTGCCGTCGCCGGAAACCCAAGCGGTGGCCGATGCGGCGCGCAAACGCGGGGTTGTGGTGGTGCTGGGGGTGAACGAGCGTGACCATGGATCGCTGTTCAACACCCAGTTGATATTTGATGCCGATGGCACGCTGGCGCTGAAACGACGCAAGATCACGCCGACCTATCATGAACGCATGGTTTGGGGCCAGGGCGATGGCGCGGGGCTAAAGGTGGTGGACACCAAAGTGGGCCGCGTTGGGGCGCTGGCCTGTTGGGAACATTACAATCCGCTGGCGCGCTATGCGCTGATGACCCAGCACGAAGAAATTCACGCCGCGCATTTCCCCGGTAGTTTGGTCGGCCCGATTTTCGGCGAACAGATCGAAGTGACGATGCGCCATCACGCGCTGGAGGCGGGCTGTTTTGTGGTCAATGCCACCGGCTGGCTGAGTGAGGATCAGATCACATCGCTGCACCCCGATCCCAAGCTGCAAAAGGCGATGCGCGATGGGTGCATGACCTGCATCATCAGCCCCGAAGGCCGGCATCTGTGCGATCCGATCACCGAAGGCGAAGGCATTGCAATCGCCGATCTGGACATGCGGCTGATCGCCAAACGCAAGCGGATGATGGACAGCGTCGGGCATTATGCGCGGCCTGAATTGCTCAGCCTCAATCACGATATGCGCCCCGCTGTGACGCGCCATACCCAAGACCCGATTGCCACCACCGACCCAGAGGAGACGCCGGAAAATGTCTGATACTGCGACGCTTATCAATGACTTGCAAACCCGGGGCATGCGGCTGGTTGATCCGCGTGCCGGACAGGAAAGCCGCCGGGGCGGGGCCGGGCCATCCGATCACAAGGCGATCACCATTGGCGACCGGACGGTCATGATCCCGGTGCATACCGCGCCATCCTTTGACAGCCCCTTTCTGGTAGAGGCGCCGGATGCCACCGGCGCAGCGCGGGTGCTGCGTGACGGGGCCGAGGTGGCGCAGGTGCGTTTTCCCACGCGGGCGAAATTCTATCAACGCAAGACAGCGGATGGCATTCCCTATAGCCATATTGCGACGTTGCATTCGCGGGATGTGCTGGCGACCACGGTGCTGCAGACCTGTATCCGCTATGAAAGCCGCAAGAAGACCTGTCAGTTTTGCTCGATCGGTCAGAGCCTTGCCGCCGGGCGCACCGTTGCCCACAAAACCCCCGCACAACTGGCCGAAGTGGCCAAAGCCGCGGTCGAACTGGACGGCGTGACCCATATGGTTTTGACCACCGGCACGCCGGCGGGAAAGGACCGGGGCGCCAAGGTGCTTTGCGAAAGTGCCGAGGCGATCAAGGCGGCGGTGGACCTGCCACTTCAAGGGCAATGCGAACCACCCGAAGACGACGCATGGCATCAGCGGATGTTCGACGCCGGGATTGATACGCTTGGCATGCATTTAGAGGCTGTGACGCCCGAAGTGCGCAACCGGATCATGCCGGGCAAGGCCAGCGTGCCGCTGGAAAAGTATTTTTCCAGCTTTGAGGCGGCGGTCAAGGTATTCGGGCGCGGGCAGGTGTCGACCTATATTCTGGCCGGTCTGGGCGACACCCCGCGCGCGATTCTGGAGATGAGCGAAAAGCTCTGTGATATGGGGGTCTATCCCTTTGTGGTGCCCTTTGTGCCGATTTCGGGCACGCCATTGGAAAGCCACCCCGCCCCGACATCGGAATTCATGGCATCCATCCTGCGCCCGCTGGGCGCGATGATTGCGCGGGCCGGCATCGACTCGTCCAAGATGAAGGCGGGCTGTGGCAAATGCGGCGCCTGTTCGGCGTTGGCAACCTATGAAAAGCTGAAAGTCCCGGCGCAGGTGCCCGCATGATCGAGCTTGAACCCCGCCAGTTTCAATGCCCCGGCTATTACATTCGCGCCGCATCCAAACCGTTTGAGGCCAGCGGCGCGGCGGCCCTGCGCCAGCGTGTCTTTGTCGAAGAACAGCGGATTTTCCCTGATCACGACCGGGACGAGACCGATTTGATTGCCACCCATCTGGTGGCGATGTCCACCTATGCCCATGAAGCGGACGAAGTTGTCGGCACCGTGCGCATTCACGAAGAAACGCCGGGCGTGTGGTGGGGATCGCGATTGGCCGTCGATCAGAGTTTTCGTCACGTCGGTCGGCTGGGCGCGGAATTGATCCGGCTGGCGGTGTCGACCGCCAATGCACGCGGCTGCACCCGGTTTCTGGCCCATGTGCAGATGCAAAATGTGGTGCTGTTTCGCCGGTTGCGCTGGGAACGGCTGGAAGAGGTGATGATCCAGAACACCCCCCACATGAAAATGCAAGCGGACCTGAACCACTATCCCCCCTGCGATGATCCGGTGTCCGGCTGGTATCACCGCCCCCGCATCAGAGAGATGCGGAAATGAGCCTCGCCGATCTGACCGACGCGCTGCGCGCACATCCTTCGGTCCAATCAAAACTGGGCATCTCCAGGACAACGGCGGCGCTGGGGCTTGCGGCCTCCAGCCCCGGCACCCCGGGGGACGATGCCGCCCCCCTGCCCCGTGACGGCGGTTATGATCTTTTGGCGGGCGAAGGTTTCATCCCGGCCTTTGTCAAAGATGATCCGTGGTTTGCAGGCTGGTGCGCGGTGATGGTCAACCTGTCGGATATTGCGGCGATGGGCGGACGGTCCGTGGCACTGGTGGATCAAATCTGGGCCCCGGATGACGACACGGCAAAGCCCCTGTTGCAGGGGTTGCGCGATGCGGCGGATCGCTATGGCGTGCCGCTGGTGGGCGGCCATACCAATCTGTCCGCCCCGGATCTGGGCATTGCGGCCACGGTGTTTGGCCGGGCCGAACAGTTGATCACCAGCTTTGACGCCCGCCCCGGCGATCTGTTGATTGCGG
Organism: Marinovum sp. 2_MG-2023; assembly: GCF_030548265.1. Classification (NCBI taxonomy): domain Bacteria; kingdom Pseudomonadati; phylum Pseudomonadota; class Alphaproteobacteria; order Rhodobacterales; family Roseobacteraceae; genus Marinovum; species Marinovum sp. 2_MG-2023. The sequence continues at coordinate 90,726 of NZ_JAUOSD010000005.1, read as the reverse complement.
CGGTGGATCAGCGCGGCAGCTATCGCAACTTTGACAATTATTGCGCCGCTCTGGATGCGCCCGGCGATAGGCTGCGCCGCGATCTAGCGCTCTTGCCGGAACTGGCCGAGGCCGAATTGGTGCGCGCGGGCAAAGACATAAGCCAGGCCGGGATGATCGGAACCGCGCTGATGCTGGCGGAATGTTCGGGGGTTGGCATGACAATTGACCTTGATGCGATCACCCCGCCACCGGGCGTGCCAATGGACCGTTGGCTGCGCAGCTTTCCCAGCTTTGGCTTTCTTTTGTCGGTCGCGCCGGAATGGGCGAATGCGGTCTGTGGCCGTTTTGCCGTGCGCGGGATCGACGCCGCCCCGATTGGGCGCGTGACCGAGGGCAGCGCCGTGACGCTGACCCATGACGGGGACAGCGCGCTGTTCTGGGACCATGCGACCACCCCTTACATGAACCTCGGAGAGTCTGATGCCTGAAACCATTTGGACCGTGCGCTGGCCTGATGGCCGCGAAGAAGCGCTGTATTCGCCCTCCACCGTGGTGGCCGAATTGTTCACCCCCGGTCAAAGCTATCCGCTGGCCGATTTCCAGACCCGGGCGCGCATCGCGTTGGAACGCGCATCGAACCGGGTCGCGGCGAAATATGGCTTTGCCTGTTCCTCGGCGATGGATCAGCTCGACAAGATCGAGGCGCGGGTGGCGGAATTTGACGGTGCCGCCACGGGCGACGTCACCTGTCTGAAGATCACCCAGTGAGACCCCGAATGAGGACAACATCAATGCAAGAGACGCAGATCAATCATATCCCGGTCGTTATCGTGGGCGGTGGTCAGGCCGGGCTTTCGACCGCGTGGTGCCTGAAGAAAAAGGGCATTGAAAGCGTGGTGTTTGAGCGCCACACCAAGTTTCAATCCTGGCGGCACAATCGCTGGGACAGTTTTTGCCTTGTGACCCCGAACTGGCAGTGCCGGTTGCCCGATTTCCATTATGACCGCGATTATGGCGGGGCCGATCCCGACGGTTTCATGCTGCGTGACGAGATCACAGAATATCTTGATGCCTTTGCCGAAAAGACCCAGCCCGATCTGCGCGAAGGTGTCAGCGTCACGCGTGTGACGCCCCAGCAGACAGGTTATATCATCGAAACATCAGCCGGGGTTTGGGCCTGTGATCAGGTGGTGATTGCCACCGGCGGTTATGACACGCCGATTGAACCGGGCTATGCCAAGAACCTGTCGCCGGACATCTTTCAGATGCATTCGGTCGATTATCGCCGGGTGGATCAATTCCCCGAAGGCGGGGTTTTGATTGTGGGCACCGGGCAATCCGGGGTCCAGCTGATGGAGGATTTCACCCGCGCCGGGCGCGATGTGCATCTGGCCGTCGGCCCCGCGCCGCGCAGTCCGCGCAAATATCGCGGGCGCGATGCCACCGATTGGCTGTTTGATGCCGGGATCTATGATGTGACGATTGATCAGCATCCCGATCCGGTCAAGGCGATGACCCAGACCAACCACTATATGTCGGGCCGGGACGGCGGCAAGGAAATCGACCTGCGCCAGTTTCATGTCGATCACGGGGTCGAGCTTTATGGCTCATTGGCCAATATGGACGGCACGCAGGTGGAATTCCTGCCCGATCTGGCCAAGAACTTGGATGATGCGGACAAATCCTATGTTGGCATCCGCACCCAGATCGACGCCTATATTGCGCGCGAAGGCATTGATGCCCCGTCAGAGCCGCCCTTTGCCCCGGTCTGGACGCCAGAGGTGGAGCGCACTGAAATTGATCTGGCCGAGGCGGGCGTCACATCGGTGTTGTGGGCCATCGGATTTCGCCCGGATTATTCCTGGATCGAGGCCGATGTGTTTGACGCCCGTGGCAAGCCGCAGTTCCATCGCGGCGTGACGGCACAGCCAGGATTGCATTTCATCGGCTTGGGATGGCTGAACACCTGGGGATCGGGGCGGTTCCTGGGGATCGAAGAAGACAGCAAATATCTGGCCGATCAGATCGCCGGGCAATTGGCACAGGTCGCAGCATGAGTGTCGCCGTTCTGCGCCCAATTGCCCCCGCGCCCGAAAGCCGCGCGGGGCTGACCCTTGGCATGGCGCAATTGTCGCCTTTTGGTCTGTCGGAACAATGGCTGTTGCGCGATTGCGGCGACCGGCATTGGGGGTTGATCGCAGAGGCAGCAGGGTCCGGCATGGCGTTTCACAGCGCGGATGGCACCCCAGTTTATGCCGCCTTCTGTGCCACATCGGTCACACTGGCCACAGCCCCGAAGCTGGGTTCACAGGCAGAGGTTCAATCAAGCCTGTTCGATGTGGCCCCGCAAAGAATTGGATCGGTGCATCACGTCACCGGCCCGTCGGGCAAATTGGCCACGGTGCGGATGATCAGCTGTTTTCTGAGCCATGATGGCAGCGGATCGAACCGCCGCTTGTTCCGCAACACACTGGCCGGGCTGGACGATCTGCCGCCACCGCCTGCGGATCTGGTGGGGCTGCTCGACCGTTCGCGCGTTTTGGCCCGCATGGCCCGCGCCACGCAGGGGGATGAAACGCTGTTGCAATACACGCCGCTGCCAGCGCTGGATTTCAACGCGGTTGGGCTGCTTTATTTCCCGGTATTTTCCAAGATCGCCGAAATGGCCGCCCAAACCACACCGTTGCAGCACCGCACCGTGGTTCACCTGGGCAACATCGACCCCGGCGAAACCGTCACTGTGTCACGCGCGGGGCCGCAATTGCTGTTGCAGGCCGGGGATCGGACCATCGGCATCGCCGAAAGCGGCTAGGGTCAGGGCCCATAAATCCTGCGCCCGCGCTCAGACATCCCAGACCATGCGAAACCCCTGATGGGTGGTGGTGCTGTCGGGTGAATTGCCCGACCGCGCGGCGATGCGGTATCGGTGGCAATAGCTGCTGTGGCACAGGAACGACCCACCTTTCAGCAGCTTATAGCCCTTCATCCCGCTCATCCGCGCCTTGACCTGCTTTTTCAACGACCGGATGCGAAACGGCTCTGCGGTCCATTCCCAGATGTTGCCAACCATATTGAACAACCCGTATCCATTGGCCTCAAACGACTGTGCCGGGGCGGTCGCAAGGTATCCGTCAACACCGTTGTTCACATCGGGAAAGCGCCCCTGCCAGATATTGCAGGGCAAGAACCCGGTATCATCGGGGTCTTCATCGCCCCAAGGATAGCGCACATCGCCCAGCCCGCCACGCGCGGCATGCTCCCATTCGGCCTCGCTTGGCAAACGCCCGCCGGCCCATGCGGCATAGGCGCGGGCGTCATTCCAAGACAGTTGAACCGCTGGATGATCAGGATGCCAGGCCGTCGCCGCAGTCCCCGGACCGTTGATGTCACGCCAGTTTGCGCCATCAACACGCCGCCACCATTCGACACCAACCACCCCTTCGGTTGGGCCCAGCGTGTCAGGCACCTGTGACCAGAACACGAAGGACCAGCCGAATTGCTCCGCTTCGGTCACATAGCCGGTATCGGTGACGAATTCTTCGAATTCGGCATTGGTGACAGAGGTCTTGCCGATGCGAAACGGTTTGACCTGCGACTTGCGCAGCGGGCTTTCACCATCGTCGGGAATGATCTCATTGGCAGTGCCAACCAGACCACGGCCGCCGGGGATCAGCTGCGCCGTTGCGGCCAGATCTTTTGCAGAGGTCCGCAGGCCTTGCGGCGCGGCGGGGGGGCGGGGCGACGTCGTCGTTGCGGCGGCGGGCGCTGATGCCGCCGACCGACCGGCCGGCGCACAGCAAGACGTTTTGGATGTGGTCACAGTTCGAAAGCTTCCTTGCACCCCGACGCCACGCGCCGGGAAAATCACGGATGGGCCGCCAGTGTCGGTCATTCTCCGGGGCTGTGCAACCGGGCATATCCCGAAACACCCGCCTGCGTCAGCCCGACCTCTGCCCCCGCCAAGCCTTCACCTGGATCCTGTCACCTGTTCTCCCCGGTAGCTTAGTCTCCGTCGGCCACACCAGCCGCGCGATTGCGGGCCACCCGTGCCCGATAGCTTGGCAGCAGGATCAGGAACACCGCAATCACCAACAGCCCCAATGTCATCGGCCGCTCCCAGATAAACGACACCCCATCATAAAGCTGCATCGAACGGGCAAAGTTGTTTTCCAGCATGCCCCCAAGGATGAAACCGATCAACAGCGGCGCCAACGGATAATCCGCGAATTTCAACGCCGTGGCACAGACCCCAAACCCCACAAGGATCAACAGTTCGGTGGCGTTGTTCTGACCGATATAGGCCCCCATCAGGGTGAAAAACAAAATGAACGGGATCAGAAAATTGCGCGGGATCGCCAGCACTTTGGCAATATAGGGGATCAATGGCAGGTTCAGGATCAGCAACACCAGATTGCCGATGAACATCGACATGATCACCGCCCAGAAGATCTGGGGGTTGTCGATCATCAACCGCGGCCCCGGCGACACATTCAACGCGATCAGCGCCCCCAGCAGGATCGCCGTGGTGCCCGACCCCGGAATGCCAAGGGTCAGCAGCGGCACAAACGACCCGGTGCAGGCGGCGTTGTTGGCGGTTTCCGGCGCGGCCAGCCCCTTGATCGAGCCTTTGCCAAATTCATCCTGCTCCGCCTTGGTCGCGATATTGCGTTCCACAGCATAGCCCAGGAAACTGGCAATCGTTGCCCCCGCCCCCGGCAACACGCCAATGAAAAACCCTTGAATCGACTGGCGCCCGATCACCGGCGCAATGGCGCGGGCTTCTGAACGGGTGATGCGCAAATCCTTGATCTCGCCGTCTGCGCTGCCTGCGTCTTTTGGTTTCAGCACCAGAAACAATGCCTCGGGCAGGGCGAACATCGCCATCGCCAGAGTGATGAAGCCAAAGCCGGATTGCAGATCCATGATGCCGGCGGTGAACCGTGGCAGGTTGAACAACGCGCCTTCGCCGACTGTGGCCATGATCAGCCCCAGCACCGTCATCACCATCGCCTTGGCCACCTGACCGGTGCCGGCAAAGGCGGCAATCGCCGACAGCCCCACAACCATCAGGGCAAAATATTCCGCTGAATGGAACAGCAATGCCACCGATGACAACATCGGCGCAAAGACCATCAGCAAGATCGCACCAATCGTGCCACCGGCAAAACTGGCAATCGCGGCAATGGTCAACGCCTTGCCCGCCTTGCCCTGACGCGCCATCGGATACCCATCGAAACTTGACGCGACCGTGCCCGCAACCCCCGGCGCATTCAGCAGGATGGACGAGGTCGATCCACCAAAAATGGCCCCGTAATAGACGCCCGCCAACAGGATCAGTGCCGCCGAAGGATCGCCCATGGAAATTGCAACCGGGATCATGATGGCGATGATCGACATCGGCCCCAATCCCGGCAACATACCGATGAACGTGCCAATCAGACAGCCTGCGATTACCATCAGCAGGTTCTGCAATGACATGGCCGTTTGCAGGCCGATAAGAAGTCCCTCTAGCATATCAACCTCCCAGAACGCCGGGCAAGGGGCGCATATAGATGCCCAAAACCTGCTGAACGAGATACCAAACGATCATCGTGGCAATCACCGCAACCGAGATCATGAGAAGGTATTTGCGCTCGCCCAAAACAAATGAGCCAAGAAACAAGAAGGCCGTGGTGGACAGGATGAACCCCACCGGGCGCAGGCACAGCGCATAGGCCACCATCAGACCCAGCAACAAAACCGCCTGACCCAGTTTGTATTCGTGCAATCGGCGGTAATCTATTTCCGCTTCGGTGGGCTCTGATTTTTCGATACCCGACACGATCACCAAACAGGCACCAACCGCCAGAACCGACAGAACCTTGGGAAAGGTGCTGGGCCAGATCGGGTTTCGTTTCATGAACGGCGCAAGGCCCGCGTCCATCGTGAACCATGCGGTGTAGCCATAAACCAGAGAAACCCCCAGCAATATCAGTGCGATCCAGCGATCCAGCGCCATGATGTCCTCTCCTCCAACCGGCAAAAAGGGCAGAGCGGCACACCGCCCTGCCCCAAGTGTTTTTTACAGGAAGCCCAGTTTTTTCATCAGCTCGCCGATGACTTCTTCCTGGCCCTCAAGGAAGGCTTTGAAATCATCGCCGGGATTATGGATGTTGACCCAACCGTTACGCGCACGCACTTCTTCCCATTCCGGGGTGTCATACATCTTGGCGATGGCATCCTGGTACATCGCGGTGGTTTCCGCCGGCAGACCCGGCGCCCCGAAAAAGCCGCGCCAGTTCACAAAGCTGGTGTCGATGCCCTGTTCTTTCATGGTCATCGCATCCGGGGCGGCCGGCACGCGTTCGTCCGCGGTCACACCAATAATCTTCACTTCACCGGCTTCGGCCAGATCAATTGCTTCGGACAGGCCGGTGGACAGGGCCGCAATCTCGCCCGAGAGCAGCGCCGCCATGGCTTTGCCACCCGCATCATAGGGGATGTATTTGACGCCCAGCGCATCCTTGCCCGCAGCCTCCATCACCATGGCCGCCACCAAATGGTCCAGACCACCCGGAACCGAACCGCCGCCAATCGCCGTGCCCGACGGATCGGCATCGTAGGCGGCAATCAGATCGGTCATGTTGTTGACCGGGCTGTCCTTGCCCACCACGATTGCGGCATAATCGCCGATGGTGCCAGCGACCAGGGTCAGGTCGCGGAAGCTTTGCGGGAATACACCCGTCAACGACCGGATGACGATCGGGGTCGAATTGACCATCAACGTGCCGTGGTTGCTTTCGGCGTTTTCTATCAGATAGCCGATGGCCTTGCCACCGCCGCCACCGGACATGTTTTCATAAGATGCGCTGCCCACCAGGCCGGCCTTGGTCAATGCCTCGCCGGTGCCACGCGCGGTGCCATCCCAGCCGCCGCCTGCGCCGCCGGGGATCAGAAAGTGGATGCTGTCCAGAACCTGATGGCCCCCGGCGGAAACGCTGGATGCCAGGCCCATCGCGGCCACAGCCGCTGCGATCAGGGCTCTGCGGCCCAGTTTCAAAGTGGTCATATTTTCCTCCCAATTGACAACTGTCCGCGCTGCGGCTCAGTTGTGGGGATACAAACATGGCAACCTGACACTAACCTGTCACCAATTCGAAACGGCGCAGGCACCGCATGAAATTCCTCCTCGTCGAAGACAATCAAGAGCTGGCCAAGGCGATCGCATCGCGGATGGTTCTGGACGGTCATGTCGTTGAACATGCACCGGATTTGGCGGATGCGACCGAATTCATCGCGACCGGGGAATTCGATCTGATCCTGCTGGACATCATGTTGCCGGATGGGGATGGCCGCCGGTTTCTGGAGGGTCTGCGCACCCGTGATCTGGACACGCCGGTGATCGTTCTGACCGCGCGCAGCCAGGTGTCCGACCGAATCGACTCGCTTGATCTGGGGGCGGATGACTATGTCACCAAGCCGTTTGATCATGCCGAACTGGAGGCGCGCTGCCGGGCGGTTTTGCGGCGCAAGGCGGGCAAAGCACAGACCGTGGTGGCCCTTGGCGGTATCATCTTTGATCCGGTAGCAGGCAAGATGTCGGTCCGGGGCGAAAATGTCACCCTGCGCAACCGGGAACTGCGTCTTCTGGAACTGTTGATCAACGCCCCCGGCCAGGTCTTTTCGAAACACAAACTGTCGGACCGGCTGTTTTCCTACGACGCCGAGACCTCGGAAAATGCGATCGAGGTCTATATCGGCCGGCTGCGCAAACATCTGGAAAATTCCGATCTGAAAATCACCACCCTGCGCGGAATCGGCTATCGGCTTGATCATGAAATCTAGCCTGCCCATCTCGATGTCGCTGCGCAATCGGCTGGTGTTGACGCTGATCGGCGGTGCCGCGCTTCTGGCCCTGTTGCTGTTCTTTGCCATCCGCAACTTTGCCACCCAGGTGGCCCAGCAGGGCCAGGACAATATTCTGCGCGCTTCGGTGACCACCATTCTGGATGCGGCTGCGATCCGGGATGGGCTGGTGGAAATTGATCTGCCCTATGCGGCCTTTTCCATGTTGACCACCGCGTCGGACGACCGGATTTTCTATGCGATCTATCAGGATGACACGTTTTTATCCGGCTACCGTGAACTGACGCCCGCCAAATCGCGCGGCGCGCGCGAAGGCAGTTTTCAAACGCGCCAATTCCGCGATCAGACCGTGCGGGTGGTCACCGCCCAGCGCAGCCTGATCGGGGTGAACAAACGCACCGTGATCCGGGTCGCGCTGGCCCAGACCCAGGATGCGCTGGCCGGCACCTTGCAACAGATTTCCCGAACTGCGGCGCTGTTTGGCACCGGCTTTTTCGCGCTTGCGGCGATGTTATCGTTCTGGGTCACCGCCTCGACAATCGGCCAGCTCAAGCGGTTGACCGATTCCGTCACCCGACGCGGCCCACAGGATCTCAGCCCGTTTGAAAAACCCGTGCCTTCGGAAATGGCCCCGTTGGTCACCTCACTGAATTCCCTGATGGGGCGGCTTGATCATTCGCTGCGCCAATCCGAAGATTTCATCGCCGAAGCGGCCCATCGCGTGCGCACGCCGCTGGCCACTGTGCGCTCTTATGCCGAGGCAACCTTGCAACGGGTCGACAAAGAGGAAAATCGCCAGGCCATGCGCGCGATGGTGCGGGCCATCGACGAAAGCTCACGCGCGGCGGGGCAATTGCTCGACCATGCGATGATTACCTTTCGCGCCGATCACCTCGACCTTCAGAACATCGACCTTGTCGCTTTGGTGGAGGATCTTGTGCTGCGTCTGACCCCCATCGCCGAAATGAAGGATCTGGAATTGCGGCTACAGAGCGACACCAAGGTGAATTACCTCTGCGATCCGATCCTGATCCAAAACGCGATACGCAATCTCGTCGACAATGCGCTGAAATATTCCCCCAGCGAAAGCCGGGTCGACATTCAGGTCACAGCCGAGCCGAATGTCCAAATCATTGTCAGAGACAGCGGGCCCGGCTTTGCCCATGCCGAAGTAGACACGCTGACAACGCGATTCAAACGCGGATCAAACGCCGAAGGCACCATTGGCTCGGGGTTGGGATTGACCATTGCCGCCGATGTGGCCACGGCCCATGGCGGGACACTCATCCTGAAAAACCGGGCGGAGGGCGGCGCATGCGCAACATTGTCACTCTGATCTTCTGGCTCTGGCCTTTGGCCGTATTTGCCCAGGAATGGGAAGATCGCCAAGTCTTTGGCCCGCCAGACGCCGAACAAACCCTGACCATCCTGTCCAGCACCGACACATCGCTGTTTGCGCCAATTATCGGGGATTTTGTCGCGCGCTTTCCCGAGGTGTCAATCAACTACCTTGTGACGGGCACGGCGGATATAGATCATATTTTCCGCGCCAACCCGGACGGCTATGATCTGGTGATTTCCAGCGCGATGGACCTACAGTTGAAAATCGCCAATGACGGGTTGGCCCGCCCGTTGCCAAATGTGGCGCACCCGGCCTGGGCACATTGGCGCAAGAGCCTGTTTGCCTTCACCTCGGAACCCGCCGCGATTGTCCTCAACCGTGCCGATTTTGCCGGGCACCCGCTGCCGCAAACCCGACAGGACCTGATCGAGGCGATGCGCGCCCGCCCCGAGGTCTTTCGCGACCGGGTTGGCACATATGACGTGCGCAACTCTGGTGTCGGGTATCTGTTCGCCACCCAGGACGCCCGCGCCTCGGAAACTTATTGGCGTTTGATGGAGGTCATGGGCGGTCTGGATGTGCGGCTTTATTGCTGTTCCGGCGACATGATTGACGATCTTGCCGATGGCACCATCGCAGTCGCCTATAATGTGTTGGGAAGTTACGCGACCGCCCGCGAGGAAAGCCAGAACAGCCTTCAGGTGATCTATCCGTCGGATTTTCCAACCACGATGATGCGCACGGCCATGGTGTCGCGCACTGCGCCCAACCCAGCCGCAGCAGAGGCCTTTGTCCGGCATTTGATCACATTGCAGTCTCTGGGGGATACCGACGTCTTTCCCTTGCCGCCGTTGAACGCCCAGTTGAACGATACCGAGAATGCGACAATCGCATTGGAACCGGCGTTGATGACCTTTCTCGACACATTGAAACGCCGCAGGTTTCTGGCCGAATGGGAAGATGCCGTAATTCAGGAACGTCCATCAATTGGGCGCTGATTGTTGGGCCGGTAATTGTTTGGCCTACAAACAAAACACCTGTCATCGCCGCCCGGCCACTGCCCGCCAGAGTGGAAACCACGGTCTGGCGGGCAGTGGCAGTGGCCGCTAGCCAACACGCTTCCCATGGGACCAGACGCCGCGCACCACCGGCAAGGCATGAGACGGACCATCAGACAGGCGCACCCGCACCAGATCGGCAACCAGCCCCGGTGCAATCCGCCCCCGATCCGTCAATCCTACGGCACGGGCCGGCGCATCCGAAACCGTGGCAATGGCACGCGGCAAATCCCCCCAAACCCCGGACAACCGAAACGCCGCCTGGATCAAACCGGCCGGCACATAATCCGACGACAGGATATCAAGCAGCCCGGCCTCGGCCAACGTGGCGGCCGCGACATTGCCGGAATGCGATCCCCCCCGGATCAGGTTTGGCGCTCCCATCATAATCGCGATGTTCTGGTCACGACAGGCGGCGGCGGCCTCCTCGGTGGTGGGGAATTCCGCCAGCCGCACGCCATGATCCGCCGATTGCGCGACCTGCGCCGCCGTCGTGTCATCATGGCTGGCCAGCACCGCGCCCAACCGCCGCGCGGCGGCCACTGCGGCAGCTTCATGGGCGTCGCCCAACCGGTCGCGCAAATCCATAAGGTTTGCCACATGGGCGGTGTATTCGGCATCGCTCAGGCCGTATTTTCCCACCAGATATTCGCGCAGCTTGCTGGCGTCGCGGAACTGCCGCTGCCCCGGCGTGTGATCCATCAGGCTGATCAGGCCGATGTCCTCGCCCACACCGAATTCCGCCAGTTCCTCGATCAGGGTTTCCGAACACACCTCGGCGCGCAGATGGATCAAATGCGAAATCCGCAACGCCCCCCGCCGCTTCATGCCCAGCAACTCCGAAGCCACATTCCGTGCATATTTGCCGTAACTCGACCGGTCCTCTGACACCACCGATCCGACCCGCAGGGCGTCAAACACCGTGGTGATCCCACAAGAGGCCAACTCGCCGTCATGCGCCAAAATGGCCGCATCATGCGGCCAATTCACCCCCGGACGTGGCTGCATATGGCGTTCCAGGTTGTCGGTGTGCAATTCGATCAACCCCGGGATAAGCAGATCCCCCCCAAGGTCCACCGCCCCTGCCGGAACCGCATCCCCTTCTTCAACACCAACAATTTGACCGGCCTCCACGATGACACGGCCCGTCATTTCAGAATCCGACAGCACAATCCGTGCATTCGCCAGAGTGAAATCGCGATCTTGTTGCTGTTCCGGGGCCTCGACCCCGGTGCTGACCATCACATCCATCTCATCTATCCTTGTTCTGCATCTGCCAAAGACAGCGCCGCCAATGCCGCGCGCACCGTCTCTTGCAAGGGGCCGTCATTGTTGATTGTCACCCCCGGCACATTGCCGGGAACGGGCGCGCCACTTCGGGCCAACCGGCGGGCAATGGCCTCCGGGGTTTCACGCCCGCGTGCCGCCAATCGCCGGGCCAGGGTTTCGGGGGCTGCCGTGACATTCAGCGCCAGCACTGCCGGAAACACCGCCTTGGCCTCGGCCAATGCGCCGCGCGACAGATTGGCGATCACGCTGGTGCCATCGCGCGCCGCCGCCACCGCCGACGTTGGAATGCCATACCGCAAATCATGCGCCCCCCAGCAGAGGCAGAACGCACCCGCCGCCGCCATCGAGGCAAATTCCGCGCTCGATACCGCGCAATAATCTTCACCGCCCAGATCGCGTGGCCGCGTGATCACCCGCCGCACCCTCACCAACGCAGGCTGCGCCGCAACCAAGGCGTCGATCAGACTGTCCTTGCCCACGCCAGAGGGCCCCACAACTGCAATCAATCGCCCCGGCTGTGCCATCACGCGGCCCGCGCCGGGGTATAACTGGTGACATCCACCTCGCGATCCGCAACCTGTGCGCGGGCCTCTTCGTCATGGAAAATCCCGACAATCGCCGCCCCGCCGGCCTTGGCCTCTTCGATCAACTCCAGCACAATCGCGCGGTTCGCCCCGTCAAGGCTGGCGGTGGGTTCATCCAGCAGCAGCGCCGGATAGGCCCGGGCAAAACCACGTGCGATATTCACCCGTTGCTGTTCGCCACCAGAAAACGTCGTCGGCGACAAGGACCAAAGCCGCTCCGGCACATTCAAGCGCGCAAGCAATTCCGCCGCGCGGGCCTGTGCCGGGGCTTCTGCGACCCCTACGGCCCGCAACGGATCCGCCACCACATCCAGCGTCGCCACACGCGGCACCACCCGCAGGAACTGGCTGACATATCCCAGAACCTCGCGCCGCATCGCCAGGATTTCACGTGGTTCCGCGCGGGTCACATCCACATCGCCCACCCGGATCACGCCAGACGCCGCAAGGTAATTGCCGTAAATCATCCGCATCAGTGTCGATTTTCCCGACCCCGACGCCCCGGTCAAGGCCACGCATTCACCGGCCTCTACATGCAGATTGGCCCCCCGCATCACCCGGATCACCGCGCTACCCTGATTGTGCAGGGTAAAGGTCTTGGACACATCAATAAGGTCGATCATGATTTCATCTGACTCCAAATATCCCGGGGTCCGGGGCCGCGCCCCGGTTCCATCCTGTCAAACCTGCAAAACGCTTGAAACAAGCAGCTGCGAATAGGCATGCTGCGGGTCGTCCAGCACCTGATCGGTCAACCCGGCCTCAACCACATGACCGTCCTTCATCACCATCAGCCGATCCGCCAGCAACCGGACAACCGCCAGATCATGGGTCACAATCACCGCCGAAAGCCCCATATCGCGCACCAATCCCCGCAACAGATCCAGCAGCCGCGCCTGCACGCTGACATCCAACCCGCCGGTCGGTTCATCCATGAACACCAACCGCGGACCGGTCACCAGATTGCGGGCAATCTGCAACCGCTGTTGCATCCCGCCGGAAAACGTCGTCGGGCGGTCATCTATCCGGCTGGCGGCAATTTCGACCCGCTCCAGCCAATCGGCCGCCTGACCGCGAATATCACCGTAATGCCGCGCACCCACCGCCATGAGCCGCTCGCCGACATTGCCACCGGCGCTGACCCCCATGCGCAGCCCGTCGCGCGCATGTTGATGCACAAAGGCCCAATCGGTGCGCCCCAGCATCCGGCGTTCCGGTTCCGACATGGTAACGGTATCGCATGCGCCATGCGCGCGGGTGGCAAAGATCACCTGTCCCTCGTCCGGCATCAGATGCCCCGCCATGGATCGCAACAGCGTGGTCTTGCCGGACCCGCTTTCGCCGACAATGCCCATGACCTCGCCGGGCCAAAGATCAAACGACACATCGCCGCAACCGATATGGCTGCCATACCGCTTGGTCAATCCGCGCACCGACAACAACGGGCCGGTCGCAACCTCTTGGCTCAGATCCTTCATTGCGCCTGCTCCCCCAGATGGCCGGCATCGCGCCGCGCGGTGCAATAATCAGTGTCGGAACAGACAAACATCCGCCCGCCACGGTCATCGGTGATGATCTCGTCCAGATAGCTGTCGTCAGCACCGCAAAGCGCACAGGGGTGCGGGGCCTTGCTGGGATCAAACGGATGATCCTCAAAATCCAGACTGACCACCTTGCTGTAGGGCGGCAGCGCGTAGATCCGCTGTTCGCGCCCGGCCCCGAACAATTGGATCGCAGGGCTTTCCAGTTTGGGATTGTCGAATTTCGGGATCGGCGACGGATCCATCACATAGCGCCCCTCGACCCGCACCGGATAGGCATAGGCGGTGGCGATATGGCCGTGGCGTGCAATATCTTCGTACAGCCGCACATGCATCAACCCGTATTCCTCAAGCGCATGCATCTTGCGGGTTTCGGTTTCACGCGGTTCCAGAAACCGCAGCGGCTCCGGGATCGGCACCTGATAGACCAGGATCTGATCTTCGGTCAGCGGCTCTTCGGGGATGCGGTGGCGGGTCTGGATCACATCGGCCTCACCGGTGTGGGTGGTAGTCGCAACACCGGCCGTCTTTTCAAAGAACTTGCGGATCGACACCGCGTTGGTGGTGTCATCCGCGCCCTGATCAATCACTTTGAACGTGTCATCCGGGGTCAGCACCGCCGCCGAAACCTGAACCCCGCCAGTGCCCCAACCATAGGGCATCGGCATTTCGCGGCTGGCAAACGGCACCTGATAGCCCGGAACAGCCAAACCTTTCAGGATGGCGCGGCGGATCATCCGCTTTGTCTGCTCATCCAGATAGGCAAAATTATAGGATTGATCGGTCATCCCCTGGCCTCTCTTTTGCCACGCTACGGGCGGCGGTTTGAATGGCACGTTTCACCGCGCCGGGATCATTCAGGACATCGCGGTGCCAGATCCGCAGAACCCGCAGACCGCGTTCCGCCATCCAGGCATGGCGCTGTGTATCGGCGCTGTTGCCGCTGTGCGGGCGGGCGGCGGATTCGATCACCAACTGGCACTCGGCACAGTAAAAGTCGGCCACATAGGGCCCAAGCGCCGCGTCACGGCGAAACCGCAACCCGTCGTCCACCTGAATATGACGCAAAATCTGCCAGAGCTGATTTTCCGAGCCGATGTCATGCGGACGCAGCCGCTTTTTGTCCGAGACGCGGGATTTGCTTTGGGGCATCGCCGTGTCTTGCCCGGTACGTGCGGATGTGGCGGGCGTGTCGGTCTGCGGGGCATTGGCAAGTCTGAAAGGCAAAGTCGGAGTTCCTGGTATCCTGGGGACATGCGCAGGGGCATGGTTCGGGGTGCTCAATCTCACTCCGCCGCCTCCTGTGCAATGCGCAGCTCTGCCTCGCGACGCAGTTTTCGGATCAATTCCAGTTCTGATTGGAAATCCACGTAATGTGGTAGTTTTATGTGCTCAAGAAAGCCGGTCGCCTGAATGTTGTCGCCATGGGACAGGACAAATTCCATGTCCTGTGCGGGTGCGCCGACATTGTCTTCGCCCAATTCCTCCCAGCGTAGGGCACGATCCACCAGCGCCATCGCAATTGCCTTGCGCTCGGATTGCCCAAAAACAAGACCATAGCCCCGGGTGAACTGTGGTGGTTCGGTCTTGGACCCCTTGAACTGGTTCACCGTTTCGCATTCGGTCAGCGTGACCTCGCCGATCTCGATCGCGAACCCCAGTTCCGGGATCTCCATCTCGACGGCCACGGTGCCGATGCGCAACTCTCCGACAAAGGCATGGTTGCGGGCGTAGCCGCGCTGGGTCGAATAGGCGAGCCCAAGGGTAAAGCCCTCATCCGCGCGGGCCAGCGCCTGAAGCCGCAGCGCACGGTCGGCGGGCAATTCCAACGGTTCGCGGGTCAGATCACGCGGGGTTTCTCCGCGATCCGGTGCCGCTTCGATAAGGCCTTCGCGGTCAAGGAATTCCATCACATGTGGCACCGGGGCCGGGGCTGGCGCGGCCTCGGCTGCCGCATCCAGGGTGCCGCCATCTGCCGCCAGTTTGAAATCCAGCAACCGGTGGGTGTAGTCAAAAGTCGGCCCCAGGATCTGACCCCCCGGCAGATCCTTGAACGTGGCCGACACCCGCCGATCAATCGCCATTTCGCCGGTGTCCACCGGCAGGCTCGCGCCAAATCGTGGCAACGTGGTGCGATAGGCGCGGATCAGGAACACCGCCTCGATCAAATCACCGCGCGCCTGTTTGAGCGCGAGCGCGGCCAGATCGGGATCATAGAGCGAGCCTTCGCCCATCACCCGCGCCACAGAAAGCGCCAGTTGCTCGCGGATCTGATCAAGTGACAGTTCCGCAACGCCCGGATCGCCGCGCCGTTCCTCGGCCAGCCATCCATGTGCATTGTCAATCGCGCGCTCGCCGCCTTTTACTGCCACATACATCGCTCAGGCCACCTTTGTGCTGCGTGGCAACGCCGCGAGGCGCTCTCCACAGGTGAAAAAGAAATCACATCCCAGCGGGAACCGCGCAGCATTGGCTTGGAACGCGGCGGTTTCCGGCAGATTGAGCTGTGCCGTGTCGGCGATACCGGGCCCGGACAGGGTCGCGCCCGCGGCGTGCAGCTCGGCCGTCTCGACGATCAGGGTCGTCGAACGGTCCGGGTATTCAGCGGTGCCAAAGGGGTATTGGTCAATCGGGGTCAAAGCATCCCAAGTGCCCAGCGCAAAGACGCACGTCGCCGGTCCGACCAGCGGCGCGCCGGTGTGGAACCGCACCCAGTTGCGCACCGCGTCGCAATCGGTCGCACCCGCCAGATACAGCGGCGTATCCGGGTCGCAAAGGGTCAGCAGCAGGGTGCCGGCGGCAATCGACAGCGGCGCTGGTGGATTGGCCCCGCGCAGCGTCTCGACCAGTCCGGGGCGCGCCATGGCGTTCATCGCCGCGCGAAACGCCATGGCAGAGGCCCGCGCCGGATCGCCAAACCCGCCTTCAAGCATTTGTGCCTGATCGCTCATGCGTCTTCTCCCCGTACCATGGTAAAGAAATCAACCTTGGTTGCCGCCGCTTTTGCCGCGCGTTTTCCGGCCCTGGCGCTGTGCTCGTCCCGCAAGGGGGTGATGATCGCCGCCGCGACGGTCGCCGCCGCCGATGTTTGCATCAACGCATCGACCAAGGCCGCATTTTCCGCCGCGCGCCTGCTGCGACCCTGGACATAGCCATGGCCAACCGCCCCGCCGGGCAATTTCACAGAGGCGCGCGTCACGGTCATTTCGCCAAGGTTAAAGGCATCTCCGGTGCCCCCGGTCCGCCCGCGAACCATCACAGTTCCGATTTCAGCCGCGCGCAGCCAGGTCGCGGCACCACCGCCCAAGACCCCGTCCAGCGCCGCGCCCAGCGCAGATGCGCAAAGCCCGTTCAACCGGTCATGCGGCGCACGCGCCAAGGTCGACATCCATGATTTTCGCTGAGCAATGTTGGCCGTCATGTGGGTTGCCTTTCTTCCTAGACAACTATACAAATTCAAGCGTTGTGTACCCTTCCAACCGCCGAGTTGGCAACACCCGAAACGCGAAAGTTTTGTGACATGCCCGACCCCTCCTCCGTGTCCTCGTCTGGCACAGCCCCGACACGCACCCCGATCTGGAAAGCGATTCACACCGACATTGCGGATGCGGTGGCGCGCGGACAGTATTCGGTGGGGGACAAGCTGCCGACGGAATCCGATTTGGCGGCGCGCTTTGGTGTCAATCGCCACACCGTCCGGCGCGCGCTCAAGGAATTGGCGGCAGATGGTCTGGTCCATGCGCGGCGCGGTGCGGGGGTTTTTGTGACCGGGCGCCCGACCGACTACAAGATTGGCCGCCGCACAAGGTTTACCCGCAATATCGAAGCCCAGGGCAAGGTGCCGGCCCGCAGCATCGACGTATTGGAAACCCGCACCGCCGATCCGACAGAGGCCGAGGCACTGCACCTGCCCAAAGGGGCGCAGGTGCTTGTCTGTGAAGGGGTGTCCCTGGCGAATGAAGAGCCAATCGCAGTGTTCCGCAGCGTCTTTCCCGCCGACCGATTGCCGGGGTTCCCCGAACATCTGGAGCAGATGAAATCCATCACCCGCGCCTTGCAGGCGATTGGCATCGCCGATTACACCCGCGAAGACACGCGGATTACCGCCCGTGTGGCCGATGCCACCCAGGCGCTGAAACTGCGCATCGACGAAGGGGATCCATTGATCCTGTCGATTGCGATCAACCATGCCGCCGAAGGCTGGCCGCTGGAATATGGTCTGGCATGGTTCGTCGGCGAACGGGTAACGCTGCAAATCGAAACCTGAACGTTTCGCCCAAAACGGCTTAACCGCCGTATTTCTCCAGAAACGCCTCGGCACTCAGGCCGCGAAAGTCACCCAGACGCGCCCGCAGGGTGTCATGATCCCAATCCCACCAGGCCAGCGCAATCATCCGCTCGGCCACATCGGCGGGTTGACGTTTTCGCATCGGCTTGGCCGGGATGCCCGCCACAATGGTATAGGGGTCGACATCGCGGGTCACAATTGCCCCGGAGGCAACAACCGCACCATGGCCGACCGTCACCTCTGGCTTGATCTGGGCGTTGTGGCCGATCCAGGTATCATGGCCGATTTCCGCCCGACGCGCGCGACGTTTGGCAAACCACGCGGCATCATTTTCGACCTCGTCCCAATAATCGGCAGAACGATACAGAAAGTGATGCAGGCTGGCGGTGTCCAGCGGATGATCCGTGGCCCCGATCCGCACAAAGCTCGCCAGATTGGCGAATTTGCCGATCCGGGCGTTGGCGATATCGGTGCTGCGGTCACAATAGGCATAATCATCGAAATGGCTGGCTGCGATCCGGCTGCCGGCGCCAATTTCGACAAACGCGCCAAAGGTGGTGTCGGTGATGGTACAGCCGTCATGAATGACCGGCAGCTCAGCATTCAATCGCGGCATGTCATTTCCCGTCGCTGCTGCCGGCAATCAGCCGCTCGCGCAACTTGCCCGACACCCAATCCATCAACATGACCACACCGAGGATCAACAGAATGTAATAGCTGACTTCTTCCCAATCCTTATGTGTTGCCATGGCCTGGGTCAGCATCAAACCAATGCCACCACCGGTGATGGCCCCGATGATGGTCGCGGACCGTGTGTTGGATTCCAGATAATAGAGCACCTGACTAAGCAACACCGGCGTCAGCTGTGGGATCACACCAAAGCGATAGCGTTGCAGCGGCTTGGCCCCGGTCGAGCGGATGCCCTCGATCTGTTTCTTGTCGACGTTTTCCAGCGCCTCGGAGAACAATTTGCCAAAGGTGCCGGTATCGGTCAGCAAAATCGCCAAAGACCCGGTCAACGGCCCCGGTCCAAAGGCCCGCGCCAGAATGATCGTCCAGATCAGGGCGTCAACACCGCGCAGGAAATCGAACACCCGCCGCACCGCCATACGCACCACCATCAGCGGGGCAAAGTTACGCGCCGCCATAAAGGCCAGCGGCAAGGCGACCATCGCCGCCCCGAATGTGCCAAGAAACGCCATCAACACGGTTTCAAACATCGCCCAGGCGACCTCGCCGTGGCGCCACATGGCATTGTTCCAGAAATCACTGAATATCGCCGCAAATTCGCCCGAGAACGCACGCGTCACCAATTCGCCAAAGCCCATGCCATGATAGCGGCTGTCGAGGGTGAAGAAGAACAATTCCCAGCCGGTGAAATAGCGGAACACCTCTGACCGGTTACGGGTCACGGTCAGCCGGGCATTGTCCAATGTCACCGTCATGCGGTTTTTCGACAGGTTGATCCACTCTGGCAACGGACCTTCGGGCAAGACCGCCTGCACACCGTTGCGTCCGGGGGTGGCGGTGATGGTGCCATAGCCGGGGATCACCTGGGTGATGGTCTGTGCCCCAAAGGTCACCGTGCCATCCCCTGCCAGATCAATCACTGTGTCGGTGTCGCCAAGCGTCACCCAGTCCGGCGATGTGCCTTCCGGGTATCTGCCCTTGCGTTCGCCTTCGATGGCCAGAGACACCTCGCCATTGCGGTTGTCGCGGGTCACATGTGTCTTGTAGCTATAGCTGTCGGCCACCAACGCGCGGGCATTGTCGAGGCTGGCGCGCTGGCTCAGCCCCGGAATGTCAAAGGCAAAGAACACATAGGTCAGATAGACCAGGATCACGGCGGGCACCGCCAGCGCCACAATCTTCTTGCGTGACAAATGCGCCTGAGCGCGGCTTTTCAGCAAATCGGTCGGGGCGGCGTGGGTTGCATCGGTCATTGGGTTCTCTCCCCTGCGGCGCCATGGGTCAACCGGTCGCGATAGCGGCTGGACAATTGGTCGATCAACATGATGGTAGCGAACAACAAAATGAAAATCGCCGCTGCCTCGTCGTATTTGCCCTGCCCCCAGGACATGGCGTTCTTCAGCTCATAGCCAATGCCGCCGGCCCCGACAAAACCAAGGATCGCAGAAGCGCGAATGTTGATTTCGAACCGCAGCAGCGCATAACTGAGATAGTTTGGTGCCACTTGCGGGATCACGCCCAGCACCATGCGCTGGGTCCAGGTCGCCCCGACGGAATGCAATCCTTCGATCGGTTTCAACGAGGCGTTTTCATTGACCTCGGAAAACAATTTGCCCAGCGCCCCAACCGTATGAAACGCAATGGCGATCATCGCCGGAACCGGGCCACCGCCAAGAACAAAGATCAGCACCAGCGCAATCACGATTTCCGGCACCGCGCGCATCACATCCATCATGCGGCGAAACACCGGGATCAAACGCGGCCAGCGCGCCAGCCCACGGGTGGCCAAAAGCGAAATCACAATTGCGACCAACCCGCCAAACAGCGTCGCTGCGGCCGCAATATTGATGGTTTCCAGCAAGGCCGGAAGAAAATGCAAAAGATGCCCAGGCAACAGCGCCAACTTCTCGCCCGCTTCGCCGAGAACTTCGGCCGGGAAATCACCGATGCGATGCAACCCGTCCCAGAACCCGCCGGCGTTGCGGTCATCGACCATCACGAAGCCCGAGGTCATCAGCGCCACAAAGACCAGCAACAACACGCCGCCATAGCGGCTCTTTTGGCGTTTCATTGCCAGGTAATCATTGCGCAGATCGCGCAAGTGTTCGTCAGCGGCGCTCATTTCGGCCATGGGGATCCTGCCTCACATAAGAAACGGGCCCCTCCCGAAGGAGAAGCCCGCAAAATCACAAATCGCGATCAGTTCGATTTCGACTGACGTGCCGCGATGATCGACAGATATGCGTCATGGGTGATCGGGTCGAAGCCCAGCGATTCACCGGCAGAGATGTTGTAGGTACATTCTTTGTCGGCGTCATACATGCCATCAACCATGGCGGTCATTTTGGCTTTGACTTCTTCCGGCAGCGACGTGCGCAGAACAATCGGGCCTTCCGGGATCGGCTTCGAGCGCCAGATTTCAACCAGATCGTTCATGTCGATCAGGCCAGCGTCAACCGCTTTGCGCAGCGCGCCCGAGTTGAAGCCGTCTTCCCATTCGCCCTGGCCGTCGGCCCAGGTCACACCGGCGTCGACGTCGCCATTGTTGACCGCAACGATGGTCTGCTCGTGACCGCCGGTGAATTTCACTTCGCCAAAGTAGTCGCCGGATTCCATGCTGGCGCCGGTTGCGTCAGGGATCTCGATCGACGGGATCAGGTAGCCGGAGGTCGAGTTGGGATCGCCAAAGCCGAACACTTTGCCCTTCATGTCGTCCAGCGATGCAACGCCGGCGTCTTTGCGGGCAAAGCCGATCGAGTGATAGCCGTAAGAACCGTCAAGGTTGATCTTGACCAGAACCGGTGTCACCGCTTCGGGGTCGGTCAGATAGGTTTTGGCATAGGCCGAGGCACCAAGCCACGCCATGTCGATTGTGCCACCCAGAAGACCCTGGATCACGCCGTCATAATCGGCAGGGGCGAACAGTTTGGTTTCAACACCCAATGTTTCTTCGGTGTATTCTTTCAGGCACTCGTGGCTGTTCAGACGGTCCTGGGCGTTTTCGCCACCAAGGATGCCGATGCGGAATTCGGTGATGTCCTGGGCCATGGCGGGGGCCGCGATGGCGGTTGTGGCCATCAGGGCAACAAGCAGATTTTTCATGAGTCTTCTCCGTGAAATACGCCCCATCGGTCATTCGGGGCTGGTGAAAAGGTGGGAAACGTCAGGCAGGCACCGCATCCAATGCGGTGATCTCGGTCGAGGTCGCCGCTTCGGAAAACGCACCCGACGCGCCGTAGATGTCGCGCGCTGCGCCTGTGGTCAGCTGTTCGGGCAAGCCGTCAAACACCACGCGCCCGGCCCGCATACCAATGATGCGGTCGCAATAGCGGCGGGCGGTGTCGAGCGTGTGCAGGTTGGCCACAACGGTACGGCCGTCTTCGTCGTGAATGCGGCGCAGGGCCTCCATCACGATCTGGGCATTCATCGGATCAAGCGAGGCAATGGGTTCATCCGCCAGAATGATCTGGGGATCCTGCATCAGCCCACGGGCAATCGCGACCCGCTGTTGCTGGCCACCCGAAAGCGCCTCGGCGCGTTTCGTGGCGTGATCCGCAATGCCGAGCCGGTCGAGAATATCAATGGCCCGGTGAATATCTTCGGTCGGATATTGATTGAACATCGTCGCCAGCGTCGAGCGGCGGTTCAACGTGCCGTGCAACACGTTCGACACCACATCCATACGCGGGACGAGGTTGAATTGCTGAAAGATCATCGCACATTGCGATTGCCAGTTGCGCATCTCTGCGCCTTTCAGCTTGGTAACATCATGTCCTTGAAACAGGATTTCGCCGCTGCTGGCGTCGGTCAGGCGATTGAACATGCGCAGGAGCGTCGATTTGCCCGCACCCGAGGCGCCGATGATCCCGACCATCATGGGCCGATCCACCGAAAAGCTGACATTGTCGACAGCTGTGTTGCCGCCAAAAATCTTCGTCAGCGCATTTACTTCTAGCATTCCATCCCCCGGCACCATGTCCGTGGGCCGGGGTACTCAGGTTATGCGACCGATAGTTTGCAGTTTTGCGAAAGGTTTGTAACGCCGACCTTTCCCTGGCGGAATCCTGTCACGCGCCTGCGGTCATCGGGGCAAATCGACCGCAGGGCGCGCAATAAACAGGCAACAAATCAGCGCACCACATAAACCGAGCAGGTCGAATGGCGCACCACCCGCGCGGCATTGGGGCCAAGCAGGTAGTCTTTGAAATCCGGGCGATGGGCGCCAATCACGATCAGATCGCTATCGGCCAGTCCCGCCGCCTTCAGCACCTCTTCATAGACCCGCCCGATCGCAACGATATGGCGCACCGATTTGTTGCGCTCTGATCCCAGGCTGGCCTCCACCGTGGCTTTCAGGATTTCCCCGGCCTTGTCACGGGCGGTTTCGACCTGATGGTCCTGAAAATAGACCCCCACCAGACTGGCGCCGAAATCCGGCACCACGGTGATCACATCCAGACGGGCGCCATCCAGATCGGCCAGCCGTGCCGCCGTTTCCAGAACCCGCTTTTCATCTTCGGGGCGGTTGATGTCGATGGCACAAAGTACACTCGCGGTCATGCCGGTTCTCCTTCGCGGATCGTGGGTTGCGCCCGGCGGGACTGCAAGTAGGCAATCAGCGCCAGCAACATCAGCGCCGGGATAAAGATCAGCTCTTTGGGCCATTGATCGGCACTGGCCTGAACGCTGGCAATCGCCACCGGATCATCGCCGTAGAAATCAAACGACGCCAGAGCATCGCCCAGATCGGTGCCAAATCCCGGCTCGTCCAGCCGCACCACATCGCCCTCAGGGATCAGCACAAAGCCCAGGGCATCAAGCCGCGCCTCTGCGCCGTCCACATCCGGCACCGTGACAGGCACGGTCAGATCCTTCATCTCCAGCGTATCAAAATCCGGTCCCGACACGACAACCCGCAGCTGGCTGCCCGGTTCCGCATCCCCAACCGCCTGCGAGAATGCGGCGGGTTCGATCTGAACAAAGGGGGGTTGCAGCTGGTTCATGAAGACGCCGGGCCGGAACAGGGCAAAGGCCACCAGCAACAGCGCCACGGTTTCCCAGATCCGGGTCTTGGTCAGGAACCAGCCCATTGTCGCGGCGGTGAACACCAGAATGCCGATGGTCGCGACAATGAACACAATGATCCCCTGATACCAGGTTACGTCGATCAGCAACAAATCGGTGTTGAAGATAAACACAAACGGCAGCGCCACGGTGCGCAGCGAATAGAAGAAAGCGACAAAACCGGTACGGATCGCATCCCCGCCCGACACGGCAGCGGCGGCGAAACTGGCCAGCCCCACCGGCGGCGTCACATCCGCCATGATCCCGAAATAGAACACAAACAGGTGCACCGCGATCAACGGCACCACCAGTCCCGATTGCGCGCCCAGTTCGACCACAACGGCAACCATCAGCGATGACACAACGATATAGTTCGCCGTCGTCGGAAGCCCCATGCCAAGGATCAGCGACAGGATCGCCACAAAGATCAGCATCAGGATAAGATTGCCGCCAGACAGGAATTCAACAAAATCCGCCATCACCTGGCCAATCCCGGTCAGCGACACGGTGCCGACGATGATACCGGCGGTTGCGGTTGCAAGACCGATGCCGATCATGTTGCGCGCGCCGTCAATCATGCCTTCGATCAGGTCAACACCGCCCTCACGCAGGCGGGAAATCGCATTGTCCTCGCCACGGAAAAACGCCTTGAGCGTCTTTTGCGTCAGCAGGATGCCAAACAACAGGAAGGTCGCCCAGAACGCCGACAGACCCGGCGATTTGCGCTCGATCATCAGGAAATACACCAGCACGATGATCGGCAGCAGGTAATAAAGACCGGATTTATAGATTTTCGGGATCTCGGGAAGTTCCACAACCTCGGCGTTGGGATCATCGGGTTCAAGGTCCGCAACGGTCGAGGCAAGATAGATCAGCGCGATATAGACCGCCGCCAACAGGGCCGCCAAAATCCAGCCCGATCCAGCCGGGAACATAGACGTGATCAGCTGAACCGGGAATTTTGTCGCGTAACACAGCACCGCAAATCCGGCAAAGAAGCCAAACATGCCAAGGATCGTGTTGAACAGGTTCACCACCTTGTTGCCGATGGTCGGCATGTTGTTTTTCACCGCCTCCAGGTGAACGATATAGACCAGCGCGATGTAGGAAATGATCGCGGGCAGGAAGGCGTGGGTGATGACCTCGACATAGGAAATGCCGACATATTCCACCATGAGAAAGGCCGCAGCCCCCATCACCGGCGGCATGATCTGGCCGTTGACGGACGAGGCAACCTCGACCGAGCCGGCCTTTTCCGCGCTGAAACCAACCCGTTTCATCAGCGGAATGGTGAATGTGCCGGTGGTCACCACGTTGGCAATCGACGAACCGGAAATCAGCCCCGTTGCAGCAGAGCCGACAACGGCGGCCTTGGCCGGACCACCACGCAGGTGGCCAAGCGCGCCAAAGGCCATCTTGATGAAGTAATTGCCCGCCCCGGCCTTATCCAACAGCGCGCCGAACAGCACAAAGAGGAAGACGAATTTGGTGGAAACCCCCAGCGCGATGCCAAACACCCCTTCGGAGGTGATCCACATGTGGCTCATCGCCTTGCGCAGGGATGCCCCGGCCCAGCGGATCTGATCCGGCACGGCCTCGGACGAGCCAAAGAAGACATAAAACAGAAAGACCACCGCCAAGACGACCATGACCGGGCCAAGCACCCGGTAAGAGGCGATGAACAACAAGATCAGCCCCGCCAGCGCAAAAAGCGCGTCTGAATCATCGGCCAAACCGCCGTTGCCGACGATCTTGGCGTAAAAGAAATACCCGTAAAGCGCCAGAAACGCCCCGGCGATGCCCAGCGCCCAATCGTACCAGGGGATATAGTGGCGCGGGCTGGATTTGAACAAGGGATAGGCCATGGCGGCCAGGAAAACAGCAAAGGCCAGATGGATCTGGCGGGAATTGTTGATCAGATCACCGGGCAGGATATAGGGCGCAGATGGCGACGCCAGCAGCACCTGAAACACCGACCAGATCAACGCCACCGCGGCGACAAATATGCCAACCGCCCCGGTCGGGCTGCGCGCCCCGCTGTCGCTGGCGGCGACAAGTTCCTGAAGCTCTTCCTCGCTTAATGCGCGATTTGCTTGTTCCGACATCTGACCCCCTGTTGCCGTTGTCCGGCAGACCTTGTTTGGTTCGTAAGCACGGCAAACCGGGGACGCGCACGCCCCCGGTTTTTGTCACGTCATCAGGCGCAGATCACTCGATCCAGCCTTTTTCCTTGTAGTATTTGGCCGCGCCATCATGCAGCGGCGCCGACAGGCTGGCAGAGACCATTTCCGCTTCGGTCAGATTGGCGAAGGCGGGGTGCAGGCTTTTGAAATCGTCGAAGTTTTCAAAAACACCGCTGACCAGCGTGTAGACCACATCTTCCGACACATCGGCAGAGGTCACAAACGTTGCGCGCACACCAAACGTGGTGGTGTCGGCATCATTGCCGCGATACATGCCGCCGGGGATCGTGGCGACCGAATAGAACGGGTTGTCGTTGACCAGTCCCGCGACCGCATCACCGGACACTTCCACCAGGACGGAATCACAGGCGGTTGTCGCCTCCTGGATCGACCCCGACGGGTGACCCACGGTATAGACCATGGCGTCGATCTGGTTGTCGCAAAGCGCCGCTGACTGCTCGGCTGCCTTCAGCTCGGTTGCCAAAGCGAAATCATCGGTGGACCAGCCCATGGCCTCCATCAACACTTCCATTGTGCCGCGCTGGCCGGAACCGGGGTTGCCGATATTGACCCGCTTGCCCTTGAGATCCGCAAAGGATGCGATGCCGCTGTCGGCGCGGGCCACCACTGTGAAGGGTTCGGGGTGAACCGAAAAGACCGCCCGCAGACCTTCGAACGCACCCGCGTCAGAGAAGGACGAAGACCCGTTATAAGCATGGTACTGCCAGTCCGACTGGGCCACGCCAAATTCCAGCTCGCCTTCGCGGATGGTGTTGATGTTGTAAACCGACCCGCCGGTCGATTCCACCGAGCAGCGCACGCCATGATCGCGCCGGCCCTTGTTCACCAGACGACAGATCGCGCCGCCGGTCGGGTAATACACGCCGGTCACGCCGCCGGTGCCGATGGTGATGAATTCCTCAGCCACCAGCGCAGCGGGCGCCAGGACAGCCGCGGCGGCAATGCCTGCGGCGGTGAGTTTCAGTTGTGAAAACATTGAGTTTCTCCCTCTTGGATTGGATAGGCATCTGGGCTGCCGGTCCCGATCTTGTGCCGGAGCGCGGCTCTTACCTTCGATCCCAGGATAGGCGCTGGCGCATATCCTGTCTTTTGCGTCACACCGGTGCGCCGCTTGATCTGCGGGGTTCGGGTGCTGATGGCCGAGATGTGCGTGCTGTCCACTGCCGGTGGTCGAATTGGCACGATCGCCAACACGACCCCAAATTCAGAAAGCTGCCAAAGAGCACCGGTCAACATAGCATAACAATTGGCTGAGCGCGGCTCGATGGTCAGGGACAAAACAATCTCCACCAGGTACAGGGGGAATGTTCACGTTGTTTCCGGCATTGTCAACTTGCGGTTTTTTTGGTTCGATTGAACACCAGCCGGAGGTGACCTATGTCCCATGTGTTTCCACGCCATTGCCGCGCCACCCTGCCAACAGCCGTTCGCGGCGACGGGATCTACCTTTATGATGGTCAGGGCAAGGCCTATCTTGACGGATCTGGCGGGGCGGCGGTGTCCTGTCTTGGCCACAGTGACCCGGATGTGATTTCCGCAATAAAGACCCAATTGGACACATTGGATTTTGCCCATACCGGGTTTTTCACATCGGCCCCCGCCGAATCGCTGGCGGATCGGTTGATTGATGCCGCGCCACAGGGGCTGGACCGGGTCTATTTCGGCTCTGGCGGGTCAGAGGCGGTTGAATCCGCCCTGAAACTGGCCCGGCAATACATGATCGAAATCGGCCAGCCGCAGCGCACCAAATTCATCGCGCGCCGACAGAGCTATCATGGCAACACGCTGGGCGCGCTTGGCACCGGCGGCAATATGTGGCGACGCGCGCCATTTGACCCGGTGATGGTGTCCGCCAGCCATATTGCCCCCTGTTACGAATACCGCCTGCGTGCGGCTGGCGAAACCGAAGAAGGCTATGGGCTGCGCGCCGCTGACGAGCTGGAAACCGAAATTCAGCGGTTGGGCCCGGAAAATGTCATCGGTTTTCTGGCAGAGCCGGTTGTCGGGGCGACCGCCGGGGCGGTGCCGGCCGTCAAGGGATATTTCAAACGCATCCGCGAGATCTGCGATCGCCACGGCATCCTTTTGATCCTGGACGAAGTGATGTGCGGCATGGGGCGGACGGGCACGGTATTTGCCTGTGAACAGGATGGTGTCAGCCCGGATATTCTGACCATCGCCAAAGGTCTGGGCGCCGGGTATCAACCGATTGGCGCAATGCTGTGCTCTGGTGCGATCTATGCCGCAATCGAGACCGGCAGCGGATTTTTCCAGCATGGTCACACCTATATCGGCCATCCCGTTGCCTGTGCGGCTGCCGATGTGGTGGTGACCAAACTGACAGAGGGCGGCATGGCGGCGCGGGCGATGCAGATGGGCACCCAATTGAGCAAGGCATTGGAGGCCGAATTCGGCCAGCACCCGCATGTCGGCGATTTGCGCGGGCGCGGCATGTTTCGCGGCATCGAATTGGTGGCGGATCGCGACACCAAGGCCCCCTTTGCCCCGGAAAAACAGGTGGCCGCGCGTTTCAAGAAGGCCGCAATGGCCAATGGTCTGATCTGTTATCCCATGAGCGGCACGATTGACGGCGTAGAGGGCGATCATATCCTGCTGGCCCCGCCGTTTATCATCAACGACGATCAGATCGGCGAATTGGTGGACAAGCTATCGCGCAGTCTGGCGACAGTTCTGGAATAACGCTGTCGCGGAGAGATACGACTTCTGCACCGTGGGCGGCCGGTATCAATGCAGTCCAATGTCCGCAGTCCAATGTGCAATATCCAGTGTGCAATGACGGCTGCGGTGGCCGCGCAGATCACAAGCCCCGGATCACGCCAAATAGCGCAAGGGTCCGGGCGCTTTATGCCTCTGCCGCCACTTCCAGTTTATCCAGAACATTGCGGAACACTCGCATTTCTTCTTCGGAAATATCCGCTTGCAGCCTGCGTTGACGCACCTGAGTGACCGGCAGGGTTTTTTCAAAGATCTCCTGACCTTTTGCCGTCAGCTTCAGGATTTGTGCCCGGTGATCATGCTCATCAACACGCGCCGAAACAATGCCATCAGCGATCAATGTCTTGAGGTTTCGGCTCAGCAATCCTTTGTCCAATGCGGATTCACGCGCCAAGACCGAAAGCCGCGTTGTGCCCGCCACCCCGGTCAGGGCAATCACCCGCCATTGCGTCACCGTCACGCCCGATGCTTCGCGCAGAATCCGCGAGGCCTGTGCATTCAGCTTTGCGTGAACGCGGGCAATCCGGTAAGTGACATATTGATGCAAGCTGATCGGCGCATTGGGGGTGTCATCAACAACTTTTAGATCTTCTGGTGGCATTTATCTCTCCATAACGCCTACGGTCCGCAAATGTTAAAATAGAACACCGACGCCGTTGATGCATCAACAAATTTTTGCATCACACAAGAACGCAGAAAAGGAATATCTCGTGACTTGGTTTATCAAAGCTCTGGCCGCAACCGGTTTCGTCGCAGCGTTGACAACGTCGGTCCATGCTTCGGATTGGTCACCCTCGGGTCCGGTCAAATTGATGATCGCCTTTGCTGCGGGGGGCGGTGCCGACACCCAGGCGCGATTGATTGCCGAGGATCTGGAGGCCAAGCTGGGCTGGGAATTGATCCCGCAGCAGGTCACCGGCAAAGGCGGGTTGAATCTGGCCAAGGCTTTGCACGACATGCCTGCGGATGGCACGGCCATTGGCATGGTTGTGACGGAAACGCTTGGCTACAACATGCGTGTGGCGGATGCCGGGATGACCCCCGATGATTTCACCGCCATTACCACCACATCCAGCTTCCAGATGGCTGTCGTTGCCCCAAGCACCAAGGGCTGGACCAGCTTTGCCGACGTGATTGCCGCGGCCAAATCCGGCGAAACACTGCGGTTTGGGGTGATGTCCCCGAAACTTGCCGACCTTGCCTATCTTGTTGGTGAGGCACAGGGCGTCGAATTCAATATCGTGTCGGTGCGCGGCGGCCGGGAAGTGATGAATGGTGTGATCGCGGGCGATATGGATCTGGGATTCATGGCCGGCATTCAGGGCAAGGCGGTCGACGCCGGCGAAATGGTCAATCTGGCCTCGGCGCTGTCGACCCCGCTGATCCAGACGCCGGACGCGCCGGTGTTTGCCGACCTTGGCGTGCCGTTTAACGCCGATGGCTATTTCCTGTTCATCGGCCCCAAGGACATGCCAACCGCGACCCGCGATGCGCTGGCGGAGGCTATTTCCGATGTCGTATCCACAGAGGGCTACAAATCCAACGCCATGATCACCGCCGCCTTTGGCGGTGCCACGGTGATTGCAGGTGATGCGGCGCAGACGCTGGTGACCAAAGGGTATGACGCGGCGGGCGCATTGCTGGCCACGGTCGAAGCGGAGTAGTCCGCTGCACGACGCAAAGTCAGAGCCCGCGCCGATCCGGCGCGGTGCTGTTTCCGATCAACTGTGGCTTGGCCTGGGGTGTACCGCCCTGGCGGCGGTGATTGCGCTGATCTGGATACCGATGGACAGCGGCACCGGGTTGACAGAGGTGCAGCGCCGCCGGATCACCCTGGGCGATGCGCTGGCGCCGACACTGGCCGCCGGCTTTATCGGCTTGGGCGGATGTGTCCTCTTGCTGCAAAGCCTCGTAGCGAAACCCGGGGAACCCGCCGCCGGATTGCAGCGCAGTCACCTGCTGTTTCTGCTGCGTTTTCTGGCGATCTGTGGTCTGGGGCTGGTGTTGATGCGCTGGGCCGGGCCCTTGGCGGTGGCATTGGCTGACCCCTTTGTTGCGGCAGATCTCAACTATCGCAGCCTGCGCGACACCGCCCCGTGGAAATACATCGGCTACCTGACCGGCGGAACCTTTATCGCCGCAGCCCTGATGGCAGGGGCCGAAGGTGGCTGGCGCCCGCGCCATCTGGCCCTTGGCCTGGCGACCTCTCTGGCGCTGGCGCTGTTGTTCGATCTGCCGCTAGATGGTTTGCTGTTGCCGCCAAATGGCGATCTTTGATGGGACTGACCGATTACATCTGGCTTGGTGTTCTGGCGGTGTTTCAGGGACCAGAGGCCTTTGATCTCTTTGGTCTTTCGGTGTCGATCACCGTGCTGATGGTGGTGGCGGGTTTCATCCTGGGGATTGTTGTCGGCGCGACACCGGGGCTGGCCGGGCCGATGGCCATGGCAATTGCCCTGCCGCTTTTGATTTCTGCCTTCGGCTTTACCCCCGATGCGCTGTTGCCGGTCATGGGGTTCCTGATCGGGGTGATGAAGGGGGCGACATTGGGCGGGGCGGTGCCCGCAATCCTGTTCAATACCCCCGGCACGCCGGATGCCTATCTGACCACGCTTGACGGCCACCCGATGACCCGCGCCGGACAGGCCCGCAAAGCGCTGAAAATCGCGCATGTCAGCTCGGCCACGGGTGACACTTTTTCGGATGTGGTGCTGATCCTGTGTGCACCGTTTCTGGCGGTGGTGATCGAAGGCTATCTCGACCTGCCGGAAAAAACCGCATTGCTGATCCTGTCGCTGGCCTTTGTCGCGTCGGTGATCGGGAACTCGGTTGGCAAGGGATTGATTGCCATGGGGCTGGGTCTTATGGCCGCCTATATCGGCACGGGCGAGGATTTTTATCCCCGGCTGTCCTTTGGCACCCAATCGCTGGCGCGGGGGTTTCCGGTCACCACTGCGGTTCTCGGGGTGCTGATCCTGGGAGAGGTGTTCAAATCGCTGGACGATCTGCGGCGCGATCGCCACAGGCCGGACGCACCCAAGGCCCCAAAGCCCACCGATCACGCGGCGTTGAGCCGGGCAGATCTGCGCCGTATCGCGCCCTATATTGCGCGGTCAGCGGTGATTGGCACCGCCGTGGGGGCGCTGCCGGGCATTGGGTCAACGCTGGCGGCGACGCTTGGCCATACCTCTGGCGCACGCCGTCATGCCCGCAAACACCCCGACCGCCTGCCCTTTGGCAAAGGCGCCCCGGAGGGCATCGCCGCAACCGAGGCCGCCAACAGCGCAGTGTCGGGCGCGAACCTGATCCCGGTGTTGTCCTTGGGTATTCCCGGCAATGCCGCTGCGGTTTTTCTGATCCTGGCCACCGAAAGCATCGGCGGCTTCAACCCCGGCCCAGCGGTGTTCCGCATCCCCCCCGACCGGATCAACCCGGAACTTGTGGTCGCTTTTGGTCTGTTTACCATGATGATGCTGGCCAATTTGATGAATTGGACCATTGGCGGGCTGTTCATGCGGATGGCGGGGGTGATGGCACGCGCCCGCAAGGAATTCCTGATGCCGATGGTTTTGTTGCTGACCCTGACGGTGATCTATGTGCAAGATCCGCGAATGATCGCAATCTGCTTTGCCATCGGCTTTGGTGTTTTGGGGTATCTGATGCGCCGCGTCGGCATGTCGCCGTTGCCCTTTGTCATCGCCTTTTTGCTGGCCAGACGGCTGGAAGATACGGCGCGTCAGGCATTTTCGGCCACCGGCGGCGATGCCTGGTTCCTGTTCACCCATCCGATTGCTGCGCTGTTCATGGCATTGGCGGTGGTGTCGGTGGGGCTGTCACTGCGCAGATCGGCAGGGCAACAGCGGCCATAGCCGCCTTGCCCAACCAAGTGCAACTTTGCGTATTATTCGCCCTGTGTCGGCGTGTTGACCCCAACCGATTGCAGATACCGGCGCACATTGCGCGCGGCCTGGCGAATGCGCTGTTCGTTTTCGACCATGGCGATGCGCACGTAACCTTCGCCGCGCGGGCCATAGCCGACACCGGCGGCCACCGCGACCTTGGCGTGGGTCAGGAGCTGCTTGGAAAACTCAAGCGAGCCCAAATGCGCCAGCGCCGGCGGCAACGGCGCCCAGGCAAACATGGAGGCCGCAGGTGCCGGAATGTCCCAACCGGCCCGCGCAAAGCTCTCGACCAGCACATCACGCCGCTTCTGATAGCGTTCGCGGTTCTGCGCCACGATATCCTGTGGGCCGTTCAACGCGGCACAGGCGGCAGCCTGAATCGGGGTGAACGCACCGTAATCAAGATAGGATTTCACCCGCGTCATCGCCGCGATCAGCCGGGGATTGCCCACCGCGAACCCCATACGCCAGCCAGCCATGGAATAGCTTTTTGACAGCGAAGTGAACTCGACCGCCACCTCCTTGGCGCCCGGCACTTCGAGGATCGACCGGGTCGGGTTGCCATCGTAGTAAAGTTCCGAATAGGCCAGATCGGACACCACATAGAGGTTGTTTTCACGGGCAAAGGCCACAAGCCGTTCGTAAAACGCCAGATCGACGGTTTCAGCGGTCGGGTTGGACGGATAATTGACCACCAGCACCTTGGGCCGTGGGCGGCAATCGGCAACCGCCTTTTCCAGGCTTTCGAAATAGAATTCATCCGGCGTGGTTGGCACCGCGTGGATCGTCGCGCCGGCCATGATGAAACCAAAGGTGTGGATCGGATAAGACGGATCGGGGGCCAGCACCACATCGCCCGGCGCGGTGATCGCCGTGGCCAAACTTGCCAGCCCTTCCTTTGACCCCATGGTCACCACGACCTCGGTCTCGGGATCAAGGTCGACGTTGAAACGGTTGCCGTAATAATTCGCCTGTGCGCGGCGCAGGCCGGGAATGCCCTTGGACTGGGAATAGCCATGCGCATCGGGTTTCATCGCCACTTCGACCAGCTTGTCGATCACATGTTGCGGCGGCGGCAGATCGGGGTTGCCCATGCCAAGGTCGATCACATCTTCGCCCGCGCGTCTTGCGGCTGCACGCATCGCATTGGTTTCGGCGATCACATAAGGCGGCAACAGGCTGAGGCGGTAGAATTCGTCTGACATGGCACTTTCACGATTTGAGGACAGATGCCATCGGCATAACGCCCCCCGCCACCAGTTGATAGCCCGTTTTGCGCCGCCCGCCCGTTAGATGGCAAGGAATCCAGATCCGTTCCGGCCCATCGCGCCCCCAAATCCCGGTCTGTTCAATCCGCCGACCCCGACAGCATCGCCGCAACCATCATCAGATAGGTCAATTGATGCAGGCTCTGATCAATCCCGATGGCCCGCCAAAACCCCGGTTGTGCCGCCGTTACCGCGTGATGGCGCACCCATCGTTCCTTGGCCCAGTCGAGATGATAATGCACCAGCACCTCGACCAGCACGATCAACAGCACCAGACCAAGGGACGGCCCGGCAAAGACCCCAGCCGCCAGCAACAGGATCGGCAAGCTCAACACCCCATGCAGCGCCGCATGGGACAGCCCGCCAATATGGCCATAGCGGCCTTTTCCCGCCAGCATGAACGACGTTTGCAGGACGAAATCCGCCAGCAGATGTTTGACCTGCAACCCTGCCAACAACACCAGTGTCAGGATCATGTCGTCCATCACGGCGCAATTGCTTTGTAATACATCATCGCTCCCGGCATTTCGAGACTGCCATCGGGCAGGATATATCTGGTGAATTCAGCCTGAATCTCCGCGGCGATCGCATCGCGCTGCGCGGTGTCCGGCTGTTTCAACCGGTAAAGGGTCGAGATCGGCCCGACATATGAAAGCGATTGCATAAGCGCAGCAAGCCCCTGTGGATGGCCGATGGCGATGGTTCGGCGCTGGCCGGTCACCTCATCATAACCCGCTTTGGTCAATAAGCCTGTAACATAGGTCACATCCGCAAAAGCCAAGGGCCCCGGCGGCGGGGCGGGGCTGACAGGGGCGGGGCTGGCCGGTGCAGAGGGCAACGGCCCAAGATGGCGTTCCGCCACCTTCAGCGGCAGGGAAAACCAAGGGTTGTCGTCCTGCCCCCAGCCATTGAACGCGATCACGGCACCGGGGCAAAGATGCGCGCGAATGCGCCGCAACGCCCGGACCGGATCGGAAAAGAACATCATGCCGATTTGCGACGCACAGAGATCGAACCTTGTTGGTGACTTTGCCCCCGGCTGATCCAGATCATCGGTCTGAATGTCGAGTTTGCGAAAGCTCGGGCTGTCGCGCCCGGCGCTGCGCCTGCGTGCCAAATGCAACAGCGGCTCGGACACATCAAGCCCCAGGACCGCGCCGGTCTCTGCCACCTGATCCGCCATGCGCAGGCTGAGCGTGCCCGCACCACAGCCGATGTCCAGCACATTTGCGCCGGGTGTCAGCGGCAGGCCGGCCAGCAATTGATCCATTGCGTCACGCAGGAAAATATCCAAGGCACGCTGATTATCCGCCCAATCACGTCCTGATTGGCCATTCCAAATGTCATGGGTGGCGGTGTTCGCCATGTGTGCTGTCCTGTTCTTGTTCGTGAACCGCCGCCAATGCCGCGCGTGCATCGCGCACATCGGGCACTTCCATCGTCGGCGGATAACCCGCCAGGGCCACCGCCAGATCCTGCGCCTGTGTCGGGTCGACCCGCACCGCAGAGACCCGCGCGCGCAACGCACAAAAAACCGCCCCCTGAGCATCCGCCAATGTGGCGGCCTCATTGAACATGGCAAGCGCCTGAGCGATCTCGCCACGCTCCGCGAGCAACTCCCCCTGAACCCGCAGCACTTCGGGCCGCACCAGGTCTTCGCCCGTCAACCGCAGCCGCTCCAACGCTTTTTGCGAAAAATCCCAAGCCTCGTCCGGTTTGCCACGGTCCCGGGCAATGCCGGCCATCAGGGTGAAATACAACGGCTGCAACATATGGCTGCCAGAGGCGGTATATTGCGCATATCCCTGCTTCATGATCTCCCAGCCGCGCGCCCGCGCGCCCTGTTGGCACAGACACCACCCCCAGAGAATACGCCCGACCCCGGCATGAAATGGAAATTCATAGCGGTCCGCATGGCGGGCGGCCTGTTTGGCGATGGGCAACAAACGGTCAAAATCGCGCATCAGATGAAAGGTAAAGGCCGCAAAGGTCAGCGACCGCGCCATGGAAAACGGATGCCCGATCCGGCGGGCGATCTCCAGCATTTCATCGGCACAGAACCCGGCCTGATCCGGTTCGCCCAGATACCAAAGCGTCGATGACAGATACGCCATACAGGCCAGCCCCGGATCATCGCCATAAAGCGCGGTATTGCCGGAACCGACGCCGCTTGCATAGCCGTCAATTGCCAGCCCAAGATGCCGGCGCGCCAAGGTCAGTTTCCCCAGCATGAAGGCCGTGGCCCCCAAGGCCCGGTTCGCCTCGAGTGCGAGGGCCGGGTCAGACCCGTCTTCATCGACCCTTTGCAGCATATGTTGCGCTACCTCTTCGGCACCAACGTATTGCGCGCTCATCTGATAATAGAGCCACAGGCCACGGCGCACCTTGAACCGGTCCAATGCGGTGCCCACACGATCGGCCAGTTCCGCCGCTTCGGTATAGACCGCCCCGACCTGTTCCGCGCCATATCCATCGTGCGACGACACCGCCGGACCCAGCGCCAATAAAAGCGTCAGATGCCGCAGATCGGTGTCGCGCCCCTTTGGCAGATGACCCACCAGATCAAGCCCGCGATTGTAAAGCTCAATGGCTTCGCTTTGGGCGGACCGGCGCACGGCCCGATCGCCAGCCTCTTGCCAGCGGGCAATGGCGGCATCAAAACGTTCCGCTGCGGTCAGATGGTTGGCCAATTGCCGCACATCATGGCCGGAATTGTCGTTCAGCACATCGGCAATCGCCCCATGGCGCTGGCGACGCAGCGATTTCGGCTGCGATTGATAGGCCGCCTCCTGAATCAGCGCGTGGCGGAAAAGATACCGCGTATCGCCAAGGTCCACCGGCTCGATCAGCGCCAGTTCCTCCAGCTTGGCCAGACTGGGGCGCAGATCAGCCGGAGCCGCGCCCAGCACGCGGGCCAGCAGCCCCGTATCAAAAGCCCGGCCAATGCAGCTTGCGATCTGGGCAAGAGGTTTGGCAGACCCCGCACTGTCGAGACGGGCCGACAACACGCCCTGAAGCGTGGCGGGAATGGTCAATGCCCCATTGGGCTGGACCGTGTTGCCGCTGCGCGCCAGAAGATCGCGGGTCAGTTCCGAAATGAACAACGGCACCCCGTCCGAGGCTTCGACGATCTGGGTCCGAATATCATCGGCCAGCACCCGGCCAACGGCCAATTGATCCACCATCCGCGCCGCCGCCGACCGCCCGATCCGCGACAATTCCAACGTGCGGCTGGTGTCCGACGATTGCCAGGCCGGGCGGGTCTGTGGCCGTGACGTGGCCAATATCATCAGCGGCAGATCCTGACAGGATCCAGCCAACGCCAACAGAAATTGATCGGTCAGCGGATCGGTCCAATGCATGTCCTCGATCACCATCACCACCGGACCACCGGCACAAAGCGCCCGAATGTCGTCGACGATTGCGGCAAACCATGCGGTCTGGCGTTGGTCGGTGGTCTGGCCTTTCGGCGGTGGTGCCAGATCCAGCAGATCCCCCAGCCCCTGAAGATAAAGATAGGGGGATACCCCGCCGCGCAACGCCAAATCGACAAAGGCCGCCCGACGCTGGTCCAAGGGTGCATCGGGGCAAATGCCCGCCCGTTCGTACAACCACGCCACAAAGGGATAAAGCGTGGCATTGTCGTTATATGGCCAGCATTGCAATTCAAACGCGACGGCGCCCTCTGCCTTGCAATTACGCATGAAATGCGCGGCCAGATGGCTTTTGCCAATCCCCGCCTCGCCCACCAATGCCACCAACCGCAGACCGCCGCCCGCAGCCGTACCGCGCCACCAATCCTCTAGTCGGGACAGGGGGCCATCGCGGCCTTCAATCGGCTCGCCGCCCAACCGCGCCGCGGGCGAAGCGCCCGAGGTTTCATGACGCTGTGCCGTGTCCAGCCGCCAAACCCCCACCGGACGAGCAAATCCCTTGACCTGACGCGCGCCCAGATCGCTGCGCCGGAATTGCGGGTTCGGCAGCAATTCCGCCGAGGCCGCATCAATCAGCACCTCTCCGGGATCGGCCAGCGCCTCAAGCCGGGCGGCCAGATTGGGGGTTTTCCCAAAGACGGTTTCAAGTTGCCCGGTGCCCGCATCCAGCTTGCGCCCGACAAGGACCAGCCCGGTTGCCATGCCAACCCGCACCTGCAACGGTCGCCCGGACGGGCCGCGCAGTTTCCCCACCGCCCGCACCAGCTCAAGCGAGGCATGCGCCGCCCGTTGTGGCGCGTCCTCATAGGCCTGAGGCCAGCCGAAATACACCAGCACTCCATCGCCAAGGTAATTGCCCAGATGCCCGCCCCACAGCAACACCGTCTGCCGACAGATGTCGACAAACCGCGCCATCAGCACCTCAAGATCTTCGGGATCCATTTCGGTCGCCAGCCCGGTGAAATCGACCAGATCGCAGAACAGCACCGTGATCTGACGACGTTCGCCATCGGCGGCATTCGCGGGATTGCCGCCCGGGTGTGACGTCGCGGGGGATTGGGTGTCGTTGTGTTTGGCCGGTGGGCTTGGGGCGATTGATTGCTCTCGGCCAATCGCCCGCAGCAAACGTTTGCGGGCGCCCATCGGCAGGCCGATCTCGCGCAGGTCGGCGTCGGTCAATGTCCCCAGAACATCAAGCCCGATGTCGTGTTCCAGAAACCGGGCGGCGTATTTCTCAAGCCCATGACCACGAAGCCAATCTTCAACTTGCAAGTGACCTCCTTTCGATGGCGCTTGTTTCGCTTGGATCTGACACCATCAAGCGCGTAAGTGACCCATATCACAAGTTAAATTGTTTAAGGTGGCAAGCAATACAGACGATAGTCGCTTTTTTTACCGTTTCGTGCCAGAAACACCACCATAAGGGGAGACCCGTCATGCATAATCGCAGACAAATCATGGCATTTGGCCTTGGCGGTCTGGCCCTTGGCGGGGCCACGATCACAGGATTGTCGCGCGCGTCGGCCAAGGACGGGCTGGCGGAACATGCGCTTGGCGGGGTCGGCGATCTGGCCAACCCGCCGCAAATCCACAGCCAGAACGGCCTGTTGCAGACCACCCTGCGCCCCGCCCTGGCAGAGGTATTGGTGGACGAACAGCCCCGCAAGCTTCGCCGATACAATGATGGCTTGCCGGGACCGACCCTGCGGGTGAAACCGGGCGACCGCATGGAAATCACGCTGGAGAATGCCCTGCCGTCCAATGCGCCGCCGTTGCGTGCGCTTGACACATTCCCGGCTTTCGGGCCGGGGGATCTTTGTGGGCCGGTCGGCACCACCCATGTTGCGCCGCATGACCTCAACACCACCAACCTGCATTTTCACGGCATGCATGTCAGCCCCAAGGGCAACAGCGACAATGTATTCCTGACGGTCGAGCCGGGGTCCGCCTTTACCTATGACGTGCAGATCCCCGACAATCATCCGATTGGTGCCTTCTGGTATCATCCGC
This sequence comes from Marinovum sp. 2_MG-2023, assembly GCF_030548265.1. Lineage (NCBI taxonomy): Bacteria > Pseudomonadati > Pseudomonadota > Alphaproteobacteria > Rhodobacterales > Roseobacteraceae > Marinovum > Marinovum sp. 2_MG-2023. The sequence goes on along the minus strand of NZ_JAUOSD010000005.1, from coordinate 51,488 downwards.
ATTGGCATGGCTCTGTTGCCGCCCAGATCGGCACCGGCATGGCCGGGCTGATCCTGGTTGAACCGGAGGATTATGTGCCACCGGGCCTGCCCGAACGGCAGGTCATCATACAGACCGTGATCGGCAGCGATCTGGCGGCGTTTGACGATCCGCAACAATTCATGTCGCTGCAAGCGCCGCGTATTTTCACCCTGAACGGTCAGTTTCGGCCCACCATTCGCCTGCGTCAGGGTGAGCGGCAATTCTGGCGCATATTGCTGGCCAATGATTTCCAATTCTGCCCGCTGAATTTTGCCGACATGGGCCTGCGTGCGATCCTGATTGGTCGCGATGGCATCCCCCTGCCCGCCCCCAAGGAGGTTGACCGCCTGCTGTTGTCGCCCGGCAATCGGTTCGATGTGGTGGTTGAGGGGGCGCAGCCCGGCCTGCATGACATGGTGCGCCAACCCTATCGCCATGGGTTGGTGGATCTGGAGGAACGGATCATCGCCCAGGTCCAGATCGAGGCGGGCGGCATGCCCTCGGACCTGTTGCCGGCCCCGGCCGCGACACCGCCAGACATTACCGATGCCGAGATTGTCCGCAGCCGAAAGGTGGTTTTGGGCGAGGTCCGCGATCCCCGTGCGGTCTTTGACCTGGCCTTTACCATTGACGGGCAATCCTATGATCCGAACACTTGGCATCTGGACCCGAAATTGAACACCGCCGAGGAATGGACCTTCGTCAACACCACCGCCTATCCGCACCCGATGCACATTCATATCAACCCGTTTCAGGTGGTCGCCATCAACGGTGTGCCGGTGCCGGACCGGCCCTGGTACGATACATGCGTGGTGCCCGCCGCCGGCACCTTGACCATCCGCACAAGGTTCGAAGACTTCGATGGCGATTTCGTCACCCATTGCCACATCCTGCCGCATGAAGACGCCGGAATGATGATGAACATAAGGATCACCACATGAGCATTCTGCGCCTCGCGTTTGCCGCCTTTGCCGTTGCCGCCGCGCCAGTTCTGGCCGAGGTTCAGACCGTGAATGCCCAGACCTGCCTGTCCTGTCATTCGGTGGATGGTGTGGCGCATATTGATCATGTCCCGATTATTCATGGCCAATCCGAAACCTATCTGCGCAATGCTTTGCACGCCTATAAATCCGGCCAGCGCAGCGGCGGCACCGCCGATGTGATGCAGGCCGTGGCACAGGATCTTAGCGCGGCGCAGATCGACCAGCTGGCGGCGTTCTTTGGCACCGACGCCTCCATCGTGCAGACCGCGCCCATTTCCCATTTGATCAAGGCATCTGCCGAGGGCGCCGATGGTCGGCTGGTCTATCTGACCACCAAAGAGGGCAGCGCGCGGGTCGTCGAAAGCCGGTTCAACGGCGATTATTTCCGTGTCGCGCCCTATGTCGAAAGCGAAAAGTTCCTGACATTCTGTTCCATCGCCACCATGGCGGCGGTGCTGAATTCCTTTGAAGACGCGCTGAAACGGCCCATCGACACCGCGCGTTACCCCTATCCCTATTTCACCCAGGACAATATCTTCAACGAAGACAACCAGCAGGTCAAAACCTTCGAAGGGGTGGTGACAGACGGGCTGACGCTGGATCAGATCGGGCTGTTCCTGACCCATCTGGACGTGCGGCCCAGCACCATCTTTGCCGATGAAAACAGCATCGAACACATGCGCAATGCGATTATGGAAGGCCTGTCAGACCCGGCTGTGCGGGTGATCTTGAATTACAATCGCGGCATTGTCGGCCAGAACGGTTCTGGCCATGTCTCGCCCATCGCGGCTTATCACCAGCCCAGCGACTCTGTGCTGGTGCTGGATGTAGCGGGTTACAAATATCCGCCCGCCTGGATTCCGATGGACATGCTCTACAAGGCGATGCTGGACGTCGATACCTCGTCCAAGCGGTCCCGTGGGCTAGCGCTGGTGAGGACATTCTGATGATGGAATTTGGTCGTCGCGATGTGATCCGCATTCTTGGGGCGGCCATGTCAATGGCCCCGGCCCCCGCTTTGGCGCGGCTCGGGGTTGCGGATGATCTGGCGGTGTTCCGCGACATCATCCGCGCCGTCGGCGGCACCAACTACATGCCACAAGCCTTGGCCACGGCCTGTGAAACTGAATTTGCCCGCGCCTTTGGGGTTGAGGCGATGTTTTCGCTGGTGGCCTTGGCCCGGCGTCGTCCGGTGCTGGATGACATGGCCGCAGATGCCAGCACCCGTGCCGCCGACCAACTGCGCTGGATCGCGACGTTCCTTTACACCGGCGAGGTCGATGGCGAGGTGCGGTATTACGATTATTGCCTTGGCTGGCAATCGCTGACCTTTGCCACCGCGCCGGGGCTTTGTGGCGGGCCGTTTGGCCATTGGGTGGAGCCGCAGCGATGACCATGCCAGTGCCGGAAAACGTCGATGTGCTGGTGGTTGGCGCCGGTATGGCCGGATCACATCTGGCGCTGGAACTGGCCAATGCCGGGCGACAGGTCACGGTGCTGGAGGCCGGGCCAAAAAGACCCCGCCAGGATTGGATGTCGATTTTCACCAATAACCCGGTCAAGGGCCCGCAGGCGCCTTACCCGTCGAACGCCTGGGCGCCACATCCCGAGGACAATGGCTATGCCACGTTTTATGACCAGGCCGGGCCGATGGAATTTGCCGGGGCCTATCTGCGGATCTACGGCGGGTCGACATGGCATTGGACCGGCTTTGCCGACCGCCTGCGCCCGGCTGATTTCGCGATGAAATCCACCTATGGCGTCGCCGAGGACTGGCCGGTGACCTATGAGGATCTGGAACCCTATTATGCGCGCGCCGAAAAGATCTGGGGCGTTGCGGGCAGCATGGACGATGTCTGGGGCGCGCCGCGCAAGGAACCCTATCCCATGCCGCCAATTCCGGCGACCTATATGGACAGCCGGGTCGATATTGCCCTGGCCGAAATGGGCCTGCATTCCGGTATTTTCAGCCATGCGCGCAATTCCGTGCAATTCGACGGCCGACCGCCGTGTTGCGGCAACAACACCTGTGTGCCGATCTGCCCCATCGGGGCGAAGCTGGACGGATCGGTGATCGCCGACAAGGCCGCAGCGGCCGGCGCGCAGATCATCACCGAGGCGGTGGTGACGATGATCCATGTCGGGCCGGATGGCATGGTCAGCGGCGTCGATGTGCGCCGCCCGGATGGCACGCAAACGCGCGTCACCGCCAATATCTATGCCCTGTGCTGTCATGCGATTGAAAATCCCCGGCTGTTGCTGATGTCAGCCCAGGAAAACGCCCCGAACGGCGTGGCAAACGGATCGGATGCGGTGGGCCGTTACCTGATCACCCAGGCCAATCAGGACACCAAGGGCGTGACCCTCGATCCGGTGTTCCCCTATCGCGGGCCGCAACAGACCAGCGGTTTGATCGAGCTGCGCGATGGCGATTTCCGCGCGTCACATGCGGCCATTGGCACCAGCTTCATGAATTCCGGGCATTCCGGCAATTCCGATGGGACAAATGTGGCCAAGGATCTGATCTCGCAGGGGTATCTCGGACAATCCCTGGCGCAGGAATTGAACCGGATTGTGTCGCGGCATCTTCGGCTGAATTCCTCGGCCGAGATCCTGCCCGACCCGGACAATCGTCTGACCCTGTCGGATGAAAAAGACAGCGCCGGACTGCCGAAATCCCGCATCGCCTATTCCATCGACGCATATACCCGTGCGGGCATGACAATTTCCCAGAAAATGAACACCGAGATCCTGCAACGTCTGGGATCCACCGAAATCACCTCTAACGAGGTTTATCTGTCCAATGCCATCATCGGCGGCACAACACGCATGGGGCTTGATCCCGCGACTTCGGTGGTGAATGCCCAGCAACAGGCCCACCAGCATCCGAACCTTTATATCATGGGGTCATCGGCGCATGTCACCATGCCGGTGAATGCGCCGACCTTGACCATTGCCGGGCTGGCGATGCGCACCGCGGAACATATTCTGGCGTAGGGTCTTAGGACCCCGCAGTTGCGCTGAACCCGGCAGATCCCAGAAAATACTGCGAGGCGATAGGCCGATACGCCGCGCCAAGAACGCGGGCATTGGCCCCGACCCCGCCTGCGCGAATGTCGGGCCGCAAAAGACCGATGGTCTCGATTTTCGCGATCTCATCAACGGTGCGCTGCACCAGCCGCTCGCGCACCCCTTCGGGGAAAGCGCCGTCAATCACCACCGCTTCAAAGTCGATCACAGCGCAGGCCGACAGGGCCGCCATCGCCAGCTCCTGGGCCGCCATATCAATCCACGGGCCGACCTGTTCTTCGAAATCGGACCAATCGGCACCCTGTGTCCAAAGCAGTTTCGGGTCGCGTCCGGCCAGACGAATGGTGTTTTCCAGCCAAAAGATCGACGCGTGATCCATCAATTGCACCGGTTTGCCCGTCGCATCGCGGTGCATCAACGATCCCAGCGCCCCCGCATTGCTGCGGTTGCCCTCGTACACGGCATCGTTCAACACAACACCGCCCCCGGCAAAGGCACCAATAAAGAAATACGCGTAGTCGCGCAGCCCGCGACCATTGCCAAAAATATTCTCGGCATAACAGGCCGAGGTCGCGTCATTGAGGATCGACACCGGAAGATCGCTGAACTGCGCCACCTCCTCTGCGATGGCAATGCCGCGCCAGGATTGAAAATCGCTGTCGTCCGCGCCGATGATCTCATGCGGTTTCCACAATTCGAACGGGGCCGCGATCCCGATGCCACACACCCGTGTCTGTTCCGCAGAAGGCAGGGTCGCAAGCATGGCCGCCAGACTTTCGCGCAGAAAGGGGAAGACCACTTCGGGCCGGGGAAAGCGATAGTTGACCTGTTTTTGCATCCGCACGTTGCCCAGCAGATCCATCAACGCCACATCCGCAGAGCGCCGCCCGATCTTGAGCCCGACAGAATAGGCGCCCGAGGGGTTTAACTTCATCGGCACGCGCGGCTTGCCGACCCGGCCGCGCTGGGGGGCGCCCTTGATCAGAATCCCATCCGCCTCCAACGAACGCAGGATGACGGACACGGTTTGCGCCGACAGCCCAGCCTGGCGCGCAATGTCGCTGCCGGGCAATTGCCCCACCCGCTGGATCATCGAAAGCAACAGACGTTCATTATAGTCGCGCACACCACTTTGGTTCACACCACCACTGAAACCTCTGACGTCTTCTTGCGTCATGGCATTTCCTCCCTTACCTACCCTGCCATTTCGTAATTAATAAATCAACATGATTTATTAATTGACGCATGAAACAGAATCAGATCATATAACGGTGATCTCGCTCCAAAAGGGCGAATCGGGGAGAAAGGCCCAGTTTCGGGCCAAAATCAAATGTCTTTGGGAGGACATCATGAAAAAACTACTTTTGGGTAGCGCAATTTCCTTTGCAACACTGGCGGGCGTCGCCAATGCCGAAAGCCACGCCGTCAACGCCTGTCTGATCACCAAGACCGACACCAACCCGTTTTTTGTCAAAATGCGCGAAGGTGCGGCCGCCAAGGCCGAGGAACTGGGGATCTCGCTGAATTCCTATGCCGGTAAAGTTGACGGCGACAACGACACCCAGGTCGCGGCCATCGAAACCTGCATCGCCAATGGCGCCAAGGGCATTCTTTTGACCGCATCCGACACCGCCGGCATCGTGCCCGTGGTACAACAGGCGCGGGACGCGGGCATTCTGGTTATCGCGCTCGACACCCCGCTGGAGCCGATCGACAGCGCCGACATGACCTTTGCCACCGACAACTTCCTTGCGGGTGAGCTGATTGGCAAATGGGCCGCCGCCACATTGGGCGACGAAGCCGCCAATGCGAAAATCGCGATGCTCGACCTTGCGGTCAGCCAGCCATCGGTTGGCGTTCTTCGCGACCAGGGCTTCTTGCAGGGGTTTGGCATTGATCTCGGCGATCCGAACAAATGGGGTGACGAAGACGATGCCCGCATCGTTGGCAACGACGTGACCCAAGGCAACGAAGAAGGCGGCCGCCGCGCGATGGAAAACCTCCTCGCCTCTGATCCGATGATCAACGTGGTCTACACCATCAACGAACCTGCCGCTGCCGGCGCTTATGAAGCGCTGAAAGCCATTGGTCGCGAAAATGACGTTCTGATCGTGTCGGTTGATGGCGGCTGCCCCGGTGTTGCCAATGTCGAAGAAGGCATTATCGGCGCGACATCGCAGCAATATCCCCTGCTGATGGCCTCCAAAGGGATCGAAGCGATTGCCGCATGGGCCAAGGACGGCACCAAGCCGGCCGCGACCGAAGGCAAAGGTTTCTTTGACACCGGTGTGGCACTGGTGACCGACAAACCCGCCGACGGCGTTGACTCGATCTCGGTTGCCGAAGGCAAAGATCTCTGCTGGGGCTAAATACCTGAGCGCCGGGCCGCATCAGCGGTCCGGTTATCACATATATTCCCAGAGTTTCAGGTATCCGGGCCACGGCCCTGTCCCTTGCATCGTCTGACATCAGACCGATCATCCCGCGGCTGACGTAAGCGCATCCGCCACAGCAAGCTGAAGCATCCCGGGGGCGGGCAGCCTGTCCGTCCCCTTTTTCTATTCCCGAACGCCAAAACGCGTTTTTGATCTTACGGAGGGGAACATGTCCAACGCGGACAATTACGAATCCGTCATTCAGGAGGCGAACACCGACGTCGCATCCTTTGACGAGCACAACAAAGGCCTGGTGGGCCGCTTCCACCATTTGCTACACACAACCCCGGCGCTGGTGCCGCTGATCGTTCTGGTCGCCGCCATCATCGTCTTTGGGCTGGTGCTGGGCAGCAAATTCTTTTCACCATTTGCCATGACCCTGATCCTGCAACAGGTTCAGATCGTCGGCGTGTTGGCGGCGGCGCAGACGCTGATCATCCTGACGGCGGGCATCGACCTTTCGGTCGGGGCGATTGCGGTGCTCTGCACGGTTGTAATGGGTAAATTTTCCTTTGATTATGGCCTGCCGCCGTTCTTTGCGGTTCTGGGCGGTCTGGCCGTGGGCACCGGCATTGGCGCGGCCAATGGCTGGCTTGTCAGCCGGGTGAAACTGCCGCCCTTCATTGTCACGCTGGGCATGTGGCAGATCGTTTTGGCGGCCAACTATCTGTATTCCGCCAATGAAACCATCCGGTCACAGGACATCGAGGCCGAAGCGCCGTTCCTGCAATTCCTTGGCACCACATTCAGCGTCGGCGGCGCGCGGTTCACCCTGGGCGTGTTCCTGATGATTGCCCTGGTTGCGATCCTGGCCTATGCGCTGCGCTCGACTGCCTGGGGCCGCCATGTCTATGCCGTCGGGGATGACCCAGAGGCCGCAGAACTGGCCGGTGTCGATGTGCACAAAACCCTGATGTCGGTATATATGGTTGTTGGTTTCATCTGCGCGCTGGCCGGCTGGGTGATGATTGGCCGCTTTGGATCTGTGTCGCCGTCGGCCACCACCGGGGTCATCGGCAATATTCAGTCAATCACCGCCGTGGTGATTGGTGGCATCTCGCTCTTTGGCGGGCGGGGGTCGATTGTCGGGGCATTCTTTGGCGCATTGATTGTGGGCGTGTTCGAACTTGGCCTGCGCATGGGCGGGGCGAACCCGCAATGGACCTTCCTTCTTATCGGCGCATTGATCATTGGCGCTGTGGCCGTGGATCAATGGATCAGAAAGGTGTCGGCATGAGCACTCTGCAAAATACTGCAACGGACCGTGGCACCCCATTGCTGAAAGGCCGCAATCTGACCAAACGCTATGGCAAGGTCACGGCGTTGGACAATTGTGATTTCGATCTCTATCCGGGCGAAATCCTGGCGGTGATCGGCGACAATGGCGCGGGCAAATCCACCCTGATCAAAGCAGTCTCCGGCGCGGTCATTCCCGACGAAGGCACGGTCGAGCTGGAGGGCAAGAAGGTGAAATTCCAATCACCGATTGATGCCCGCAACGCCGGGATCGAAACCGTCTATCAGACGCTGGCCATGTCCCCCGCCCTGTCGATTGCCGACAACATGTTCATGGGGCGCGAAATCCTGCGCAAGGATTTCATGGGCAAGTTCCTGCGCAAGCTGGACAAAAAGGCGATGGAGGAATTCGCCCGCGAAAAGCTCTCTGAGCTGGGATTGATGACGATTCAGAACATCAATCAGGCGGTCGAAACCCTGTCGGGTGGCCAGCGTCAGGGGGTTGCGGTGGCACGTGCTGCGGCCTTTGGGTCAAAGGTGATCATCCTCGACGAACCCACCGCCGCCTTGGGGGTCAAGGAGAGCCGCAAGGTGCTGGAATTGATCCTTGATGTCCGCTCGCGCGGGATTCCGATCATCCTGATCAGCCACAACATGCCGCATGTGTTCGAGGTCGCAGACCGCATCCACATTCACCGGCTGGGCAAGCGGCTTTGCGTCATCAACCCCAAGGATTACTCCATGTCGGACGCTGTGGCCTTCATGACCGGTGCCAAGGTGCCCGAAGGCGCCGAAGCGGCCTGATCCGGGCCAAATCAAATCACCGCAAAGGCCCCGGAAAATTCCGGGGCCTTTGTTGTTCCCCCCTATCGCGCCATGGCGCAGTGGCGCTAGGATGACCCACACCCAACCTCGGATTTCATATGTTTCTAGGCATTGATATTGGCACCTCCGCCGTCAAAACCTCTTTGGTCGGGGCCGATCTGCACTTGATCGCAAGCGCCACCGCGCCGCTTGCAACCCACACGCCCAGCGCCGGTCAAAGCGAACAGGACCCCGAGAGCTGGCGGCACGCAACGCGGCAGGCCCTGCGCGATCTGGCGGGGCAATATGACCTTGGCGAGGTGCGTGCGATGGGTCTTTCGGGGCAGATGCATGGCGCGGTGGTGCTTGGGGCCGACAATCGCCCATTGCGCCCGGCGATCCTGTGGAATGATGGCCGGGCTGACGGGATCTGCAACGCGCTGGACCAGGATCACCCCACCCTGGCAAAGATCGCCGGCGTGCGGCCGATGCCGGGGTTCACGGCGCCGAAAATCGCCTGGCTGGCCGCGCATGAGCCGGACACCTATTCCAAGATCCACCGCATTTGCCTGCCCAAGGATTATCTCGGGCTTTGGCTGCACAACACCCATGTCACCGACAGATGCGACGCCGCCGGCACATGGTGGTTTGATCAGGCCGCTGGCCAATGGTCGACGGCGCTTTGCAAGGCCACCGCAACCGATCCGGCCTGGCTGCCGCAGGTGAGGAATGGCACCGATCTGGCCGGCACGCTGCGGGAAGAGGCGGCAAAGGAACTGGGTCTGCCAACCGGTCTTCCAATTGCCGTTGGCGGGGGGGATGCAGCGGCAGGGGCGGTATCGCTCGGCGCGGTTGATCCGGGGTGCGGCTTCATATCGCTTGGCACGTCGGGGCAATTGTTTGTCACCACCGATGGTTATCGCGCGGCCCCGGAGGCGGGATTGCATTCCTTTGCCCACTGCCTGCCCAATCGTTGGTTCCAGATGGCGGCGATGCTGAATGGCGCCCGCCCAATGAGCTGGTTCGCCAACGTCACGGGTCAGCCCGTCGGCGATCTTCTGGCCAAGGCACAGCAGGCTGACGCCGACATCCCGCTGTTCCTGCCCTATCTCACGGGCGAGCGGACACCACATGGCGACAGCCGCATTCGCGGCGCGTTTTACGGCCTGGGCGATGCCACCGGATCTGACGAGATGATGCGCGCGGTTGTCGATGCGATTGCCTATGCCTTTTGTGACGCGGCGGATGCGATGCGCCAGACCACGGACATCCCCCAGCCACTGCTGGCCATTGGGGGCGGCACAAGATCGGATCTGCTGTTACAGACCATTGCCGATGCCACCGGCCTGACGCTGCATCGCGGGGCTGGCGCGGAAAGCGGGCCGGCACTGGGCGCGGCGCGCATGGCCGCCGTTGCCATTGGCGCGGCGACATTGGCCGATCTGGGTCAAAGACCGCCAACCGACCGCATCTTTGCCCCCCGCACAGACAAGGCCGGTTATCACGCGGACCGCCTCGCCCGGTATCGCGCGCTTTACATCGCGCTGAAACCGCTGCGACAATAGCCACACCAGATCGCTCACAGGCACGTGACAGCATTGACAGATATTGGACAATTGCCCGCCAACGCCCCACATGAGCAAGATCCAAGACAGGAGGCCCTGCAAATGAGCTATCAGAAATCCGCCGACGCCATTGCCGCACTGACACCCGAAGAATATCGCGTGACCCAGGAAAGCGGCACCGAACGCCCCTTTACCGGCCAATACAACGACCACGCAGAACCGGGCATCTATGTCGACATCGTGTCCGGCGAGCCGCTGTTTGCCTCGTCCGACAAATTTGAATCGGGATGTGGCTGGCCCAGCTTTACCAAACCGATCGAACCGGCCCATGTGGCCGAATTGCGTGACGCCAGCCTTGGCATGATCCGCACCGAGGTCCGGTCGACCCATGGCGACAGCCACCTTGGCCATGTTTTCCCCGACGGCCCACGCGATCGCGGCGGCCTGCGCTATTGCATCAACTCTGCCTCATTGCGGTTCGTTCACCGCGACGCAATGGTGGACGAAGGCTATGGCGATTATCTTGATCAAGTTGAGGAGGTCTCATCATGAGCGCACGTGCAGTTCTGGCGGGGGGATGTTTCTGGGGGATGCAGGATCTGATCCGCAAGCGTCCCGGCGTCCTGAAAACCCGTGTCGGCTATACCGGCGGAGATGTGGAAAACGCCACCTATCGCAACCACGGCACCCATGCCGAGGGCATTGAAATCCTGTTTGATCCCGACAAGGTCAGCTATCGGCAGCTTCTGGAATTCTTCTTTCAGATCCACGATCCCAGCACGATGAACCAGCAGGGCAATGACCGGGGATTGTCCTATCGCTCGGCGATTTATTACGTCGATGAGGATCAAAAAGCAGTGGCGCTGGACACCATTGCCGATGTCGATGCCTCTGGCATCTGGCCCGGCAAGGTCGTGACCGAGGTGGAACCGGCAGGTGCCTTCTGGGAGGCCGAGCCAGAGCATCAGGATTATCTGGAACGCCTGCCCCACGGCTATACCTGCCACTTCGCGCGGCCCGACTGGGTTTTGCCGAAACGCGACGCGGCAGAATAACGAGCGATTGCACAGGATCAGGGGCGCCAGCACATGCGCTGCGCGCCCCTACCCCGCCTCTTGAAAACAAAACATGTTGCCTGAGGCCGAATTCAAATAGCACACGGCATTGTCCGGCAGATTGTCCCACATCCGTTCCGCCTTGGCCCCATTGATCTTGGTTGCGAAATTCAGCGTCTCCAGCACCGTTTTGGCCCCCGACGGCCAGACAAAGGTTTCCAGGACATAGAGTTTCAGATCGTCCATCATGGTTTCCGCAACCTGTTTGGTACAGGGATCGTTGTCCAGCATTTGGCCAGAACTCCAGACGCTGCAACGCCCCTGCATTTCACGCCGTTCAGTGGGATTGAAATCCGCCACATCGCGCAGGATGATCTGGTCATCATTTGGCCGTGCCAGCGCCACCAGCGGCGTGCGCGGATCAAAAAACAGCGCGGGCGAGGCCTCGAATCCGATATCGTCGTCGCCAATCGACACATGGGCGAAACCGCCGCCAAAGCTTTGCAATTCATCCGCAATTGCGGTGTCGGGCGAAATCCACAACCGGCATCGCATCGCGCCTTCCTGCCCGAACCCTTCCATTTCGACCTGAATACTGTCGTTTTCGCGGGTGATTTTCGGATCCCAGCCAAATCGGTTGGCCGGATCAGCCACAAACCCCAGACCATTGGTGGCAAGCCGATCACCCACCCAGCCATAATACGCCCCACAGGCATTGCTCGCGGCCAGGGCCGTGACCTCCTGTGGGCGCACCGTTCCGACAACCGGGATCAGCCAACGCCCGGCGCGGTGCACCGTGTCGATATAAAACATGTCATCCGGCGGGGTGGCCAGCATTTCGGCAATCAGGGTTTGCGACAGTTTCATCACCCCCATGCGCTGCATCAGATCACCCAGCGCGGTCACGGCAATCCTGTAGGCCTTGTTGACCTGCGCTTCGCTGTATTGCCCGGCCGCCACTTCAAGCGAGGGCGCATGAAATCCCAACCGCCCGGCAGCATGCAATTTGCGATTGGCCACGACCCCGGCGTCGCTTTCGGTGGAAAAAGACCCCGCCATGAACACCATGGAACAGGCCGACAGGCATTCCGCCCCGCGCGGCACCGCCGTGCCCAATTCGCCAAAGATGACATCCACGATCCGCACGGCTTCGGCAAAGCTGCCGCCCGGGCTGTCGAGACACAGGCGGCTCTGGCCCAATTGTGATCCCGGCGGCAAGGTGCTGGTCCTGTCCAGAAGCCGCTGTTTTTCGGTCGCGATCCATGCCTTGATCTTGTCGGCGTCGCCGGGGCCAATCACCCCGCTCAACCGGGCCCGACAGCCCATGTAGCTGTCTGTATGGTCTTCGAGGGTGGCGGCACGCGCCCCACTGGCAAAAGACAGCATGCAAAAGGCGGAAATCCCCGCCAGACACAGGTTTCGGAACAATGACATGGGCAATCTGGCTCCTCTTATCCGGGGCGGTCGGTCGCCGGGACGCGATGATATGGGCAAGAACCCCTTGGAAATCCGCCCGGAATGACCCACCTATGGGACATGAACCAGACTGCCATAAAATTTGCCTTCGACAATAGCTATGCCCGCGATCTTGACGGGTTTTACGTGCAATGGAAGGGCGACACGGTGCCCGAACCACGTATTTTGCTGTTAAACGCCGAATTGGCCACAGAATTGCAGCTGGACGCCGATGCGCTGGACAGCGACGACGGCGCGGCAATTCTGGTCGGCGCGCAGGCCCCGGAGGGGGCCGAAACCCTGGCCATGGCTTATGCCGGGCATCAATTTGGCGGGTTTTCCCCGCAATTGGGCGATGGTCGCGCGATCCTGTTGGGGGAACTCATCGACCGTCGCGGCAAGCGCCGCGATCTGCATCTCAAGGGATCGGGCCGCACGCCGTTTTCACGCGGCGGCGATGGCAAGGCGGTGCTGGGCCCTGTGCTGCGCGAATTCCTGATGGGAGAGGCGATGCATGCGCTTGGCATCCCCACGACCCGGGCGCTGGCCGCGGTGACCACCGGCGAAACGGTCTACCGCGACACGGCCAAACCCGGCGCGGTCCTGGCCCGTATCGCCGCCAGCCACCTGCGGGTCGGCACGTTTCAGTTCTTTGCCGCGCGGGGCGAACATGACCAGGTGCGGCAATTGGCGGATTATGCCATTGCCCGCCATGATCCCGATCTGATCGGGAATGACGACCGCTACCTTCAGTTCCTGCGCGCGGTGATCCGGCGTCAGGCCGATCTGGTCGCGGGCTGGATGCAGGTCGGTTTTGTCCATGGGGTGATGAATACCGACAACATGACGATTTCCGGCGAAACCATCGATTATGGTCCTTGTGCCTTTATCGACGATTACGACCCGGCGACGGTGTTTTCATCAATTGATCACGCTGGGCGCTATGCTTTTGGCAATCAGCCCAATATCGCGCAATGGAATTTGGCGCGTCTGGCGGAAACGCTGATCCCGCTGCTCGACCCGGATCAGGACAAGGCGATTGAAATCGCGACCCGGGAAATCCAGCAGTTCCCCGAACGCTATGCCAAGGCCTGGACAGATGGCGCATCCGCCAAGATCGGGATATCGGGCACCCAGCCGGGTGACCGTGACCTTATCAACGCCCTTTATGCGGCGCTTTCCGGGCAACATTTGGATTTCACGTTGTTTTTCCGCCATCTGGCCGATGCCGCAACCGGGGATGATGACGCCCTGCTTGGGTTGTTTGACGATGCCACTGAAATCACCGCCTGGCTTGCCACATGGCGGCACCGCCTGACGCACGAGGCCGTCAGCGCCGAAGATCGCAGGGACGCAATGAACGCGGTCAACCCGCTTTATATCCCGCGCAATCATCTGGTCGAAGCGGCGCTGACCGCAGCCGAAGCTGGCGACATGACCCCGATCGCCACATTGCTGGACGTGTTGCGCGCACCGTTCACCGAAAACCCCGACCACAAGGAATACGCCCGGCCCGCGCCACGGGACTTTGGCCCTTACAAGACATTTTGCGGCACCTGATTTGGATTTGGAGATTTCGTTTTGCGCCTGCTTATTGTGATTGCCTTATCTCTTTTGCCGCAAATGACCCTGGCGGCGGGATGTGTCGGTTCCGACCTGCGCACCCAGCTTGAGCCTGATCAGATCGCGGCACTGGCCGCCGCAGAGGCCGAAACCCCCTTTGCCAATGGCAACCATTGGCGGGCGACGCGCGGCGAACGGGTGATCCATGTGATTGGCACGGTCCATATCCCCGATCCGCGTCTCGACCCGGTGAGCGCCAAACTTGCCCCATTGATCACGGCCGCAGACCGATTGCTGGTCGAGGCGACCGCCGAAGACCGCAAATTGCTGGAACAAAATCTGACCTCGGACAGTTCGTTCCTCTTGCTGCAAGACACCACCCTGCCAGAGCTGATGGAAGAGGAGGACTGGCAAAAGCTGGCGGAAGCGGCCCGCAGCCGTGGCATCCCGGCGTTTATGGCGGCCAAATTCCAACCCTGGTATCTGTCGTTGGTGTTGGCCCTGCCCGGCTGCGCCATGGAGGTAATGGGCACAGGCGAAGGGTTGGATGCCAGAATAGAAACCATGGCGCGAAACGCCGATCTGGCCCGTCAATCGCTGGAACCCTTTGATACGGTGTTCAAGATGTTCAACGAAGACCCGTTGGACGAACAATTGCGCATGCTGCAATTGGGTATTTTCCCCGAAGAAACCGGCGCCGATCTGCTGGTCACGACGTTGAACAGCTATTTCGATCAGGCCCATTCCGACAGTTGGCAATTGTCGCGCATGTTGACCTTGGCGCATCTTGACCTGCCAGAGGCCGAAGTCGAACAGATGCTGACCGAGATGGAAGAAAAGCTATTGATCCGCCGTAATTTGGCCTGGATCGACGTGATCGAAGATGCGCCCGAAGACCGTCTTGTGGTCGCCGTCGGCGCGGCGCACCTGATGGGAGAGAGCGGAATTCTGAACCAATTGCAGAGCCGCGGTTACACCCTGGAACGTCAGGAATTTTGATCGCTCGGGAGGGAGGGGGCGCTGCCCCCGCCGCCAAGGCGGCCCCCCGGGATATTTTTGAACAGAAGAAGTCAGCGCGACCTCAACCGACGAGCCCGCGCCCCTTGAGCAGCGCCTCGACACCCGGCATCTTGCCGCGAAAGGCAAGATAGAGCGTTTCAGCGTCGTCGGAGCCCCCAGCAGACAGGATGTGTTTTTCCAGTTTCTGGGCCATTTCCGTATCAAACGCACCGCCCGCTTCTTCGAATGCCGCGAATGCATCGGCGTCCATGACTTCGGACCACATGTAGCTGTAATAGCCGCTGGAATAGCCGTCCCCGGCAAAGACATGCGCAAAATGTGGCGTGGCATGGCGCATGCCGATGGCATCCGGCATCCCGAGATCCGCCAGCACCTCTGCCTGTTTCGCCATCGGGTCGCTGGCGGCCGCACCTTCGTGAAAGGCCAGATCCACCAGGGCGGAGGCGACATATTCGACGGTCTGGAACCCCTGATCAAAATTTGCAGCCTCCAGCACCTTGTCCAGCATGTCCTGCGGCATCGCTTTGCCACTGTCGACATGGGTGGCAAAGGCGCGCAGCACCTCGGGCACCTCAAGCCAATGTTCATACAACTGGCTGGGCAATTCGACAAAATCGCGCGCCACGCTGGTGCCGGAAATCATCTCATATGTCACATCGGAAAGCATCTGGTGCAGGGCATGGCCGAATTCATGGAACAGCGTGCGGGCGTCATCATAGGACAGCAGCGCCGGGTCGCCCTTGGCAAAGTTGCAGACATTGACCACGATGGGCCGTTGATCGGTCGGAAATTTGCGCTGCGATCGCATGGCCGAACACCACGCGCCAGACCGTTTTGAACTGCGCGCGAAATAATCGCCGATGAAAACCGCAACATGTTTGCCGTTGCGGGTCACATCCCAGGCGCGCGCGTCGGCGTGATAAAGCGGCAGATCCAGCGCCGCAAATTCCAGCCCGAACAAACGGTTGGCACAATCGAACGCCGCTGCAATCATCTGATCCAGCGAAAGATAGGGTTTGAGCGCGGCCTCATCCAGATCATGTTCGATCTTGCGGCGTTTCTCTGCGTAATAGCGCCAATCCCAGGGTTGCAACGCGCCATTGATGCCATCGTCGCGCATCATGTCGGCAAGGATCTGGCCATCGGATTCAGCACGGGCCTTGGCCGGAGCCCAGACCGCCATCAGCAATTCGCGCACCTTGTCCGGTGATCCCGCCATTTCGGTTTCCAGCTTGTAGCTGGCGAAATCGGCGTATCCCAGAAGCTTGGCACGTTCCTCCCGCAGGGCCAGAATTTCCCCGGCGATTGCGCGGTTGTCGGTCGCACCGCCATTCGCCCCCCGCGCCACCCAGGCCTTGTAGGCCACTTCGCGCAGGTCGCGGCGGGTAGAGAATTGCAGAAACGGCACGATGATGGACCGCGACACCGTCAGCACCGGACCATCCGCCCCGCGTTCTTCGCCCGCAGCCCGCGCCGCAGCAATGGCAAAATCCGGCAGACCATCGAGGTCATCCTCTGCCAGAGGCAGGAACCAGTCGCGTTCATCCGCCAAAAGGTTTTGGGTGAATTCCGTGCCAAGCGTCGCCAACCGCTCCTTTATGGACTTCATGCGCGTGGCATCATCCCCCTCCAGCGCCGCACCAGCGCGGATGAAATTGCGATGCACCAGCATCAAAACGCGTGCCTGTTCAGCGCTCAGGTCCAGGTCGTCGCGGGCGGCCCACACGCGGCTGATCCGATCAAACAGCGCCCGATTGCCAAAGATCGCCGAAGCATGCGCCGCCAGTTTCGGCGAAAATTCCCGCATCAGCGCTTCGCGGTCCGGGGTGCTGTCCGCACCAGCCAGGTTGAAAAACACCCCCGTGACCCGATCCAGCGCAGCGCCGCAGCGCAACAGACCCTCGATGGTGTTGGCAAATGTCGGCGGCTCGGGATTGTCGGCCACTGCCGCAACCTCGGCCAGATCTTCGGCCAGGGCCACCCCCATTGCGGGGGCAAAATCGGCGTCTGAAATCGTGGCAAAAGGCGGCAAACCATAGGCGCCGGTCCAATCCGAAAGCAGTGGATTTGTCATGTCAGTCTTCCTTGTTCTCGCCGCAGACCGGGCAATCATCGCGCGCCTTCAGCGCGATTTTGCGGGTCTCGGACCATAGGGCATCGTAAATCAGCATTTCACTGCGCAGCGGCGCTCCGGCATCGGCCAGCACCTTGATCGTTTCGACCGCCATCATTGCGCCGACAACGCCGGGCAGCGGGCCAAGCACCCCCGCCTCGGCACAGGACGGGGCAAGACCGGGGGCTGGCGCCTCTGGGAAAATGCATTGGTAACAGGGGGTTCCACGTGCGGGATCAAAAACCGAAAGTTGGCCTTCCCATTGTGACAAGGCACCGGAAATCAGCGGAATACCGGCCGCGACCGCCGCGCGATTGACCAAATACCGCGTGTCAAAATTGTCAGTCCCATCCAGCACGAGGTCATAATCGGCGCATAATTCCGCCGCCATCCCGGCCTCAAGCCGGCGATGATAGGGTCGCACAGTCACAAAGGGGTTCTGCGCCAGCATCGCCGCCTCAGCCGAGAACACTTTGGGTTTGCCAATGTCGGCATCGCGGTGAATCACCTGCCGTTGCAGATTGGCGTTTTCGACCACGTCATCGTCAATCACGCCAATGGTGCCCACACCGGCCGCCGCCAGATACTGTAACGCGGGGGCGCCCAACCCACCGGCCCCCACCACCAACACCCGCGCTTTGCGCAGCCGCTGCTGGCCCGGGCCACCCAATTCCCGCAGGACGATGTGGCGGGCGTAACGCTCCAACTCAGTCTCGCCCATGCGGTCGCGGGTCGGTTTTACCGGGCCCGCATCGCGCGCCATCGCACGGGTCTTGAGATGCAGAAGCACCTGCCGGTAGGCCATGACCAGCACCGCAAACCCCGCCAGCAACAGCCAAAGCGCCGGATCCCCCCCCGTCGCATCGCGAAGCGCGTGACCATCGGGAAACAGAAACTGAATGCCCAAAACGGCGACAAACAACAGCCCGATCAGCGGCCAACGCGCGGATGCAGGCAGGCCAATGGCCCACCCCAGCCCCCAGATCGCCGCAGCAATGACCAGAACCAGCAACATCAATCGCGCCCGGTCGACCCGAAACCGCCGGTGCCGCGCGCGGTGTCATCCAGAACCTCGACCAAGGCGAATTGCGCCTGCACCACCGGGGCAAGCACCATCTGGGCGATCCGCATGCCATGGGTGATCTCGAACGCATCGGTGCCGGCATTCAATACAATAACCCCCAGCGGCCCGCGATAATCGCTGTCGATCGTGCCGGGGCTGTTGGGCAGGGTGATGCCGTGTTTCAGGGCCAGACCGGATCTTGGCCGGATCTGCACCTCATAGCCCTGCGGGACGGCCAACCGCAGACCGGTCGGCACCAACACGCGGGCATTTGGGGCCAACACCACCGTAGCGCGATCCTGAAAATTCGCCCGAAGATCCGCCCCCGCCGCACCTGCCGTCTCATATCGCGGCAGGCCCAGCGCCCTGTCTGCGCCTTCATCCCATGTGACGTTCAGCTCAACCAAATCCTGCCCTTCTTCTCTTTTATAAATACGCAAATCCGAACCCATCAACCAAGCGCATCAGCCAGCCGCAACGCCAATCTCTGCGCCACCTGATCCTTGCCCATACGCGGCCAATCCTCGGATCCATCGCCGGTGATCAATACCACCGCATTGTCACTGCCACCCATGATGCCGGTCTCGGGGCGAACATCATTGGCCACGATCCAGTCGCACCCCTTGCGCAGCCTTTTCGCCGTCGCATTGGCCACCACATCATCGGTCTCGGCGGCAAAGCCGACGACCAGCTTGGGCCGCCCGGCATCCATCTGTGCCACATGGGCCAGAATATCCGGGTTCTCGGTGAACTCCAGCGGCGGCAGTTTGCCGGCCTGCTTCTTGATCTTGGATGTTGCATGCTGCGCCATACGCCAATCCGCCACAGCCGCGGCAAAGATCGCGGCATCCACGGGCAAGACCGCCTGAACCGCGGTCAACATCTCTTGCGCTGTTTCGACGCGATGCAATTCCACACCCTCGGGTGCGGCCACATCCGCCGGCCCGGTGACAAAAACCACCTCTGCGCCCAAGTCCCGCAAAGCGCACGCAATCGCCGTGCCTTGTGCGCCTGACGACCGATTGGCGATATACCGCACCGGGTCAATCGGCTCATGCGTTGGGCCAGAGGTCACCAAAATCCGTTTGCCCGCCAGTGGCCCCGCTGCAAAATGCCGCTCAACCGCACCAAGGATATCCGGCACCTCCGAAAGCCGCCCGGGCCCATATTCGCCACAGGCCATATCACCGGACTCCGGCCCCACCACTGTCACGCCATCGCCGCGCAGAACATTCAGATTGCGCTGGGTCGCCGGATGTTGCCACATCCGCACGTTCATCGCGGGAACAATCATCACCGGCGTATCCGTCGCCATCAACAGCGTCGTCGCCAGATCGCTGGCCAGACCAGACGCCATTTTCGCCATCAAATCTGCGGTCGCCGGCGCCACCAACACCAGATCGGCAACGCGCGACAATTGAATATGGCCCATTTCGGCTTCTTTGGTCAGGTCAAACAGGTCGCGATGAACCGCCTCCCCCGCCAGGGCCGACACGCTGAGCGGTGTCACGAATTCCTCGGCGGCGCGGGTCATCACCGGGCTTACCGACACCCCGCGTTCGCGCAAACGCCGGATCAGATCCAGACATTTATAGGCCGCAATGCCACCACCAATGATCAAAAGAACCCGCTTGCCCGACATCATTTCTTTCAGCCTCCGCCAGTACCGCGCCATTGATACATCTGTAACGCGCCTGACCCTATGTCCAATGCGATGACGCCTGCAAGGGCGGAAGAGCGGCGCTTGCCCCGCATTTGCCAAAGAAAATCCCGACCCCAAAAGGGGCCGGGACGCAGGGCGGAAACCCTGAAACTTGTTAAATCACGCCAGAAAGGCGTGTACTTCTCCGCTCTGCCCTTCCAACGATTTGCGCATCTTTTGAAAGGCTGCCGCCTCGACCTGACGGATACGTTCCTTGGACAGGCCCAGTTCGGACCCCAGGCTTTCCAATGTCCTTGGCGCGTCGCGCAGTTTCCGTTCGCGCACGACGAATTGCTCACGATCGCTCAGGTCATGCATCGCCTCGACCAGCCATGCCCGCAACTGCGCAGTGTCATGGTCATTTTCCACCATTTCAGCGGCCTGAGGCGCGTCATCCTCGATCGTGTCAATCCATTCCCGGCCTTCGTCTTCGGCGGATTGTGTCGCATTCAACGAAAAGTCAGAGCCGGACAAACGCCCGGACATCATCACGACATCCGCCAAGGGCACGCCGACCTCTGCCGCGATCTTGTGCTGGACCTGATGCGGATCCAGCGTTTCCCCCTGCGATGCGGCTTCGCGCTCGATCTGTGATTGCACGCGACGCAGGTTGAAAAACAGTGATTTCTGCGACGAGGTCGACCCCGTCCGCACCATCGACCAATTGCGCATGACGTAATCCTGAATCGACGCCTTGATCCACCACACCGCATAGGTCGAAAACCGCACGCCCCTGTCCGGGTCGAATTTGTCCGCGGCTTTCATCAAACCCACCCCAGCCTCCTGGATCAGGTCATTCATCGGCGCCCCATAGCGCCGGTACTTTGCGGCCATCGAAATGGCCAACCGCATATAAGCGGTAATCAGACGGTGAAGCGACGCTTCGTCGCGTTCGTCCCGCCAAGCATAAGCAAGCTTTCTCTCTGTCTCAGCATCCAGCAATTCGGCTTTCATTGCCGCGCGGGACAGGGCTCTGTCGTGCGTAGCATTTTGGGCCATTTGAATAATCTCCAATTTTGTCTGTTGCAGTGATAGTGATACGTCGGGTGATCGTGCTTGGATCTAAATCTTACCCCGATCGCGCGAAAAAATATTCGCACAAGCGATCACAATCCTTCACGTTCCGTGATGACGCGCCGCAACAATTGCAATTGGACCTGTGAACCCCCTGATACTAGGATGTTTTCATGAGCGATATTTTGCACATTGGCGATTACGCCTATTCCAGTTGGTCCCTCAGGGGATGGTTGCTGTACCGCCGGTTTGGCCTTGCGTGCCGGATCAACCTTGTCAATTTTGCACAGAACTCTGTGGAAGAGCAGCTAAACCTTGCACCAGCGCGCACTGTACCCAGCGCCGAATTATCCGGTGGCGGGTTGGTCTGGGATTCACTGGCCATGGCCGAAGAACTGGCCGCGCGTCACCCGGATCGTGGGTTCTGGCCCAAGGATCCACCGCGGCGCGCAACCGCCCGGTCACTGGCCGCCGAAATGCACTCCGGGTTTGGCAGTTTGCGCAGCTTGTGCCCGATGAACATGCGGCTTGCCTATGATGATGTGCCGGTGCCAGACGCATTGGCGACGGATCTGGCCCGCCTTGAAAAGGTCTGGGACTATGCGCTGGCACAATCCGGCGGACCTTGGCTTTGTGGTGAATATTCTGTCGCAGATGCCTTTTATGCTCCGGTCGCGGCGCGAATTGCGGGATATGGCCTGCCGGTTGGTGACAAGGCTGCCGCTTATGTCGCGCGTCATCTGGCCGATCCGGCCTTTCGCCGGTTTCGCGCCATGGGGCTGGTACGGGGGGAAACCCTGCAACGGTATGCGATGCCCTACCCGACAAAATCATGGCCCGGCCCCACGCCAGAGCCCGCCGCAGCGGTCGCACATGGCCCGTCGGTCAATGCAACCTGCCCCTATTCCGGCGATGCGGTCACCGATTTTCTGGAATTTCGGGGGCGTATCTGGGGATTTTGCAACCCTTTTTGCCGCGACAAGACCATGGTCGACCCAACGGCCTGGCCAGACTTCATCAAGACGGTCGATGCGGCCTGATAGAAAGCGTCATTGCCGGGCCGAATGACATCAACCTCGGTTAACTTTCTGTTACCGCGTTAACCTTTCCTCAACGCCTCCTTCCCCAAAGTTGGTTAATCACATCAGGGGAAGGGGCAATATGGTCGCCCGCGCCTATACCGTTGCCTTTGAAGGCGTAACCGCGCGCACGGTCGAAGTGCAATGCGCCGTCACGCCCGGCATGCCCGCGTTTTCCATCGTCGGCCTGCCGGACAAAGCGGTGTCCGAAGCCCGCGACCGGGTGCGTACGGCGTTGAATTCAATGTCGATCGCGTTGCCGTCGAAACGCATCACCGTCAACCTTTCCCCGGCTGACCTACCCAAAGAGGGGTCACATTTCGACCTGCCCATCGCGCTTGGCCTGTTGGCCGCATTGGGCATCATCCCCGAAGACGCGGTCGCCGGCATTGTTGCGCTTGGCGAATTGTCGTTGGATGGCGGGTTGGTGCCGGTGATCGGCGCCCTGCCCGCCGCCATGGCCGCCGCAGAAGAGGATCGCGCCCTGCTCTGTCCGCGCGCATCCGGCCCCGAAGCGGCCTGGGTCGGCGCAACGCAGGTGATCGGCGCGGCGAACCTGGCTGATGTGGTGCGCCATTTCACCGGCCAATCGCCGCTGTCCCCGGCCGCACCCGGCGAAGTGCCCCCCGCCACGAGTGACCGGGATTTCCGCGATGTGCGGGGTCAGGAACGCGCCAAACGCGCGCTGGAAATCGCCGCAACCGGGCGGCATCATCTTTTGATGGTGGGCACACCGGGATCGGGCAAATCCATGCTGGCCGCGCGGCTGCCAACCATCCTGCCAGAGCTGTCGGCGCAAGAGGCTCTGGAAACCTCGATGATCCATTCGCTGGCCGGACTTCTGGATCAGGGCGGGATTTCACGCGTGCGACCGTTCCGCGAACCGCATCACACGGCCTCCATGGCGGCAATCATTGGCGGCGGACGCAGCGCCAAACCCGGCGAGGTCAGTCTGGCCCATAACGGCGTGTTGTTCCTGGATGAATTTCCGGAATTCCCCCGTGCGGTGCTGGAAACCCTGCGCCAACCCATCGAAACCGGAGAGGTCATGGTCGCCCGCGCCAATGCCCATGTGAAATATCCCTGCCGCTTCATGCTGATCGCTGCGGCAAACCCCTGTAAATGCGGCTATCTGCCGGATCCGGCGCGGGCCTGCACCCGCGCGCCGGTCTGTGGCGAAGACTACATGGGCCGCATCTCAGGGCCATTGATGGACCGGTTTGACCTGCGCGTTGACGTGCCGCCCGTGTCGTTCACCGACCTCGACCTGCCCGAAACCGGCGACAGTTCTACCGCAATTGCCGCGCGGGTCGCCGCAAGCCGGGCCTTGCAAACGGCGCGTTATGAAGCATTGGCGGACACCGCGGTCAATGCCGACCTTCAGGGCAAGGCGCTCGCGGCTTTTGCCACCCCGGACGCCGAAGGCCGCGACCTTCTGTTGAAGGCCGCCGACCGCTTCGGCCTTTCGGCACGCGGCTATCACCGGGTGCTGCGGGTGGCACGCACGATTGCCGATCTTGACGGGTCCGAAACCATCCATCGGCCCCATGTGGCCGAAGCGCTCAGCTATCGGCTCATGGCAGCAACAGACCCGTGACGCGCCTCAGGCCACTTTCGCCTCAATCGCCTCCCAAATCTTGGCCGCGACATTGATGCCGTCAAATCGTTCCAATTCCTGAATCCCGGTGGGCGAGGTCACGTTGATTTCGGTCAGATAATCGCCAATCACGTCAATCCCGACAAAAACCTGGCCTTTTTCCCGCAACAACGGGCCAATACGGGCACAAATTTCCAGATCACGCTCTGTCAGGCCGATTTTTTCCGGCCGACCGCCCACATGCATATTCGACCGAGTTTCGCCCTTGGCCGGCACTCGGTTAATCGCCCCGACAGGCGCGCCATCAACAAGGATCACCCGTTTGTCGCCTGCGGACACCGCTGGCAGAAATTTCTGTACAATCAATGGTTCGCGCGAAAAGCCGGTAAACAGCTCAAACAGCGACGCCAAGTTTCCGTCCCCTTGCACCAACTTGAACACACCCGCCCCGCCGTTGCCGTAAAGCGGTTTCAAAATGATATCGCCATGCTTGGCCCGAAAAGCCTTCAATGTATCAAGATCCCGCGAAATCGCCGTCGGCGGTGTCAGGTCAGGGAAATCAAGCACCAGCAATTTTTCCGGGTAGTTTCGCACCCAGAATGGATCATTGACCACCAATGTCTGCCCCTTCAGCCGATCCAGCAGATGGGTCGAGGTGATGTAATGCATATCAAACGGCGGGTCCTGGCGCAGCCAGACAACGTCAAAGTCTGCCAGATCCACTTCGCGCATCGAACCCAGCTCGGCATGATCGCCCTGCACCCGTTTGACCCGCAGATCCTGACCACGCGCGGTGATCCGCCCCTCTTGAAAGGCGAGTTGATCCGGGCCGTAAAAGAAAAGTTCATGCCCCCGGTTCTGTGCCTCTTCCGCGATGCGGAACGTGCTGTCGGCATTGATGTCCACGGCCCCGATCGGGTCCATCTGAAAGGCGATTTTCATGGGCTGCCCCTGTTCTGTTTCAGCCTCTTACATGGCCCATGAACCCATGGTGTTCAATGCCAGCCGCACCAACAGTCAATATCCCAGCAATGCGCCTTCCAATATTTGGGTCTGTCCCATGCTATCCACCAGGGCCGCATCAAAGCGCACATCACTCAGTAGCCCCTGCGGGCAATCCCCGAGAAAAACCTCGGCGGCGGCATGAATACGCGCCACTTGTTGTGGTGTGATCCGGGCCAATGCACGGTCAAATGTGGCGGATTTTTTAACCTCGACAAACACATAGGTGCCGTTGCCGTCCTGCAGGATCAAATCAATCTCGCCACCGCGCGCACGCCAGCGACGGGCCAGAACCCGGTGCCCAGCCGCGACATAGGCCCTTTCAACCGATCCTTCCGCAGAAACGCCCGCCAATTGATTGCGCCGACCGCGCCGCGCACGTGCGTCACCGACGTCCACATGGCCAATATCCGCAACACCGCAATCCAATGGCATGTGAAAATCCTGAGATTACCCCTCTTTCGACAAGTCTAAGGCCATTTGGTAAACAAAGCGTTTCTTTTGCCCAAAGGCATTGGCCACCATTTCCGCCGCATCACGCACCGACATGGTTTGCAGGGCCTTGCGCAACGCGGTTTCGATGTCTTCGTCCGTGTCCTGCGCGCCCCCGCCCTTGCCGATCAAAACGACAAATTCGCCTTTGGGGTCTTTTTCCGTCAGCTTTTCCGCCAATTCGCCCAGCGGCGCACGGACCACCTCTTCGAATTTCTTGGTCAATTCGCGGCATGTCGCGGCGGGTCGATCCGGGCCCAGAACCTCGGCCGCATCGGCCAGCATGGCCGCCACCCGGCGCGGTGATTCGTAAAACACGAGGGTCGCAGCCACATCCGCCAGCTCGCCCAGCGCGGTACGCCGGGCGGTTGTGGCAGATGGCAAAAACCCGGCAAACAGAAATCTGTCGGTCGCAAGCCCCGCGACATTCAAGGCCGTCAACACCGCCGAGGCACCCGGCGCCGCCGTGACCGGCAAATCCGACGCCACCGCATCGCGCGCCAGATCAAAACCGGGGTCCGAAATCAGCGGCGTGCCTGCTTCGGACGCATAAGCCACCGATTGCCCCGCCGCCAAGGCCTCTAACAGGGCGGGGCGCATGCGGGCACCATTGTGTTCATGATAGGCACGAATCTGCCGCCCGTTCAGCGGGACACCGTGCAATTCCATCAACCGTCGCAATGCGCGGGTGTCTTCCGCGGCCAGTACATCCGCCCCGGCAAGGATATCCAATGCCCGAAGCGTAATGTCGCGTGCATTGCCGATCGGCACCGCCACAAAATACATTCCTGGCGCGATCCGACGGGAATCTCTTTGCCAGTTCCGACCCTCATTCACATTCGCCACTGGACCCGCTCCGCTCTGTGTTTATTATCGCATCAAATCACACGGTCACCGCCGTGTCGTCAAACCACGAAGTGAGATGCCCATGTTTGCCGTTTTGTCCGCCGCCCGCAAGCGGTTGCGTCTGCCCCGGATTTTGCGCCTGGCTGTCGCCAGCTTTGGCGTTCTTGCACTCGCCGCCTGTGAACCGATCCAATTTGGCGGTGTCGGCGCGGGTGACAACACCGGTCAGCGGATCAACACCGATAACCCGGTGCCTGTGGCGCTGTTGCTGCCCAAAAGCGACGCCGGGGCCAGCGGCGTGGCGCAGGCACTGGAAAACGCGGCGCGCCTTGCTGTTGCCGATCTTGACGGGGTGCGCATTGATCTGCGGGTTTACGACACGGCCGGCAACGCAGGTCAGGCCGCAGCCCAGGCGCAAAAGGCCGTCGACGAAGGGGCGAAAATCATCCTTGGCCCTCTGTTCGGCGAGGCGGCCAATGCGGTCGGCGTTGCCGTGTCTGATGACAACGTGAATGTGCTGAGCTTTTCCAACAACCCGTCGATCGCCGGGGGCAACGTATTTGTTCTGGGCCCCACATTCCGCAATACGGCCAATCGCCTGTTGGGCTATGCTGCACGCAACGGCAAATCCACCGTCGCAATTGTGTACCCCAACAACGTCGAAGGCCAGTTCGGCAAAGCGGCGATTGAATCCGCTGCCGGTACAAACGGCCTGCGCGTGACTGCGGCGGAATCTTTTGAATTTTCCCAGGCCGGCGTGCTGAATGCGATGCCCCGTATCGCCGCCGCCGCACGGCAATCGGACGCGGTGTTCCTGACATCCAATGCCGCCGGGGCCTTGCCGCTTCTGGTGCAATTGCTGCCAGAGAACGGCATTGCGCCAGACACTACGCAGTATATCGGCCTGGCGCGGTGGGATGTCCCCCCCCAGACCCTGGCGTTGCCTGGTGTTCAGGGCGGCTGGTTTGCCCTGCCGGATCAGGCGCGCACCGCAAGTTTCAACAGCCGGTATCAGGGCGCTTATGGCACATCCCCGCATCCGCTGGCCGGATTGGCCTTTGACGGGATCGCTGCAATTGGTGCCTTGGTCGCCCAGGGCAAATCCGACGCGCTGACACGTGGCGCATTGACGCAAACCGCCGGTTTCCAGGGGGTTGGCGGGGTGTTCCGTCTGCGGCCCGACGGCACGAATGAACGCGCGCTGGCGGTGGCCTCTGTGCGCGGCAACAAGGTGGTAATTCTTGACCCAGCCCCCAAAGCATTTGGCGGAGCAGGCTTCTAAAGCCGCCCAAAAGTCTAACGCTGCACGAAAGACCGAATTGACCGATATTCTGATATGCCCCGCGGCAGAGATCTTTGACTCTGCCGCGGTCGAAACCTTGATCGCCCAGTTTGACCGTGATCGGCCGGGCGAATTCCGCAAGCTTCTGGTGAAACACCTGCTGGACGCGCGCAAGGCCGGGATGGAAACCATCGCCGCCGCGTTTCGTGCCAACCCACTGGCCGCTGAATCCGCCAAACGCACCTATACCTGGTTGACCGACCAACTGGTGCTGACCGCATGGCGGGTCGCGACCGAAATGCTGCATCCGCTGTCCAATCCCACCG
Source organism: Marinovum sp. 2_MG-2023 (assembly GCF_030548265.1). NCBI lineage: Bacteria > Pseudomonadati > Pseudomonadota > Alphaproteobacteria > Rhodobacterales > Roseobacteraceae > Marinovum > Marinovum sp. 2_MG-2023. The sequence continues at coordinate 23,805 of NZ_JAUOSD010000005.1, read as the reverse complement.
CCGGTGAACGGCTGTCGTTGATTGCGGTGGGCGGCTATGGCCGCGGGGAAATGGCGCCGTTTTCCGATGTGGACCTGTTGTTTCTGACACCCCACAAGATCACCCCCTGGTCCGAGAGCGTGATTGAATCCATGCTCTACATCCTGTGGGATCTGCGGCTGAAGGTTGGCCATGCGTCACGCACGGTGCGCGATTGCATTCGCCTCGGCGGCGAAGATTTCACCATTCGCACCGCTTTGCTGGAACACCGGCTGTTGGCGGGCGACAAACGGCTTGCGCGGGATCTGGACACCAAACTGCAAAAAGACCTGTTTCAGGGCAGCGAACGGGAATTTGTCGAGGCCAAGCTCGAAGAGCGCGACGACCGCCACAAGAAGCAGGGCGGCCAACGCTATATGGTCGAACCCAATATCAAAGAAGGCAAAGGCGGGCTGCGCGACCTGCAATCCCTGTATTGGATTGCCAAATATGTGCACCACGTCGACCACTCGAGCGAGCTGGTGGACCTTGGGGTGTTTCGCCCCGAAGAATACGAAACCTTTGTGCGGGCGGAAAATTTTCTTTGGGCGACCCGCTGTCATTTGCATCTGGTGTCAAACCGGCCGCAGGAACAGCTGGCGTTCGATCTCCAGGTCGAGGTCGCATCCGCCATGGGCTATGTCGACAAGGGCGGGCGACGCGCGGTCGAACATTTCATGCAGGATTACTTCCTGCACGCCACCGAAGTGGGCGACCTGACCCGCATCTTCCTGACCTCGCTAGAGGCCGACCACACCAAGGGCCCGCCGCTGATCGACCGTTTCTTTCGCCGCCAACGCCGGGTCAAGGCAGGCTATTCGGTGATCCACGGTCGGTTGGCAATTGTTGATGACACGGCATTTCTGGCAGACAAGCTGAACATCCTGCGCCTGTTCGAAGAAGGCCTGCGCAGCGAATTGCTGATCCATCCCGATGCCATGCGATTGGTCAAGGCGAACCTGCATCTGATTGACGACGACATGCGCCGCAATCCGGCGGCGGCGAAACTGTTCCTCGATCTGCTGCTACGTCATGGCAACCCGGAACGCGCCCTGCGGCGGATGAACGAATTGGGCGTGCTCGGGGCCTTCCTGCCAGAGTTCAAGACCATCGTCGCCATGATGCAATTCAATATGTACCATCATTACACGGTCGACGAACACACGATCCAGGTGATCCACCATCTGGCGGAAATCGAACGCGGCGAGCTGGGCGAAGAGCTTCCTGTATCAACCGACATCATCGAATCCGGCATTGACCGAAAGGTCCTGTTTGTCGCGCTTCTGCTGCATGACATTGGCAAGGGGCGGGACGAAGACCACTCGATCCTGGGGGCGCGTATTGCCCGCACGGTGGCGCCACGGCTGGGATTGAACAAGAAGGAATGCGAAACCGTCGAATGGCTGGTGCGCTATCACCTTTTGATGTCCGACATGGCCCAGAAACGCGACATTGCCGATCCACGCACCGTGCGCGATTTCGCCAAGGCGGTGAAAACCGTGGAACGGCTGAACCTGCTCTGTGTGCTGACGGTCTGTGACATTCGCGGCGTCGGGCCCAACACCTGGAACAACTGGAAAGCGGCCCTGCTGCGGGCGCTGTACCGCCAGACCCGCCGCGCGCTTGAGGGCGGAATGGAGGCGCTGAACCGCGAAAACCGCGGGGCCGAGGCCAAGAAGCTGCTGCGCCAAACGCTCAAGGATTGGCCGGTCAAGGACCTGCGGGCAGAAACAGCGCGCCACTACCCGCCTTATTGGCAGGGCCTGCATGTGACGGCCCATCTGGCCTTTGCCAATCTGTTGCGTGATCTTGGCGATGCTGCAATTGCCATCGACCTGCACCCCGACGAAGACCGTGACGCCACCCGGGTATGCTTTGCCATGGCCGACCATCCCGGTATCTTCAGCCGCATGTGTGGCGCGCTGTCTCTGGTCGGGGCGAATGTGGTGGATGCCCGGACATTTACCACCAAGGACGGCTTTGCCACGGCGGCCTTCTGGATTCAGGATGCCGAAGGCTCCCCCTATGAAGCCAGCAAACTACCGCGCCTGCAATCCATGATCCAGAAAACCCTTCAGGGCGAGGTCAAGGCGCGCGAAGCCATAAAATCCCGCGACAAGATCAAGAAACGCGAACGCGCCTTCCGGGTGCCAACACATATCACCTTTGATAACGATGGCTCGGAAATCTACACAATCATCGAGGTCGACACCCGCGACCGCCCCGGCCTGTTGTTCGACCTGACCCGCACATTGGCCAATGCCAATGTCTATATTTCATCGGCGGTGATTGCGACTTACGGCGAACAGGTGGTGGACAGCTTCTACGTCAAAGACATGTTCGGGCTGAAATTCCACTCGCCCACCAAACAAAAGTCGCTGGAAAACAAATTGCGCGACGCGATTGAAAAAGGGGCCGAACGGGCACGGTCCTGAAGCGGGCAATCACGTCAACCAAAACGCGAAACCGCGCGCCTTCCCCGGCTGCCCCCGGTTCAAACCCGTGTCTTTCATCTGACCTTAAATATCCCGGGGGGTTTGGGGGGCTGGCACCCCATCTATCCTGTGATTTGGGGGCAGGCCCCCAAACCTGTCGACACGCGAAGGCGTGGCGAAATCCGGGCCCGTTAACCGATCCGTCCCAATGTCTCTCCCACGTCGCCGCCCATCTGGCCGCGATGCATCAGGATATGATCCAGCAACACACAGGCCATCATCGCTTCGCCCACCGGCACCGCGCGAATACCGACACAAGGATCGTGGCGGCCTTTGGTGATGATCTCGGTCTCTTCGCCGGATTTGGTGATTGTCTTGCGCGTGGTCAGGATCGACGACGTCGGCTTGACCGCGAAACGCACCACCACATCCTGCCCGGTGGAAATCCCACCAAGGATACCACCCGCGTGGTTCGAGGAATAGACCGGCCCATCCGGCCCCATGAAAATCTCGTCGGCGTTTTCCGACCCGGTCAGCGCCGCCGTCGCCATGCCGTCGCCAATTTCCACCGCTTTGACCGCGTTGATCGACATCATCGCCGTGGCCAGATCGGTGTCCAGCTTGCCATAGACCGGCGCGCCAAGACCCGCGGGCGCGCCCTGTGCGACGACTTCGATCACCGCGCCCACCGAATTATGGGCATCTTTGCGCAAATGCCCAAGATAGGCATCCCATTCCGGCACCGCCGCCGCATCGGGCACCCAGAAATCGTTGCGCCCAATTTCGTCCCAGTCAAAGCGCGACCGATCAATGTGCTTTTCGCCCATCTGCACCATATAGCCGGTGATCTTCAGCCCCGGCAGCATCTGCGCCAGCACGGCCCGCGCCACGCCACCGGCCGCAACCCGTGCTGCGGTTTCGCGCGCCGACGACCGCCCACCGCCGCGATAATCGCGGATGCCGTATTTCTGCCAATAGGTGATATCGGCATGACCGGGGCGGAATTTTTCAACAATATCGCCGTAATCCTTGGACCGCTGATCGGTATTGCGGATCATCAACTGGATCGGCGTGCCGGTGGATTTGCCTTCGAACACCCCCGACAGGATCTCGACCGCGTCCGGCTCCTTGCGCTGGGTGGTGTTCTTGTTCTGGCCCGGCTTGCGTTTGTCCAACCAGATTTGCAGGAACTCTGCATCAATCTCCATGCCCGGGGGGCAGCCATCAACGGTCGCGCCCAATCCCGGTCCGTGGCTTTCGCCCCAGGTGGTGACACGGAACATGCGGCCAAAGGTGTTATAGCTCATGACAAACCCTCCATTTCCTTTCGTCTAAGCCGCCACTGGCCGGGTCTCAAGCACAATTGGCTTGTGGCGCATAGGGCAAAGCCCTAGAAATGGCCTCACCTCGGGGTGCTGATCCATATGACCAGCTGAGATGCACATGCGAACCCGTTGAACCTGAACCGGCTAGAACCGGCGGAGGGAAGGTCGATTGCGCAAGCATGCCCCTACTCCGCCCACAACATTTGGAGAGACCCATGCTGGGACGCACCATCGTTGCGGGACTTGTTGCAGCTTCGGCCACCGTGGCCGCGGCGGATACCCCCGTTTTGACAGTATACGCAGGCGATTATTTCAATTCCGAATGGGGCCCTGGCCCCGGGATCGAAGCCGCGTTTGAGGCCCGTTGCGACTGTGATCTGCAATACAAGACCGGCGATCTTCTGCCTCGCATCCTGTTGGAGGGCGAGCGCACAGAAGCCGACGTTGTGATCGGTCTGACATCCGACATCACCAAAAAGGCGCGCGACAGCGGGCTGTTTGCCCCACATGGCGCCGACATGTCGGCATTGACCCTGCCGGTGGACTGGACGGATGAGATCTTTCTGCCGTTCAACTATGGCCACACGGCGTTCATCTATAACAACGAACTGATCGACACCCCGCCAGCCTCGTTCGAGGCGCTGCTTGACGCGCCGGATGACCTCCGGCTGGTGATCCAGGACCCGCGGTCGTCGATTTCCGGGCTGGCGCTCGTGCTTTGGGTGCAGGCCGTCTATGGCGACGGGGCCAAGGCAGCCTGGGAAAAGCTCGCGCCGAAAATCGTGACAGTGACCAAAGGCTGGTCAGAGAGCTACGGGCTTTTCACCGATGGTGAGGCCGACATGGTGCTCAGCTACACCACATCCCCCGCCTATCACATCATTGCCGAAGAAGACCTGACCAAATCGGCGGCGATTTTCCCCGAAGGGCATTACTTCATGGTCGAACTGGTGGCGAAGCTGGCCGGCACGGACAACCCCGATCTGGCCGATCAATTCATGCAGTTCATCCTGACCGAGGAATTCCAGTCGATGATCCCGACCTCGAACTGGTCATTGCCTGCGGCGCTTCCGGTCGAAAAATGGCCCGAAGGGTTCCGCGAACTGCCGATGCCGGAAAAGGTTCTGTTCTATTCAGAAGATGAAGCGGCCTCGCTGCGGGATACAGCGATCGAAGCATGGCGCAGCGCGCTTTCGCAGTAACGCTGCCTTTCGTTTGGGCGCTTTTGGCTGCGGGGCTGGTGATCGGCCCCGTGGTTGCGGTGATTATGCGTGCCGGTGGCCTTGGCGGCCTTGGCACTCCGGAATATGCCGCCCTGTGGTTCACGATCTGGCAGGCGGCGCTGTCTGCGGCGGTGAGCGTCGTTCTGGCCATTCCGGTGGCCCGCGCCCTGTCGCGGCAACAGTTTCCCGGGCGCGGCGCATTGATCGCCCTGCTTGGCGCGCCGTTTATCCTGCCGGTGATTGTCGCGGTTCTGGGCTTGTTGGCGGTTTTTGGCGGCAATGGTCTGGTGAACCAGATCGGCGGCTGGCTGGGCCTGCCGCGCATTGATATTTACGGCTATCACGGCGTGATTCTGGCGCATGTGTTTTTCAACCTGCCGCTGGCCACACGTTTGATTTTACAGGGCTGGCTGGCGATCCCGGCAGAGCGGTTTCGCCTGGCCGCATCGCTTGATGCGCCGATGGGCCGGGTGCTGGAACGCCCGATGCTGGCGCGGATCGCGCCGGGGGCTTTTGCGGTGATCTTCGTGATTTGCCTGACGTCGTTTGCCGTGGCGCTGACGCTTGGCGGCGGGCCAAAGGCCACAACCGTGGAACTGGCGATCTATCAGGCGTTCAAATTCGATTTCGATTTGGGCAAGACCGCGACCCTGGCGCTGGTTCAACTGGCCATGGGCATGGCCGCCGCATTGGCCCTGTTCGCGCTGTCGCCGCCCGATGGGTTGGGCGCCGGGCTGGACCGGGTGCCGCAGCGCTGGGATGGGCGCGGCCGTGTGGTGCGGATCGTCGATTTCTTTTGGATCGGCTTTGCGGCGCTGTTCCTTTTGACACCGCTTGCCATGATCATTCTGTCCGGCCTGCCGGGGCTTTTTGCGCTGTCTGCGGATGTATGGTCGTCTGCGTTACGATCGCTGAGCGTTGCGCTCGGCGCGACCGCATTGACGATCCTTTTGGCCCTGCCGCTGGCCACCAAACTGGGTGAGCTGGCCGGGTTATTGGGGGTCGCCGTGTCGGGATTGGTGCTGGGCACGGGGCTTTTTCTTTTGGTGCAACCCTTCGTGCGCCCGGCAGAGGTCGCATTGCCAGTCACATTGCTGGTCAATGCACTTATGGCGCTGCCCTTTGTATTGCGTATCCTGCGGCCAGAGCTGGACGCCGCCCGAGAGGATTACGGTAGATTGGCTGCGACGCTTGGGATCACCGGCTGGGCGCTATGGCGCATCGTGCTGTTGCCGCGCCTGCGCCGCCCCTTGGGCTTTGCTGCCGGTCTGACCGCGGCGCTTTCCATGGGGGATCTTGGGGTGATCGCCCTGTTTGCCGATGGTGAACATGCCACTTTGCCCTTTCAACTCTATCAGCTGATGGCGGCCTATCGGATCGAGGCGGCACAGGGCGCGGCGCTGTTGCTGCTGATGATGAGCCTCGGGCTGTTCTGGATCTTTGACAAGGGCGGACGAGCCAATGCTTGAACTGCGTGACATCACCCTGCACCTGGAGGGCTATCACCTCGCCGCCAATGCAGAATTCAAGGGACGGTTCACCGCCCTGATCGGCCCAAGCGGGGCAGGAAAATCCACGATTCTGAACATGATCGCCGGTTTTCTACCGCCAAGTCGTGGCCAGATCCTTTGGGACAATCGCCCGCTGGATGGGTTGGCGCCGGCCAAACGCCCGGTCAGCATTCTGTTTCAGGACAACAACCTGTTCCCGCATCTGACCATTGCCGCCAATCTGGCACTGGCGTTGACCACCAAACGGCCCACCCCCGCCCAAACGGAACGGATCAACGCCGCTTTGGCGCAGGTCGGGTTGGCCGACATGGGCACAAGAAAGCCCGCCGCACTGTCCGGCGGACAGCAAAGCCGCGCGGCACTGGCGCGCGTTCTTTTACAGGACCGCCCCCTGATGATGCTGGACGAGCCGTTTTCGGCGCTTGGCCCGGCATTGCGGGCAGAGATGCTCGACCTGGTGGCGCAATTGGCGTCGGATGCGGGAATCACGGTTCTGATGGTCAGCCACGCCCCCGAAGACGCCAAGCGGGTCGCAGATCAGGTCGCGCTGGTCGCCGAAGGCCAGCTTTTCCCGCCGCAATCCACCGACCGGCTTTTTGCCGATCCACCGCCGGAATTGCGCGCCTATCTGGGCGTTTGATCTGGACCTTTGACCTGATGCCAAAGAAAAAGCCCCGCCAAAACGGGGCTTTTTACGTTCTTCAGGCTGAGCTTGCGCTCAAACCATCCGTTTACTTTGCAGCCAGTTTGGCCTGTTTCTTGATCGGCGCCCAGATGCGTTTGTTGGTCAGATAGAGCAGCACCGACAACAGCACCAGGAACAGAACACCGGTCAGACCGGCCTGTTTGCGCGCCATCATCTTCGGCTCTGCCGTCCACATCAGGAAGGCGGACACATCTTCGGCAAGGTGGTGCAGATCGGCGGAGTGGCCATCGGCAAATTCCACCAGATCGTCATCAAGCGGCGGTGCCATCGAAATCCAGCCGCCCGGAAAAGCGGTGTTTTCGTACAGCGTCACACCTGCCTCGGTCTTCTCTTCGCCGGTGTAGCCGGTCAGAAGCGAGGTGATGTACTCTGGTCCGCCCATGCCGTTGAACAGCTGGCTCAGACCGGTGCCATAAGGACCGTGGAACCCGGCGCGGGCCTTGGCCATCATCGACAGATCCGGTGCACCCGCAGCCGTGTTTTTCGGGAAGTTGTCGGTTTCCGCCGCCGGGCGATAATCGTCCAGCGCGGCATCGAAAACTTCAAAGTTCTGGGACGCATAGGCGCGCACCTGATCTTCCGGCAGTTGCGGGCCACCTTCGTCGGCCAGCGTGCGGATCGGCACATATTGCAAACCGTGGCAGGCAGAACAGACCTCGGTATAGACCTGAAGCCCGCGTTGCAGCTGCATTTGGTCAAAAGCACCAAAAGGCCCTTCGAAAGAGAAATCCACGTCGTGGATATGCCCTTCGTCGCCGGCGGCCAGGGCCGCCGAAGTTCCGATTGCCAGCGCCGCTACCGCGGAGAGGGTGAGTTGCTTGATCATCATTCTCTCGTCCTCTTACTCAGCCGGTTGCTGGGATTTACGACCAGCAGCCTTGGCGGCCTTCTTGGCCATTTTGGCATTGAAGTCGGCTTCGATGGTCTCTGGCGGGGTTTGCGGTTTCTCGATCACACCCAGAAGCGGCAGAATCACCAGGAAGTAGGCAAACCAATAGGCCGCGGCAATCAACGAGAAGGTTGCATAAGGCTCTTCTGCGGGCATGGCACCCAGCCACATCAGCGCGACAAAGTCGATCGCCAACAGCCAGAACCACCATTTGAACATCGGACGGTATTTGCCCGACCGCACAGACGAGGTATCGAGCCACGGCACGACCGCCATCACACCGATCGCCCCAAACATTGCCAACACACCAAAGAATTTCGCGTCGACGATACCGCCGGTCACAAAGCTGGCGAATTGCACGACCCACACCTCAGAGGTGAAGGCACGCAGGATTGCGTAGAACGGCAGGTAATACCATTCCGGCACGATATGCGCGGGCGTCACCAGCGGGTTGGCTTCGATATAGTTGTCCGGGTGGCCCAGATAGTTCGGCATGAAACCGACGATGGCAAAGAACACCACCAGGATCACCGCCAGGGCAAAGACATCCTTGATCACGAAATAGGGCCAGAACGGCACGGTGTCTTTTTCGGCTTCGGCTTTCGACGTGCGGCGCACCTCAACCCCTGTTGGGTTGTTGTTGCCGGTGGTGTGGAAGGCCCAGATATGCACCGCAACCAGCGCCGCAATGACGAAAGGCAGCAGATAGTGCAGCGAGAAGAAGCGGTTCAGCGTGGCATTGTCCACCGCCGGTCCGCCCAGCAGCCAAGTCTGGATCGGTTCACCAATGAAGGGGATCGCGCCAAACAGGCCGGTAATCACCGTAGCACCCCAGAACGACATCTGACCCCAAGGCAACACATACCCAAGGAAGCCGGTCGCCATCATCAACAGATAGATCAACATGCCGATGATCCATGTGATTTCGCGCGGTGCCTTGTACGAACCATAGTAAAGCCCGCGGAAGATGTGCAGATAAACCGCGATAAAGAACAGCGACGCGCCGTTCATGTGCAGATAGCGGATGAAATGGCCGCCATTCACGTTGCGCATGATATGTTCGATCGAAGCAAAGGCCAGATCTACATGCGGCGTGTAATGCATCACCAGAATGATGCCGGTGACGATTTGCAGCGCCAGACAGAATGTCAGGATAATGCCCCAGATCCACATCCAGTTCAGGTTCTTGGGCGTCGGGATCATCAGGGTATCATACATCAGCCCAACAATGGGCAGACGGGTGTGAACCCATTTTTCGATACCGGATTTCGGTTCGTAATGGTCGTGAGGAATACCAGCCATATGTCCGCTCCTTAACCCAGTTTGATTGTTGTGTCGTCTTCAAAGACGGCGGGCGGCACATGCAGGTTTTCCGGTGCCGGACCCTTGCGAATGCGCCCTGCGGTGTCGTAGTGCGAACCGTGGCAAGGGCAGAACCAACCGCCGAAATCGCCAGCGCCGTCACCCAAAGGCACACAGCCGAGGTGGGTACAAACACCCATCATCACCAGCCATTCATGCGCGTCGTCCATGGTGCGGTTCGCGTCGGTCGCGTCCACTTCGCCCTTGTTCGGGTTGCGGGCCGAGGTATCAATCAGCTGGCTCATCTCGACAGCTTCGCCTTCGGCAATCTCGTCTTCGGTACGGCGGCGAATGAACACCGGCTTGCCCAGCCATTTGACCGTCAGCTGGGTTCCGACCTCTACGCCCGACACATCAACCCGGATCGAGCTGAGCGCGCGCACATCGGCGGAAGGATTCATTTGGTTGACCAATGGCCATACCGCAGCACCTGCGGCTACGGCCCCCGCCCCTGCGGTGGCGTAGTAGAGAAAATCTCTGCGGGTGCCTTCGTGATCGTCTGCGTGGGACACGAGTGATCTCCATTTCAGCGCCAGTAGTCTGGCTGTAAATTCCCGTCCATGCCTTCCCATAGGAAAACACAGCTCTCCGGTGCGGTGTTTAGCGCCGTGCCAATTGGGCGTCCAGCGTTCAAAAGAGCGCAGGCCCCATCGCGCCGTAATGTCGCGCCAAAAACACGTTGAAATCAACCGGTCGAATGCCCAATGCGGCAGATTTCGGCATTTTTCGCTGGCCGATGCTGCGGAATTATTGCCGGGCGGCGGCCTTTGCCGCCGCGCAACGCGAATCTTTGGCGGCGGACCGCCCCCGGATCTGTCGGATCGGGTGTCACCCCTTGGGGGTGGTCGCCATCATTGAGGGACGCTGGCAAAAGGCCGCATGCCAATCCGCCAATGCGGTATACTCGGTGCGCCAGCTGCGCGCGTCATGGCGAAAATCCAGATAGGACAAGGCGCAGGCCACCGAAATCTGTCCCATATCCAACGGACCGTGCAAATGGCTGATCCAGCGGGTGTTCAACGCCGAAAGGGCGCGATCAACCTTGGTCCATTGCGCCTCGATCCAATCCTGTGATTGCTGGGCTTCGTCGCGGAACCGAATTTCATAGACCATCAGCACCGCCGCATCCATGATCGCATCCCCCGTCGCCTCAAGCGTCAGAGTGTCCCATTGGCGCTGCTGCGGATACAGGCCGCCATTAACCCGCGAATCCAGGAACCGGCAAATCACCCGGCTGTCGTAAAGTGTCGGCGCATCCGGACGCACCAGCGCCGGGATCTTGCCCACCGGATTGGCGGCGATCAATTCGGCGGACGGCCCGGCGGGCGCGGCGACAACCGCCTCGTATTCTACCGCGTTCACCTGATCGGTTTCGTGCAATGTCACCATAACCTTGCGGACAAAGGGTGACGTGCCAGCCATCAACAATTTCATGTGGAATTTCCCGGTCTGATTTCAGCCAGTTGCAAATGGCAGCCAGCATTGGAACATATATCATTCGGCCGCAGCCTAGCACCTTAGGCGTCCTTGTCCACGCCCCACATCAATGCGGACAGCGTGGCAATTTCCTGCCCCTGACCATAGGCCGCCACCCCCCCCGCCGCCCTGTCGCGCACGGCATCGGTTTTGTTCTGGCCCAGTTTCCATGTGCCATCTATCTTATCCACCACAAACCGGAACGGCGCGATCATGCGCATCATCCGGTCCAGCACCTCTGGTGTCATCTTGTCCGTCGACCAGGGTGGTTTGGGCAACAGCCGCTCTTCGAACAGCGCCGATTGCCGGTTCAGGATGTCCCACAGCCGGTCCGGCGGCAGCGGCTCCAGCCGCCCGACCAGATGCACCGCCACATAGTTCCAGGTCGGCACCTGATCCTCGACCCCGTACCAATCGGGCGAGATATAGGAATCCGGCCCGTTGACGGCGATCCGGGCGGGCATTGCCGCCTTGCAGGCCCGCGCAATGGGGTTTGAGCGAACAAGGTGCAGTTCGGCCTCGGCGCCATCTTCGGCCAACAGGAACGGCACATGGCTGAGCATCGGCGCAGCATCCGCCGCGCCAACAGCCAGCATTCCAAAGCCCCGCTCGCGCGCAAAGCCCAGGTTACGCTCCGTAGCTTCGCCACGGAAAATCGGATTTGGGTGCATTCCTCAGACCACCAATTGGTGGCCATCAAAGCCGGCAATCGTCGCTGTCACGATCTGGCCTTCTGGCTGGGGCGCGGCAAAGCGGACTTCGGCAAATTGTTCAGTACGGCCCATATTGGGATTTTCCATCAGGATCTTATGGCTGCGGCCCTGCTGGGCACCAAGATGCTGCGCCACGCGCAAGTCGCCCGCAGCCCGCAGCCGCGCAGCGCGGTCCTTGATCGCGCGGCCATTGACCTGCGGCATCCGCGCCGCCGGGGTGCCAGGACGGGGGCTATAGGGAAAGACATGCAGCCAGGTCAGGCCGCAATCCTCGACCAGTTTCAGCGAATTGTCGAACATCGCTTCGGTCTCGGTCGGGAAACCGGCAATGATATCGGCGCCATAGGTCATGTCCGGGCGTAATTTGCGCGCCTCTTCGCAAAACGCAATCGCATCATCGCGCAGGTGCCGCCGTTTCATCCGCTTCAGGATCATATCGTCACCGGCCTGCAACGACAGATGCAAATGCGGCATCAGCCGGGGTTCGGTGGCAATCGCCTCCATCAGCGCCGGATCGGCCTCTATCGAATCAATGGACGAGATCCGCAGGCGCGACAGATCCGGCACCAGCTTGAGGATGCGCCGCACCAGATCGCCCAAACGCGGCGTTGCCGGCAGGTCAGCCCCCCAGGACGTCAAATCCACCCCGGTCAACACCACCTCGTGATAGCCGCGATCCACCAGCCGCTTGATCTGGTCCACCACCACACCGGCGGGCACCGACCGCGAATTGCCCCGACCATAGGGAATGATGCAAAAGGTACAGCGATGGTCACAGCCGTTCTGCACCTGCACATAAGCGCGGGACCGCGTCCCGAATCCGTCGATCAGATGGCCGGCGGTTTCGGTGACCGACATGATGTCGTCGACCATGACCTTCTCTGTCTCGCCGACGAAATCGGCCGCCATCCCCTGCCAGGTCTCTGGCATCATCTTTTCGGTATTGCCAATCACCGCATCGACCTCTGCCATCGCGGCAAAGGTTTCGGGCTCGGTCTGGGCGGCGCATCCGGTCACGATCAGCCGTGCCTCGGGATTGTCACGCCGCAGTTTGCGAATTTCCTGGCGGGCCTTGCGCACGGCTTCGGCTGTGACGGCACAGGTGTTGACCACAACCGCGCCCTGCAAACCGGCCTCGGCGGCCAGTTCCTTCATCGCCTCGGTCTCATAAGCGTTCAAGCGACAGCCCATGGTCGAAAAGACCGGCGGCTTCACCGCAGGTTTGTGCGGGGCGTTCATTCCAGACTTTCCAAAAATTGTGTGGTCAGCGTACCGGAAAACACGTGGCTGGTCGGTCCGGTCAGCCAGAGACCTTCATCCGAGATCTCGACATGAATCAAACCGCCATCCAGCTTTATCATCACCTCGCGCCCGATCAGCCCCCTTCGATAGGCCGCCATTGCGGTGGCACAGGAGGACGAGCCCGAGGCCAGCGTCACACCAGCGCCCCGCTCCCACACCCGCATCCGCATGGCGTTTTCGCCGGTCACCGTGGCAAATTGCACATTGGTGCGTTCCGGGAACAACGGGTGATGTTCCATTTCGGCACCGCGGGTCTCCAGGTCGACCGCCATCACGTCATCGACAAAGAACGTGCAATGCGGGTTGCCCATGCCAGTGCCCACCGGATCCCCCGCGATCGGCAGGTGCAGCGTGTCCACGTCCTCTGTCAGGGGGATATCCTGCCATTCGGTCTGGGCGTGGCCCATATTGACCGCCGTGAACCCACACCCCGAATCGCGCGCCAACAGCACCCGGTCGCTGGTTTGCAGGCTCAGCTCTGTCTTGCCGGTCTCTTCCATCAGATGGCGTGCAATACAGCGCGTGGCATTGCCACATGCGGCCGAGGTTGACCCATCTGAATTATAGAAAATCAAAGCGGCATCAGCATCGCCACTTGGCAGGATGACCGCCAATTGATCGAAACCGACACCACGGTGCCGATCCGCCAGCGCCTGGGCCAGCGTCGGCGTCACGTCGACCGTTCGCGCACGCCCGTCAAGGACAACAAAATCGTTGCCCAACCCGTGCATCTTCATAAACGGCCAATTGTTTTTTTGCGCATTGCTCATAGGGCGGCATATACGCCCCTGCCCAAACTTATTCCAGTCCCATGCTTTTTTTCGCGTTTTCGGGGTTGACCCCCGCCGCCGGTCTTTCTAGATACGCCGCCAGTGGGCCGTTAGCTCAGTTGGTAGAGCAACTGACTTTTAATCAGTAGGTCGATGGTTCGAACCCATCACGGCTCACCACTTTCAACACCGATGCCTTTATGGTTTTGGGAATGGATGTGTAGCGCACCTTTGAAAGGGTGCCGTCAATTTCGCCCTTCGGGGCAATCCTTTGAAATGTGGTGACCGCTGGCGGACAAACCATGCACGCGACCGCCCTGATGGCGGTCTGGCGGCGTCTTTGCCCGCAATCAGCGCGCAATCACCACTGGCCTGTCCTTGTGGCGCAGCACCTCGAACGGGGTATCAAATACATCGCCCAGGGTTTCGGGCGTCAACAGCGCGGCACTGGCGTCATGTGCCACGATGCGCCCGTCTTTCATCGCAACAATGCGATCGGCCCATCCCGCCGCCGCGTTGATATCGTGGATCACTATCACGATGCTGCGGTCATGGCCGCGCGACAGCCCATGCAACCGCGCCATCAAATCGCGCGCATGGCGTGGATCCAGCGCATTCAGCGGCTCGTCCAGAAACATCCACGGCGTATCCTGTGCATAGGTCATGGCAATAAACGCGCGCTGACGCTGGCCGCCAGACAAGGTTTCCAAGGGCCGTTCAGCAAAATCCGTCAGAGAAAAGGCCTCCAAGGCCTCTGCGATCTTTTCCATGTCCTTGGGCCCCGGTCGCCCGCGGTGATGCGGCCAGCGGCCAAAACTGACCAGCTCGCGCACCTGCAAGCGGCTGACCACCACTGGCGTTTGCTGTAACAGGGCCACGGCACGCGCACGGGCCTCATCCCGGGCGGTGAACGGGTCCAGGCCGTCGATCTCGACACAGCCTTGTGTCGGCGTTGTCAGCCCCGCCATACAATGCAGCAGCGATGATTTCCCCGCCCCGTTCGGCCCGATCAACGCGGTGATCCCCCCCGGCGCAAGCGTCAGGTCCACATCATGCAGGATCGCCGTATCGCCGACCCCATAGCCAAGCCCGCGAACCTTGATCATAGCTGTCTCCTGCGCAGGACGAGCCACAAGAACAGCAGCCCGCCAAAGAATTCCACCACCACCGCCAGCGCCGATTGGCTGCCCAGCAGGCGTTCAAACACGAATTGCCCGGTCACAAGGATCAGCGCCCCAATCAGCGCCGCCGCCGGGATCAGCACGATATGACGGTGGGTGTCGGTCAGATGCCGCGCCAGACTGGCCGCCAAAAGGCCCAGAAACGTGATCGGCCCGACCAGCGCGGTGGAGACCGAAATCATCGCCGCCACCAGCATCAGCGCCATCAGCACCACCCGATCATGGTTCAGCCCCAGCCCCCGCGCCGTGCCCCGGCCCAATCCGGCCACATCCAGCGCCGGTGCCATGCGTAGCGCAGCGCCAATCGCCGCCATCAACACCAGCCCCGCCGCGATCAATTGGCCAAGGTCCACCCGGCCAAAGCTTGCAAACATCGCCTGTTGCACCACGGCAAATTCCGACGGGTCCATCATCCGCTGCACCATCGAGGCCAGCCCGCGCAACAACACCCCAAGGATCACCCCGGTCAGGATCATCCGGGTCACATCGCCGGCATCGCGGCGCAGCAACACGCCAAACAGCGCGGTCGCCGCCGCCATCAACACCGCCGCTTCGATCCCGAACCGCAATGCGCCGGGGATCTGCGCCGCGCCAACGCCGCCAAGGGTCACAACCAACAGCGTCTGCAAAAGCACAAACAGCGCATCAAACCCCACGATCCCCGGTGTCAGCAACCGGTTCATCGCCACCGTCTGAAACAGGATTGTGGCCGCCCCCGTCGCCGCCCCGACACAGATCAACGCCGCCAGTTTTGCGCCGCGCAGCTCCAAAATAAATCCATAAGGCGCGCGCAGGTGCCACAGCAAAAAAACCGCGCTTAACGCCACAAGCGCCAGCGCCAACCACGCCACATGTCGGTCAACCATGGGCCCGCCTCGGCGCGGCGTGAAGCAGCCACAGGAAGACCGATGCGCCAAACACGCCAAATACCGTCGCCGCCGGAATTTCAAAGGGATAGCGGATCACCCGCCCAATCACATCCGCCGCCAGCACCAGCACACTGCCGCCAAGCGCAATCAACGGCAAATTGGCGCGCAGGTTGTCGCCGCGCCAGCGCGACACCAGATTTGGCGCGACCAGTCCCACAAAGGGAAACGCCCCAACCGTCACCATGACCAATGCGGTCAACACCGACACAATCACCAACCCCAGCGCGCGGGTTTGTTTATAGTTCAGGCCCAGCGAACGCGCCTGCGCCTCGCCCAGCCCCAAAATCGTGATCCGATCCGCCACCGCATAGAGCAGCACAGCCATCCCCGCGACCGCCCAGAGCCATTCGTACCGGCCGATCATCACGCCGGAAAATTCGCCCAATTGCCATGTGCCAAGGTATTGCATCAAATCGGTCAGCCACGCGGCCCAGATGCCAATCGCACCCAGAATGCCGCCATAGACCAGCCCGACAATCGGCAACAGCATCGGGTCACTGCGCGGCACCCGTTTGGCCAGCGCGATAAACCCGGCCATCCCCGCCAATGCCGCCGCGGCGGCCACCAACATCTTGCCCGCAATCGCCATGCCCGGCGCGATCAATGTCACCGCCAGCAATCCCAGCATCGCCGCCTCGGGCGTGCCGGTCAGGGCCGGTTCGACCAGACGGTTCTGCACCACCTGTTGCACCACCACCCCGGCCAGTGCCAGCCCAGCCCCCGCCAACACCGCCGCCGCCGTGCGGGGAAACCGGCTGACCATCAAAAGCCAGCCGCCATCCCCATCCGACAACGACGCCGCGCCGATCAACAGGCTGAGACCGCTCAACCCGATCAGCGCGCATATAAGCAAAGGCCACAGTCGCAAGATTAGCTGTCCGCGCCAGCAAAGGCTGCGATCACCTCGTCCAGCGTGTGCAGGACAGACCCGGCACCGCCCGACGCAATATAAAGCGACGCCGCATCAAGATAGACGATCTGGCCCTTTTGTGCCGCTGTTGTCTTGGCAATCAACGGGTTGTCCAATGTGGCCTCGGCGGCCTGACTGTCGGCGCCAATCGCGGCGCCCCGGTCCACCACCAGCAACCAATCGGGGTTGATGTCGGCGACGAATTCAAACGAAACCGCCTCGCCGTGGGTTTCGGCCTCGACGTTTTGCGCCGCTTCTTCGATGCCGATTTCGCTGTGCAGCCAGCCAAACCGCCCGCCCCGGCCATAGGCCGACACCTTGCTGCCATTGGTCAACAGGATCAACGCCTTGCCCTTGCCTTCGACCGCGCGTTGCGCTTCTGCAAGCTTGGCGTTCAGCTCTTCGGTCAGCGCGGCGGCCTTGTCTTCGACATCGAAAATCGCGCCATAGGCCGCGATCCGCGCATGCGCCTGATCCAGCATATCATCGCCCCAAATCGTCATGTCGATCGTCGGCGCGATCTGGGACAGGTTTTCCACCTGTTCGGACGACCGGCCACCGGCCACAATCAGATCGGGCTGCATCACTGCCAACGCTTCGAAGTCGGGTTCGAACAACGTGCCAACCACCGCACCGGCCTCCATCACCGGATCAAGCCGCTTGACATAAAGTTTGTTCGGCAACCCGTCGATTTTCTGACCAAGCGCGTTGATGGTATCGACCGCTGCAACATCAAAAACCGCGATTTTTCCGGGCTTGGCCGGCACCGTCACAGCGCCGGTCGCGGTTTGCACGGAAACATCATCGGCAAAGGCCGGAACAGCGAGAGCGGCGCCCAAAAGGCCACCAAGTAGGGTCATGCGCATGGAATCACTCCTGAAGGTCAGATGCAATCGCGTGGCTGGTCCGTCTGGCATGGCTTCGCGGTATTGCGGCGGGTGTAGCGGATTGCGTTCATCGGCTGCAAGCCTTAATCTGACAGAAACAATCAGGATGAACCGCCATGCCCTTGACCGTGACTGAAACCGGCACGTTCGCCACCCCCAACGGGTCAAAATATCTCCAGCAACTGTGCAAGCATTTCGGGCACAAGGTTGATGTGGATTATGACCACCAAACCGGCACCGTGGCTTTTCCAATGGGCCCCGCAAAGATGCAGGCGGATGAGACCGGGCTGACGGTTGTGTTCACCCTGTCCAAACCCGAAGACGTGCCCGCCGCCCATAGTGTGATTGATAGCCACCTTGAAACATTCGCATTTCGCGAAGATTTCAAAGGCATGGTGTGGCAAAGCGCCTAACCCCGACACAATGCAAAACGGGCGACCCGGGGCCGCCCGTCAGCATGTCATTTTGGCCTAGAACTGCAAACTGGCCGTCAGGGTGAAGGTCCGCCCCGGTTCATTCAACGGCTCGATCGCGCTTAGATCCAGCCCGTCGCTGCTTCGGCTGGCGTAAGTCGCGTCGAACAGGTTGTCGATGCCAAGCCGGATTTCCAGCCCCTCCACCGCCGTGGGCGCATAACTGGCAAAGACATTTGCGACCTCATAGGCCGGAAGATCCAGCGACCCGATCTTGTTCTCCAGCGCGACTTCGGCATTGCCGCCGATCCGCCATTCGTCGCTCAGGTCATACCCGGCCTCCAAGGCAATGATATGCCCCATCGGACGGCCAAAGTAATAGGCCGTGGTGGCGATTTCATCGTCGTCCAGCTGCACATCCGCAAAGGTATAGTTCAGCTTGGCAAAGCCCCGCGCGCCTGTGTAGCTGATCGAACCGTCAAAGCCCTGCGACGTCATGTCGGTCAACGCACCGCGATTGCCACCGCTTGGCAAAATGGCGGATACATCGTTGATTTCAGTATGGAACAAAGCCCCGCCAAAGGCCCAGGGCCCGGTGTCATAGCGCAAACCAATGCGCGCCGAATGCGCCCGCGTCGAGGCGAAGCCATCATAGTTCCAATCCGTGCGATAGTTCACGAGGGCGGCCTCGCCCAGCGCGAACCCGCCCCAGGTCGAGGCGATCCCGGCGTTCAGCGACAGACCGTCCGTCAACAGAACGTCAACAGCGGCGTTCACACTTGCGCCGCCCTCTTCGAAATCGCTGCCGTCAGCCCCCTCGAAACGCTGGAAATCATATCGTCCGCCGTAGCTGACCGAGATGCGGTCGGTCAAATCCTGGCGCGCCTGTGCAAAAAGACCAAGGTTGAAGCGGCTTTCCGCGCCATCGGCCCCTTCGGTTGCTTCGGCGGTTTCGTCAAAGAAATCCATACCTGCGGTCACGGTGCCATTGCCCAGTTGCCATTCGTTTTTGGCCGTGCCTGACAGGCTTTTGTTCACGCCGGTGACGTCGCCAACATCCACTTCCTGCTCGTTATAGGTCAGTTGCAGATAGGGCGCGAAATTGCCCTGTGGCTGCGTGTCACTATAGGTCAAGGTATAAGAGCTGCGGCGCGCATAGCCGTCGATGATGTCGGTCGGGCGCGCGGGGCTGGTCAACCCGGCGAAATCCGAGCGAATGAAGCCCCCCTGCGATGCGCGCGGGCCGGTGTCTTCGGTTTGGGACGCGGAAAAGGCCAGCCGCTTGCCGGTGTCGGTGGTGAAGCCCAGCTTGACCATATAATCCGACAGCTCTGCGCCGGTGCCGTCGATGCGGTCGCCATCGCCGTCTTCGTAGTCGTCGCCTTCTTGCAGTGTCCCGCTGAGCAGCCAGTCAAAACCGCCCGTCACACCATAGAGCGCAAGCGAACTGCGCAGCCCCGTTCCATTGGTGCCCGTCGTCAGCGACAGCCGCCCGCCAAAGGTGTCATCCGGCGCAAGAAGGTCGCCGGCGTCTTTGGTGGTATAGGCCAATGCGCCGCCAAGCGCGCCGGGGCCCGCATCCGCTGGCGCCAGCCCCTCGCTGACCGCGACCGACTTCAACAACGCGGGATCAAGCAGAACGTTGCCAGTGTGGTGAAAGGCGCCCTTGTTTTGACGTGCCCCGTCGATGGTGACCGCCAATTGGCTTTCTTCGATCCCGTTCACCATGACCTTTTGCGCCATCGCCGCGCCACCGCTGACCGACACCGAAGATTCGCCAACAAACACGTCCTTGACGGTCGATGGGTTGCGATCGGCAAGCTCTTCTTCGGTGATCTCGTCATTGCCCAACAGGTTCTGTGCCGCGGCCAGATCAATACGCAACGTCCCAAGGAAAAGCGGATCGGCGTCCTGGGCCGCAACAGTGCCAGCACAGAGGCAGGTTCCAAGCAGCAACACGCTGCGTGATCTCAGATGGTTCATTCTGTTCCCTTTTCAGTTTTTCACGTGGCTGGTGACCGATGAGGGAACGGTAGTCTGGCTGCGATCATTTTGGCCGCAAATACCTTAGTATTTTTGTAGGATCAAGGTCAGGCAGACAGAATTACGCTATGGCGCAGCATGAATTGCATTGCGCGCCCGGAGCATTGTTCGCAGATTGCGTCAAACCGCCCTCACCCCGAAACATGCCATTCCCAGACGCGGACCACGCCAGAGATGGCCCGCAAGGGTTCCATCCAAGCAACTGATGCAAAATCTGTTTGCCGGATGGATTGCGAAATCAACGACGATGCTGTCATGGTCAAAACAACCAGTCACCAAGAGGTTTGAGCGCGTGTTGCCAGCCAGATCGTCACCGAAACCGGCTCAAATCATCCTCTTTGGAACAAGACATGTGCACAGCCATGCCTTGGACGGTTTGTTGCGTGACCGGGTGAAGGACAGCCATGACTAACGAGATCCGTAAAACCCTGAACCGCCATCTCTGGCGCGCCGTCACTCTGGCCGCCTTGTTCGGTTTTGGCGCCCTGCTCCTGTTGCCCGCCGCCCGCGCGAGCCTCGACACCGGCGTCACTTCCAGCGCCTTGCTGCCCTTCGCGGCCTTGGTCGGCGGAACGCTCTGCGCCGCATTCTGGGCGATTCATGTGCGCAGGCGGCAAATACGGCATCGCAATCTGGCAAACGCATTGCACAGCTTGCAGCAGGAAACGGACCCCGATGTCATTCTTGCGGGGCTTCGCAACCTGCCTGAACTGGACCACCACCCGCTTTTCGGGCCGTTGATCCACCATCACCGCCCCGCGATTGAAGCGCAGCTGGAGCGGGCCAAAGAGGCACAAACCAAAAGACGGCGTGGCGAAGCCCTGAAAGACCAATTTGCCAAAATGCGCAAAAGAGCCTTGTCGCGGATCGCGGCATCCAGGGCCGCGCATCCCAAACTGTCAGCACGGGATGCGGCTGTGCAGAACCTGAAATACGTCAAGGCGCGCAGAAGGCAGCTGGAACTTGATGTCGAAGACATCCTCAAGGATGCGTCCTGGTGGCAGAAGCTGAACTACGATTATCCCGACTATCGCAAAATGGATCGTGATATCGAAAAGCTGGAGGCGGATGTGCGGTATTTCCTTGCAAGCAATGCCGCTGCGATCAAGACAGCAGAATCCCAATTCGACAGCGCCAAGGCCCGCGCCGAGGAACGATTGGCCACCTCTCAGGCCCGCGCGGCCCTTGCCATCCCCGAGGCACGCAATGTTCCGTTTGACGATGACGCCCTGGCCCAGCATGCGCTCATGCTCGGCGCGCTGTCGCTGCCGGTGTCGGCCTGGAATGATGTCGCGCAGGCCAACGCGGTCTTTGACGCGCTGCGTTCGGTGAATGGCAATTATGCCGGGCTGACGGATTTCGAAATTTGGCTGCAATGTCTGACCATGCCCAGCGAAAGTCTGGTCGGCCTGACTGCGCTGACAAAGGGTGCGCTGTTCGAAAGCCATGTCGCCGATGCCACCGGCGGCACCCTGCACGCCCATTTCAACACGCCCGACACCGATATCGTTGTCGATGGCGTGGCATATCAGATCAAGGCAACCGACAGCGTGGCCTATATCGAAAGCGTGGATCCGGCGATCCCCGTGATCGCAACAAGTGAGGTCGCCGAAGCAACCGGCGCAATTGATGGCGGGATCAGCAATGTAGAGCTGGATACCGCCGCCTCTCTGGCCCTTGGCGGGACTGTCATCGACGTTGCCGATGCGGGCGCCGACGCGGTCCTGAGCGGGCTGGGTGGTCTTGGCATCCTCGCCTCTTTGCGCGGCATAAACCACGCCATCGACCAACATCGCGCAGGCATGGACAAGGCAGAGGCCATCGAAGAGGGCATTGGCGTTGCCATCACCGGATCGCTCAAGGCGACCGTTGATCTGGCAGAAATGGGATACAAGGTCGCCACCTCACGCCCGAGCCGGTTTGTCGGCAGACAACTCAAGAAAGTTGTTGATCGAATCGATGCGGACCCAGACGACGAACCCGTGACAGCCGGGCGCCCAAAACAGCAGTGATCCTGACGATATGTTCCGCGCGATTTCCGAAGCCAAGGCGACCGCGGGCTTCGCTTGGGTTTGGGATGGCCCGCCGCCCACAAGACGCCTTCCCCCGCCCTGCACTTTGGCAAACTCAATCTTCCCAAGCCCCCCGGCCCCCAGGCGCATGCCTGCGCTACGTCAGAATGATGCTTCCAACGGCTGTGCCGATGCCCGCACAGCTGCTGCACAAATGTTCGAGCTGGGTTTGCGGAAATCAGGCATGCAATAGGACACATCCCTAACGGCCGGTTTCTGTAACGCAATTGCTTGGGATGGTTTTAGTGGTGCCCCCACACGGAGCGACACCACACGCCTGCATGTTGATATCAAAGGGATATTATCGCCCGAATTGCCCTTTGTGTAGAGAAATGTGGATACAGGTTTGGCTGGGCAAAAAACAGATAGAGACGGAAGCGGCGGGAACGTTTGCCTTGTGCTCCAGAGTTCCGCACCGATAATCGCTGTATAAATTGTACGGTATGTATGAGGTATACCCCTTGGTTTTCCCCATGAGGGTCCCGAAGGCTGGGCTTTTACCGTGCCGGTTATCCCGCGCCTCAACGTCCAACCGCTGAAAGAACTCTCTTCGGGTTCCCGAGGACTGCCATTCCGGGGTCGCATGGAGACTGGCAAGGCGTCCGCTCATTGTTCGTTCGGCTCCAACGACTATCGCCCCATCCCCTCCAACAAACCCTTGGAAGGGATCGCCGCAAGGGCCACACCTACGCGCTCACTGCTTCGTCTTCGATGTCATCATCAAAGTCGTCCTGTTCCATCTCCTCGGGTATCTCGAAGTAGTGGCTATCGAGCATCCTTCTAAGGAAGATTGGGTGCCGCTGCGACAACAGCAATGCAAAAGCATCCCATTTCTTTGTCCATTTCTGCCCGAATGTTTTCCGCAGCCGTTCTTCGATGAAATCGGCTTCGCGCAGCATGACGCCAAGAAGTTCATCTTCCGTCATTGCACTCATATCCGGTTTCTCATCTGCCGCGCCCTTCCGGGCATATGCCCAACCGGCCTGCATCATCCCAGCCACCGACCATCGCCGGTCCTTAAGCTTGAAGTACACCTTCCGCATGTTCTGCGCCGTGCCCTTGCTCACGCCGGTCCGATCTTGGATAAACCCATAACTGCGCGTCGGGTCTTCCACTGTCAGCTTCCAAGCAAGGTCGCGCCGGTCAATGTCTTCGGACGCGTTCCTAATCTTGGCGTTATCCTCGTGTGCAGCGCGTTCCGCATCATCCACCGTATCGGCCACCACCACGGCAACCGAAACCTTGAAAGCGGCCTCTGGTATCTGTTTGGCTTCGGCAAACTGGCGATAGGCTTCCAATCGGTGATGCCCATCAAGCAGCACCCAACGCTTTCCGGTCCACCATACTCGCACAGGGTCAAGCTGCCGTCCTTGACGCAACAGGCTCAGAAGCTTGGCCACCGTTTCGTCGAATCGCTGCAAGCTCCCTGCCAGTGTCCGCATTTGGAACACATGGGGTTCTTGGGTCAGCACCCCCAAGGACAGAGTTCGGGGGCGTTTGGGCGTCGGGGAAGCGCCTTCGCGCAACTCCGTTTTCAGGCGCATCTTTGCCTGTGTTCAGCGCTGACCTGCCCCCTGCTGGTCCCTCATTCATAATGAGAGTCTGCAGGTTGAATCTGGGTATTCGGCTTCCGCGTCTGA